>PLYQ01000217.1 GCA_003153415.1 Rhodospirillales bacterium | reverse complement strand
TTCCCCGGACATCGGGGCGCGGCCAGATTACGAATATAACACAAAATATCTATGCCGATGCGCCATGCAGAAAACGCGGGCCTGGCGGGCTGCTAGGCTCGGCGCTGGACGACGCGCCGCGCGGGAACGAACCAGGTTGCGACTGGTTCAGAGGGCAACAGCCGACTGCGGTACATCCACGGCACCGCCCCACTGCTCGCCAACTCCGCCTTAGGCCTCGATTTTTCATGGTGCACCTCGGCCGAGAGCTCCCGTACCTGCCTATTATTTCGTGGTCTTTGGAAGGCGTGGCTCGCCTCCGGAAACGGCCTAAAAACGGCGAATTTAGACATGCACCAGTGTAAATCTGCGATTTATCTGCTAAGCTTTTGGCCACTTGCTCACTTCTTGCAAATTAACGGGAAGCGCCGCCAAGCTCGCGGCCTATCATTCCTCTGAGGAGAACTACTATTTCTCGCAGGCCGCCGGCGTCGAATCGCTGACCGGAGACGCCGGCGCGGGAGGCCCCCAAATTCACGGAGCCCTCGCCGCGACCCTCGGTTTCAAGGAGGGCGCGTCCATCACCGAGCGGGATTTGACGAACCTCCTTTCGGCCCGCAACGCCTCCGGCGAGCAGGTCGGGCGCGAGCATAAGGTCATCGGCGTCGACCTGACTTTCTCGGCCCCCAAGTCCGTCAGCATCGCGGGACTTCTGACTGACCGCGACCCGTCGATCATCGCGGCGCACGACCGAGCCGTCCTCGAAACGATGCGCGAGATCGAGCGCCATTGCGCCGGGACGCAGAAGTACATCGATCGCGAGATCAAGCAGGTAAAGACGGGGAAAATGGCTTACGTCACCGTCCGCGACGGCTTCAACCGCGATCACGACCCGCACCTTCACACTCACGTCGTGCTCGCGAACCTGACCTCCTACGGGGGCAAGGTCATGGCGTTGGACGGCCGCAAAATCCTGCGCCACGACTTCAATAAGCTGTGGGGTTCGATGTACCGCGCCAAGCTCGCGACGAACCTCAAGGAGGCCGGTCACTCCGTCAGTTACACCAAGAAGGGGGAACTCCGCCTCGACAGCGTCTCGCTGGAACTGGAGCGCGAGTTCTCGAAGCGGCGGGCGGAAATCGCCGCCGCCAAGAAGGACGGGCTGCACGACATGGCGGCCTGGCGCAAGACCCGCAAGGAGAAGGACTCCACGGTCGAGAAGGTCAACATCCTGGAGGGCTGGCGTGCCCGCGTCGAGCAGTATCAGACCAAGACTCTCGAGCAGAACAAGGCGGACGTCCGGGCCGAGCGCGAGGCCTGGAGCCTGGAAGCCTCGTACTCGATCGAGGCCCGCCAGGAACTCGCCGGCGAGCGCGGCAACACCGAGGCGGCGCGCTGGCAGGCCGCTGCGCGCCGGGCGACCGAGCATACGGCGACCGTGACGGCCAATGCGATCATCACCGAGTACATGACCGAACTCGCCCGCGGGGAAACTTGGGCGCCCATCACCTATGCGACGGCCGAGCAGCGCCTGCGGGCCGAGGTCAGCGCCGGACGGTTGCTTGCGACCGACGACGGGCGCTACACGACTTGGGAGCTCACGCGCGCCGACCGCGAGTGCGTCCGAGATCGGATCGAGCCTGCGGCCCTAGTCTTGAAGGCGGACGTAGCCGCCTTGCAGGTCGCGGATGGCATCAAGGCGAGCCTGGAGCGCGGCCAGCGGGGCCTTTCGGAGCAGCAGGCCGCCGCGGCGGCCGGTATCCTGTCGGCCGACCGCGGGGCCGTCGTCGTCCAGGGTGACGCTGGCGCGGGCAAGACGACTATGCTCCGGGCAGTCCATGATATCGCCGGCCATAACGGGTGGGAAACCGTCGGTCTGGCGATCCAGGGTGTCGCCGCCCGCAAGCTCCAGGAGGAGTCCGGCATCGCCTCTACGACCGTCAGCTCCTACCTGGCAAGAGAGCGTTACGCCAACCGCGTGGAGCCCGGGGAGGCCCTTTCGGCACGAGCGCCGCGCCTAGTCATCATCGATGAGGCCTCGATGCTCGACAGCCGCAACTTGGCCGAATTGATGAGCCGTGCCGACAAGCACGGTGACAAAATCGTCCTGGTCGGCGACCGCAACCAGATTCAATCGGTCGGCGCCGGGCGGCCGTTCGACCGGCTGGTCGAGGCTGCTGAGACGTCCGGGCACCTCCACAGCCTGAGCGAGAACCACCGCCAGCGCAACGGAGATCTGCGCGAGGCCGTCGATCTGGCGAAGAGCGGGAAGATGCGCGAGAGCCTCGATGTCCTGGCACGAACGGGTCGCGTCTTTGAGATCGAGCATGCGCAAGCCCGGCTCATCACTGTCGCCGCGCAATACGACAAGAACACGCTGATCTTGACCGGCAGCCGCGAGAGCCGGGACAGCCTCAACGGCCTCATCCGCGACGACCTCGCCAAGCGCAGACTGATCGATCGCTCGACCGCCAGGGTCTATAAGGTGTCATGGGCTGACGCGGACGGCATGAAGCATTCGGCCAAGCGCGAGTTCGCGAAGGGCGACGTCGTCACTTTCCTCAAGAACGATTACCGGAAGGGTTTCGACGTGCGCAACGGCGAGCGC
>PLYQ01000099.1 GCA_003153415.1 Rhodospirillales bacterium | reverse complement strand
GCCCATCCCATGGTGGCCGAGGTGCTCTACCCTGGCCTGCCTTCCTTCGCCGGCCACGCCGTGGCCGCCAAACAGATGAAGGGCGGTTTCGGTGGCATGCTGTCGGTGCGGGTCAAGGGCGGCGAGCGCGCGGCGATCGCGACAGCAGCGAGGGTCGGCTTGTGGAAGCGCGCGACTTCGCTGGGCGGTGTGGAAAGCCTGATCGAGCATCGCGCCAGCATCGAAGGCCCCGGCACGCCCTGCCCGCCGGACCTGCTGAGGCTCTCGGTCGGGGTCGAGGACGGCGGCGATCTCTATAGCGATCTCGACCAGGCGCTGAAGCGCGCCCACAACGCCTAGAGATCGAGAGTAAATCCCTCGCGCAGGGGATCGTCATCGTCGAAGCGAAAGCGCGCTTCGCCGATTTGATGCGCCTTGCCGCCCACTTCGACGATCACCGCCTTGCGTGGACCGACCGGTTGAGCTTCGCGCACGACCTTGCCGGTGAAGATGGCACCGGTGCAACTTTCGAACTGCCGTGCCTCGCCGGCCTGCGCCTGGCGCCGCGCGACCTGCAGGGCCATGCGGGCGCTGACACCGCTGCCGGTCGGGCTGCGGTCGATCTGGCGGCCGGCGAAGATACAGACATTGCGGCTCGGCCGGCCGCTTGCGCCGTCGCCACCGTCGGTCAGGATGGTGCCGTAAAGGAAGGCGAGATCCGGCTCATCAGGGTGCTCGATGGAAATGGCCGAGGCCACCGCCCGCGCGATCTCCTCGCCGGCATCGGCGATGACGCGTATGGGCGAGGTGTGCAGATCGATTCCAATCGAGTCGGCAGCGAGGAAGGCATAGAAGGCACCGCCATAGGCGATGTCGACACTGACCGGTCCCCAGGTCGCGGTCGGGGCAACGCGGTCGAGTGCATAGACGAAGGACGGCACGCTCTCGAAGCGCACCGCGCCGTGGGCCGACACACGGGCCACAACGAGACCGCAGGGACATTGCAGGCGGACAATGGTCTCGGGCACCTGCACCGGCACACGGCCGCTGTCGACCGCCCAGCGCGCCAGCGCGATAGTGGCGTGGCCGCACATGGTGCTGAAACCTTCGTTGTGCATGAACAGCACGGCAAGATCGGCCTCGGGATGATCCGGTTCGACCAGCAGCGCGCCATACATGCCATCGTGGCCGCGCGGTTCCAGCATCAGGCCGCGACGCAAAAAATCGAAACGCTCTTTCGCCTCACGTCGCTTGTCGAGCAGGGTCGCGGCCCGAAAGCGTGGCCAGCCGTCGACGATGATGCGCGTCGGCTCGCCACCGGTATGCATCTCGACGGTCGAGAGAATCATTCCTTCTGTCCGAACACCGACGCCAAGCCCGCGCCGATGCGCTCGTTCATCATTTCGATCGACCCATCGGTGTAGGCCGCGATCTTGGCGCAGGCGAGATGGCGGGCCAGCGGATACTCGGCACGCAGGCCGTTGGCGCCCATTGCCTGGATGCAGTCGGCGATGCGCTGGACCGCCATGTCGGTGGCGAACTTCTTGGCGTAGGCGGCGGGCAGCACGGCATCGCCTGCCTCGTCGATCAGGCGCGACGCGCGGTAGGTGAGAAGGCGTGACGCTTCCAGGTCGGTTGCAGCATCGACCAGTTTCCAGCGCACGCCCTGATGGTCGAGCACCGGCTGGCCGAAGGTCTTGCGCTGCTGGGTGTAACGCACCGCCGTTTCGAGCGAGGCCTGCAGCATGCCGCAGCACATGGCGGCGACGTAGGCGCGCGCGCCGTTGATGCCGGCGAGTGCCGCCTTGAAGGCCTGGCCCGGCGGCTGTAGCACGGCTTCGTCGGGCGCGAAATAGTCGACCAGCCGGAACCCGCCGACGCCGATGGCGTGGCCACCATGCAGCTCGAACGGCTTGTCGCGTTGAAACCCCGGCCGGTCGGCTTCGATGGCAATGCAGACAATACCGCGATAGCCCTGCGCCTTGTCGGTCTGGGCATAGACCACCGAAAGGCCCGCGACCGCGGCATTGGTGATCCACGCCTTGGCGCCGTTCAGCACCCAGCCGCCGTCGACCCGCTTGGCCGACATTTCCAGGCCGCCGAAGTCGCTGCCAACTCCAGGTTCGCTCAAGCCGGCACAGCCGATCAGCTCGCCCGTGATCATGCGCGGCAGCAATCGCGCAACATGCGACGGCTTGCCGTCGCGAGCAAAGCGCGCGACGGCGTTGTGGTGATTGATCAGCGCAAAGGCGAAGGCGAAGTCGTGCCGCGCGATCTCCTCGAAGGCGCGCAACTTGCACGAAAAGGACAGCCCCTGGCCGCCATGCTTCTTGGCCAGTTCGATCGTGTTCAGGCCAATGCCGCAGGCGGCCTTGATCGTCTCCAGCGGATAGCGCCGCTCCCATTCCCAGCGTGCGGCATGGGGCGCGACATGCTCCTCGGCAAAAGCCCTGGCGTGCGCCACGACGGCGCGTTCCTCGACGGTCAGAACCTCATCCAGCATCGGCTCCAGATACACGATTGGACCTGCGGCGCAACCGCGGGTTAGAATGGCGCCAACGCGGGCGTAGCTCAGGGGTAGAGCGTCGGCTTCCCAAGCCGTAGGTCGAGGGTTCGAATCCCTTCGCCCGCTCCAATCACCACAAATTGAGCGTTGCTCATTGTGGAACATCGGCGACATGCTGACCGCTAAGTGATTGAGCCACTTGGCATTCTTCGGCTATTCAACCCAACGTAGGTGCACATGACAACACCCCGCTACTCGGGGGCTGGATGCACCTATGATGCACCTAACCGACCTTGCTATCCGTTCTCTATCGCCACCGCTCAAGGGTCAAAGAGACTACTTCGATGACTCGTTGGCGGGCTTTGGCGTTCGCATCAGCCACGGTGGCACGCGCTCCTTTTTTCTGTTCACGGGGAAGAAGAAAAATCGTGAGCGAAAGAGCATTGGTCGCTGGGGAATTGTCACGCTTGCGCAGGCACGGGCCGAAGCAAAGCGCATCCTCGCGGAGCGTACTTTAGGTCATCACAAACCCAGGACGATGACGTTCTCTAGCGCTCTTACTTTGTTTGAAGAACAGAAGTACCCGTCACTCAGGGCACGCACACAACGAGACTACAAGGGTACTTTCGCCCGCCACTTCACTAGGAAGCTCGGCGACTATCGACTTGCCGACATTTCCTTCGACACAGTTACGACTATCACCGACAAGTTGGTCAAGACTCCGACAGAGCAGAGGCACGCCCTAATCGTCTGCAACACGTTCTTTCGTTGGTGCGTTCGTCGTCGCCTTCTACTGCACAGTCCCCTCGATGGCGTAGACATGCCAAAGCCCCCGCCGCGCAAACGCGTCCTGACCAATGAGGAGCTGGTCAAAGTCTATCGTGCGGCAGAGCAGCAACCATACCCTTACGGGACGATTGTACGGTTGCTCATTCTCACCGGCCAGCGTCGAGCGGAAATTACGGCCCTTCGTCCTGGCTGGTACAAGCACAACGAGCAGACGTTTGAGCTTCCACCGGACATCACCAAAAACAAGCGAGAGCATTTCGTACCGCTTGGCCCGTTGGCGCTAGCTATTGTTGCTGACTTGCCCGAAGAAGCTGCCCTTTGGTTTCCATGCAAACGGAAGAACGGCAACACCTTCTCCGGCTTCTCCAAGTGCTTCGAAAATCTAAAGGCCGACCTACAAAATGTTGCGCCGTTTACACTTCACGATTTACGCCGCACGTTTTCGACCAACCTCGCCAAGCTCGGCGTCCTGCCGCATATCAAGGAAATGCTTCTCAACCACGTCTCAGCCAAGAGCGAAGTCGAAGCTATCTACGATACCTACAAGTATCTGCTTGAGATGCGGCAGGCGATGGTGAAGTGGGAAAACTACTTTTCTGCCTTGCTGGAAGATTGCGCTGGCGTGAACCCGATCAGTCGCGACGCCGCTCAATTGGAGATCTCGGCAGTTGAACGAAAGGCAGCGTAGCTAATCTGGAAAAGAGGGGACCGCCGTTTAATGGCTTCGCTGAGCCATATTTAGGCGTCGGACAATTATGAGGTTTCTGCGACGCC
>PLYQ01000231.1 GCA_003153415.1 Rhodospirillales bacterium | reverse complement strand
TGACGCCGAGATGGGTCATCGAGGAATGCGCCTCGAAGCCGGTGAACTTGGTGACGTAGGACTGCGAACCCTTGTGGGCATGTACCACCGTCATCATGGTCGGCTCACCGATGATGATGGCGCGCGGACGGGGCACTTCGGTGGCCATGGCGGCGGCCAGCGAATGGGCGCCGAAGCAGCCGATTTCCTCGTCATAACTCAAGGCAAAATGAATCGGCTTCTTCAGCTTGGCCTTCTGGAACTGCGGCAGCATCGCGAGCGCGATGGCGTAGAACGCCTTCATGTCGCAGGTGCCGCGGCCGTAATACTTGCCGTCCTTCAGCGTCAGCGTCCACGGATCGGTGACCCAGGGCTGACCGTCGACCGGCACGACGTCGGTGTGGCCGCTCAGCACCACGCCGTCCTTCACATTGGGCCCGACGGTGGCGAAGAGATTGGCCTTCTTGCCGTCGTCGTTGGGCACCAGCTTCGAAGCGACGCCATGTCCCTTGAGGTAGTCCTGAACGTACTCGATCAGTGCCAGGTTGGAATTGCGCGAGGTGGTGTCGAACGCCACCAGACGGCGCAGCATTTCGACTGAGTCGACGATCTCTCCGGCCATGATACCCTTTTAAGAATCAAACTAAATCAGACGGATGTGCGACCGATCATGGTCAGGAATTCGCGACGCGTCTCGCCGTTGTCGCGGAAGGCGCCCAGCATGCGGCTGGTCACCATGGTGACGTCGGACTTGTGCACGCCGCGCGTGGTCATGCACTGGTGGGCGGCCTCGACCACGACGGCGACGCCGCGCGGCTGCAGCACTTCCTGCAGCGTGTTGGCGATCTGCGCCGTCATCTTCTCCTGGATCTGCAGGCGGTAGGCGAAGGCATCGACCACGCGGGCGAGCTTGCTGATGCCGACCACGCGCTTGTCGGGCAGGTAGCCGACATGGACCTTGCCGATGATCGGCACCATGTGGTGCTCGCAGTGCGATTCGATGCGGATATCGCGCAGCACCACGACCTCGTCGTAGCCCTCGACCTCCTCGAAGGTCCGCTGCAGCATGTCGCGCGGATCCTGGTCGTAGCCGGCAAAGAACTCCTCGTAGGAGCGCACGACGCGGTCGGGCGTGCCGACCAGACCCTCGCGCCCGGGATCGTCACCCGCCCAGCGGATCAGCGTGCGCACTGCTAATTCGGCCTCCTCGCGCGACGGACGGGCGACGCCGGTGGCGAGCGAAACCATGTCGCTCTTCTTCAGGATCCTGTTCATCTTAGTTCCTCTTGGCGTCCCTAGTGCGGCTTCCGGTCAAATGGAACCGAGGAGCGGTTCAATTTGACCGGAAACGCATTGTACGATGCATTTCCTTCAATCGGCAGAGTCCGTCCGGCTGATGCCGGCCGGACGGACTCTGCTTTAGTTAAGCTGTCGCGAGCCGCCCGGCGTGTCGAGCGAGAATGTTGGGATTTCGATGTCGAAATTCTCGCCCGTCTCGCCCACCATCTGATACGTGCCGGTCATGATTCCCGACGAGGTGGAGAGCGGAGTTCCTGAAGTGTACTCGAAGAACTCGCCGGGCCGCAGGCGCGGCGTCTTGCCGACCACGCCCGAGCCCTTCACTTCCTGCAGGCGGCCGAGCCCATCTGTGATCTTCCAGTGGCGCGAGCGCAACTGCACCGCGGTATCGCCCTTGTTCTCGATGCGGACGTGGTAGGCCCAGACATATCGCGACGTGGCCGGATCCGACTGGTCGGGCAGATATTGCGGCCTCACGGTGACGCAGATGGCACGGGTTGTGGCGGTGTACATGAATCCCTCAGAACCACTGACATGGGATTTTCCCGCCGAAAGGTCAAATCGGGAAGAGCAGGCAGGTCGTGGTGCCATGCGCCAGCAGTTTGCCCGAAGTGTCCATCA
The DNA here is from genome assembly GCA_003153415.1 of Rhodospirillales bacterium. Classification (GTDB taxonomy): domain Bacteria; phylum Pseudomonadota; class Alphaproteobacteria; order Reyranellales; family Reyranellaceae; genus Reyranella. The sequence goes on along the minus strand of PLYQ01000231.1, from coordinate 3,473 downwards.
GCTTGCCTTCGGACGTGGCGATGCGCGAGCCGACGTTGATGATCTTGCCCTCGGCGCGGACCTGTCCGGTCTTGTCGGTCATGGCGCGTACGTAGTTGACCTTGATCTCGACCGTCGTGTAGCCGGTGCCGGCCATGAGCGTGGTGTGGATACAGCAGCCCATCGCCGAATCGAGCAGGGTCGCGGCGATGCCACCATGCACGCTGCCCAGCGGATTGAAATGGTCGAAGACCGGTTCGTAGGCGAAGACGACGCGGCCCCGTTCGACTTCGGTCAGCCAGATGCCCAAAGTCTTGCAGATCGGCGGCGCCGGCAGGCGGCCCGCCACCATCTCGGTGAACAGGGCCAGTCCGTCCATTGTGCGTGCCTGCTCCAGCGGCATGACGCCAACATTCATTTCGGGCACATTCATCCTCGGCTCCGTCACTATTTGCGTGCATATACACATTAAGTCTTTGCCCGGGCAAGCCACGGCAGTAGTGTTGCGCCATGCCGGCCCCTGCTCCGCTCCGCCTGTCGCCCGCCGAGTGCACCTGCTTTCGCGTGCGCGGCGCGGCGCGGCGCGTGACCCAGATCTACAGCCGGCATCTCGCGCCGACGGGCCTGCGCATCTCGCAGTTCTCCCTGCTGGGCTTCGTGATCTCGCGCGGGCCGATCACCATCGGCCAGCTCGCCGAGCTGCTCGCGACCGACCGTACGACCCTAACGCGCAACCTGCGCCCACTGCTGTCCTCGGGCGTGATCGAGCGCGCTTCGGCCGGCGACAAGCGGCGCCACGAGCTTGTCGCCACCGCGGCCGGCCGGGCGCTGTTCAAGCGGGCGCTGCCGTTGTGGAGTGCCGCCGAACACGAAGTGCGCGCGGCCATGGGAGCCAAGCTCACCGCCGACCTGCACGGCGCGCTCGACCGCTCGATGGAGCGGCTCGCTACGCTTTAGCCGCTGCGTCCTAGCTATTGGCGTCGAAGAAGCCGTATTCCAGTTCCATGGCGCGGCGGTAGTTAGCACGCACCGCCTCGCTGTCGCTCGCATACCGGTCGAGTAGCGCCTCCAGCCGCTCGGTCAGCGCCTCGAAGCCGGGATCAGCATAGGTCTTGACCCATTCGCCATAGAGCGGCGCCACCATGGTGTCGGCCAGCGACTTGCCGAGAAAAGCGTAGAGCCGCATGCAGGGCGTCATGGCGGCGATCGTCTCGCCGAGATTGCCGCGCCGCGCAGTCTCCAGCAGGAAATCGACATAGGCCTGCGTGGCGGCGATCGGCGTCACGCCGGTCAACTCGACCTGCCAGCGCTTGGCGTAGGTCTGGTGCAACCGGAGTTCCTCGAGCACGCCCACGATCAGCTCGGCGAAGCCGAACAGGTCTTCGCGCGCCGCGCCGTTGGCAAGGCAGAAGGCATAGGCGCGCGCGAAGGCTTCGAGGAAATAGGCGTCCTGGGCGACATAGCCCTTGAAGCAGTCGAGCGGCAGCGAACCGTCGCCCAGGCCGCGCACGAAATGGTGCGCAAAGATTCGTTCCGCCTGATCGACGTTGGCTTCCCACAGCGTGCGCGCGAGCGACACCGAGGTTCAGCCGCCGAGCGCCTGCACCAGGTCGGCGATGATGTCCTCGACGTCCTCCAGCCCGACCGAGATGCGCACGGTACCGTCGCCGATGCCGAGCTTGGCACGCTCCTCGGCGCCGATGCGCATGTGCGTCGTGGTCGCAGGGTGCGTGACCAGGCTCTTGGCGTCGCCTAGGTTGTTGGAAATGTCGATCAGCTTCAGGCGGTTCAGCGTCTCGAATGCCGCCCACTTGCCGGCCTTGAGGTCGAAGGTGACGACACCGCCGGCGCCCGACATCTGCTTCATGGCGAGCTTGTGCTGCGGATGATCGCTGCGGCCGGGATAGAGCACGCGGGAAATGGCGGGATGGCCGGCAAGCGCGTCGGCCACCCGGGCGGCATTGGCGCAGTGACGATCGATGCGGAGTCCTAGCGTCTCCATGCCCTTCAGGAGCACCCAGGCGTTGAACGGGCTGAGCGAGGGGCCGGTGTTGCGCGTGATCGGCTGCAGCTTCTCGAGGATGAACTCCTTCGTGCCCAGCACCGCGCCGCCCAGCGTGCGGCCCTGGCCGTCGATGTATTTGGTGGCGGAATGCACGACGATATCGGCGCCGAACTCGAGCGGACGCTGCAGCATCGGCGTGGCGAAGGCGTTGTCGAGCACGACCTTGGCGCCGGCCTTGTGCGCCATGTCGCACACCGCCTTGATGTCGACGATGTCGAGCATGGGGTTGGACGGCGATTCGAACAGCACGGCCTGCGCCGGCTTCGACAAGGCCTTCTCCCACGCCTTGAGATCGCCGCCATCGACCAACTCGCTCACGATGCCGTACTTCGGCAGGAGCTCGGCCACGATGTAATGGCAGGAACCGAAGAGCTGACGCGCCGCCACGATGCGATCGCCTGCCTTGAGCAGCGCCAGCAGCGAGAAGAACACCGCCGACATGCCGGTCGAGGTGGCGCGGCAGGCTTCGGCGCCTTCGAGTCCGGCCAGCCGGTTCTCGAACATGGTAACCGTGGGATTGCCAAAGCGCGAATACTGGTAGTGGTCGCTGGTTGCCTTGAAGGTCGCTTCTGCTTCCTCGGCACTCGCATAGGCGTAGCCCGAGGTCAGGAACAGCGCTTCAGACGTCTCGTCGAAGTTGGTGCGGACCTGGCCGCCGCGAACAGCGCGGGTCTGCGGCCGCCAGTTGGCGCCCGACCTGGCTGCAGGCGCATTCGTTCCACCCGCCTTCTTGATCAGTCCGTCCATCGCCCCTCTCCTCTGCGCATTCGCACGGCGCACAACGAAAAAGCCCCCGACCGGAAAGGGCGGGGGCTTTTTTCAAAGCGCTCCGACCTTTTAGCGAGGATTAACGTGGTCGCAAGCCGGTCGGCCCAAATTCCACGAAGCAACGCTTCTATAGAAGCGTCCCCGTGAAAGCGCAAGTCGATTCGGGGTCCTAATGTTTCTTAGCCAGGGCCTGCTCGCGGAGCTTGGTGAGCGTGATGCGCGAGGTCAGCGCCTCGGGATCGGTCTTCACATGGATGATCGCGGGCTTGGCCGCCGCCAGCGCGCGCTCGAAGGCCGCCTCGAAGTCGGCTGTCCGCTCGACCGTCTCGCCGTGGCCGCCGAAGGCGCGGGCGTACGCGGCGAAGTCGGGGTTCTTGAGCTCGGTGCCGTAGACGCGCGTCGGATACTCGCGCTCCTGATGCATGCGGATGGTGCCGAACATGCCGTTGTCGACGACCACGATCACGATGTTGGCGCCATGCTGGACCGCTGTCGCGAATTCCTGGCCGTTCATCAGGAAGCAGCCGTCACCCGCCAGCGACACCACCATGCGATTGGGTTGGGTGATCTTGGCGGCAACCGCCGCCGGCACGCCGTAACCCATGGCGCCGCTGGTCGGCGCGAGCTGGGTCTTGAAGCCGCGATACTGGAAGAAGCGATG
>PLYQ01000237.1 GCA_003153415.1 Rhodospirillales bacterium | reverse complement strand
CGCAGATGATCGAGATCGAGGCGGTGGGCGCGATGGCGAGCTTGTTGGAGAAGCGCTCCTCGATGCCGAAGTCGGCGGCATCCGGGCAGGCGCCGCGCTCCTTGGCGAGCGTCTTCGAAGCCTGATCGCACTGGCCGCGGATGTGCTTGAACATCTTCTTGTTCCACACCTTGGCCATCACGGCTTCGATCGGGATGCCGTTCTGCTGCAGGAAGGAATGGAAGCCCATGACGCCCAAGCCGACCGAGCGCTCGCGCATGGCGGCGTAGGTCGCCTTGGCGAAGTCGGTGCCTGCCGTGTCGATGAAGCTCTGCAGCACATTGTCGAGGAAGCGCATCACGTCCTCGATGAAGGTCGGATGCTCGTGCCACTCGAGATAGCTCTCGAGATTGAGTGAGCTCAGGCAACACACCGCCGTGCGCTGCTTGCCGTGATGATCGACGCCGGTCGGTAGCGTGATCTCGCTGCACAGATTGGAGGTCTTGACCTCCAGCCCGGCAAGCTTGTGCTGCTGGGGCCGCGCGTTGTTCACGTGATCGACGAAGATCAGGTAGGGCTCGCCGGTCTCGATGCGCGCCGTCAGGATACGGATCCAGAGGTGCCGCGCCGAGACCTTGCGCAACACGGCGCCGTCCTTCGGGCTGGTCAGGCCCCATTCCTCGTCGTTCTCGACGGCGCGCATGAAGGCGTCGGAGATCAACAGGCCATGGTGCAGGTTGAGTGCCTTGCGGTTGGGATCACCGCCGGTCGGGCGGCGGATCTCTATGAATTCCTCGATCTCGGGATGGCTGACCGGCAGATAGACGGCGGCCGAGCCGCGGCGCAGCGAGCCCTGGCTGATGGCCAAGGTGAGCGAATCCATGACCCGGATGAAGGGCACGACGCCGGAAGTCTTGCCGTTCATGCCGACTTTTTCGCCGATCGAGCGCAGGTTGCCCCAGTAGGAGCCGATGCCGCCGCCGCGCGCCGCCAGCCAGACATTCTCGTTCCACAGGCCCAGGATCCCGTCGAGCGAATCGGAGGCCTCGTTCAGGAAGCAGGAAATCGGCAGGCCGCGCTTGGTGCCGCCGTTCGACAGCACCGGGGTGGCCGGCATGAACCAGAGATTGCTGATGTAGTCATACAGCCGCTGGGCATGGGCATCGTCGTCGGCGTAGGCCGAGGCGACGCGGGCAAACATGTCCTGATAGCTCTCGCCTGGCATCAGGTACCGGTCGGACAAGGTGGCCTTGCCGAAGGCCGTCAGGCGGGAGTCCCGGGAGGTGTCGGCAACAACGCGCGCACCGCTGCGAACTTGAACAACATCAAACACTTGCGGCCCCCATTATCTTTTTGTCCACAGCTGTGGATAGAACACACTGTGGAAGACACCTAGATGTAGGGAGCGGTATCCCCACCCCCACTATCCATTGATGATACGTCACAGTTTCGCCGTGTCATCGCCATTTTTTTTCCAGGGATGTGAATCTCAGGAATGGTCGGTTAAAAGACTGTTTCTAAAGGAAAAAATCGGCTTTGAAATTTTGTATTTTTGGCTGTCCGCGAACCTTCGCACCTGCAGCAAAGAAGGAGAACAAAACGCGCTTTGCCACGGAATCCGTGGGCCTCAGACAGAAACTGCAGCGATTCGGCCGGCCCGCGTCGGACCGTCGCAGAAAACCTCCGATGCGATGGGCACTTTTGCGCTCACCAACTCATCGTCGTCAGATTGTCACATCGCGGCGTAACATCTGCCCCATGCCCACATAAGCGGCGAGTTGAGGGGAAAAGAATTATGGCCACCGTACTGGCGCCGCGGGTCTATGGGCTGGATGCCATCTGCGCGGCGGCCCTGCGGAGCGCCGGCAGCGAGGAAGCGGCCCAATTTGCCCGCCGGCTGTTCGAGCGGGTGGCCGACAAGGATCTGGCCGCCGCCGCCGCCGAGCAGCGCGCCGCCGCGGCGGCCTCGCTCCGCGCCTTCGCCCGCCGCCGCCTGCCGGGCGTGGCCAAGGTGCGGGTGTTCAATCCCTCAGCGGCCGACCACGGCTTCGAAAGCCGCAACACCATCGTGCAGATCGTCAACGACGACATGCCGTTCCTGGTCGACTCGATCGCCCACGAGCTCAGTCGCCGCGAACTGTCGGTCTACCTGCTGGCCCATCCGGTCCTCGCAGTCCGCCGCGACCTCGACGGCGATCTTGTCGAAGTCGCGGTCGAGGCCGGCGAGCGGGCGCGGCCCGAATCGATGATGCATATCGAGATCGACCGCCAGCCCGATCCCGTGCTGCTCGACGATCTTGCCGCAGCACTCACCCGCGTGCTGGCCGAGGTCCGGCTGGCGGTCGAGGACTGGCGGGCGATGCGCCGGGCCTGCCTCGATGCCATCGACGATCTGGCGTCCAGCCATGCGCCAAACCTCGACGAGTACGACGACTTCCTGCGCTGGCTGGAGGCCGGCTTTTTCACCTTCCTCGGCCATCGCCGCTACCGCTACGTCGACGACGCCTCCCATCCCGGCGGCCTGCGCTACGAGCTGGTGCCGGGCTCGGCGCTCGGCATCCTGCGCCGCGACGAGGCGCGGCTGTTTGACGTCGGCCTCGGCGGCGGCGAGGCGATGTCACGCTTCGCCCGTGGGCCGCACAATATCCTGGTCGTCAAGACCGACCGGCCGTCTCTGGTTCATCGCAGCGGCGCCATGGATTGCGTGATCGTGAAAACCTACGATTCCGACGGCAGGGTTACCGGCGAACGGCGCTTCGCCGGCCTGTTCACGTCGGGCGCCTATCACGCCATGGTGGAGGACGTGCCGCTGCTGCGCGGGCGCGTCGGCGGCATCCTCGGCCGCTCCAGCCTCGATCCCAACAGCCACGACGGCAAGGCGCTGCTGGCCATCCTCGAATCCTATCCGCGCGACGAGCTGTTCCAGATCGAGGAGGACACGCTCTACGACCACGCACTCGGTATCCTGCAACTGCAGGAACGCCGGCGGGTCGCGTTGTTCGTGCGCCGCGATCCCGTGGGCCGCTTTGCCACCTGCCTGGTGTTCGCGCCGCGCGAGCGCTTCGATGCAGCGCTGAGCGACCGCTTCGCGGCGATCCTCGAACAGGCGTGGGACGGCAAGGCAACGTCGGTCGCCTCCTCGATCAGCAGCGATTCGGCGCTGGCCCAGTCGCTCTACGTGCTGAAGCTCAGCGTGCCCGATGCGCCGACGCCCGATCTTGGCGAACTCGAGCAGCAGCTCGTCGATGCCGCCACGTCGTGGACCGATCGGCTGCGCATGGTGCTGCAAGCAAGCCTTGGCGAAGCCGAAGGCCGCGCCGCGGCCCGCAAATGGCGCGACTGGTTCCCGCCTGCCTATCGCGACAGTTTCGATGCGACCCAGGCGATGGCTGACATCGGCTGGTTGCAGGCCGCCCTTTCCGGCGCGCCGTTCGGCGTGCGGCTCGATCGCGATCCGGGCCTACCGGCGCACCGCTTCACCTTGCGGTTGTTCCATCCGAAAGAGCCAGTAGCGCTGTCGGACATCCTGCCGTCGTTGGAGAATCTCGGCCTGCGGGTGCTGAGCGAGGCACCGTTCATGTTGAGCGTGTCGGGTGGCGAGGGCGTGGCGCTTCAGGTGCTGAGCGTCGAGACCATGGGCAAGTCGGCGGTCGATCTTGGAGCCGTCGCGCCGCGCTTTGCCGAGGTCCTCGACCGTGTCTGGTCGCAGGCACTGGAGAGCGACGGGCTGAACCGCCTGGTGTTGGCCGCGGGGCTGGCCTGGCGGGAGGTCGCGGTGTTGCGCGCCTACGCGAAATATCTGCGCCAGGCCGGAATTGCCTTCAGCCAGGACTACATGGAGCGCGTGCTGGTCGCCTATCCTGCGATCGCGCGCGGCGCGGTCGAGCTTTTTCAGGCGCGCTTCGATCCCGCGCTTGGCGAGGCGGCATCCGAGTCCCGCGACGCCCGCATCGAGGCGGTCGAGGCCGCGCTCGCCACCGCGCTGGAAGCGGTGGCGACGCTCGACGAGGACCGCATCTTGCGACGCTTCCTCAATGCCGTGCGCTGCAGCCTGCGCACCAACTACTGGCAAACCGACGCCAATGGCGCGTCGAAGGAATGGATTTCCTTCAAGGTCGACAGCCGCGCCATCGACGAGCTGCCGGCGCCCAGGCCGCTGGTCGAGATCTTCGTCTACAGCCCGCGCATGGAAGGCATCCATCTGCGCGGCGGTCGGGTGGCGCGCGGCGGCATCCGCTGGTCGGACCGGCGCGAGGATTTCCGCACCGAGGTTCTCGGCCTGATGAAGACGCAGATGGTGAAGAATGCCGTCATCGTGCCGGTCGGCTCCAAGGGTGGCTTCTATGTGAAGCGCCCGCCGGCCAACGGCACACGCGAGCAGGTCCAGGCCGAGGGCATCGCCTGCTACCAGACGCTGATCCGCGGCCTGCTCGACATCACTGACAACTACGCCGGCGGCGACATCGAGCCGCCAACTAAAGTTGTGCGACACGATTCAGACGATCCCTATCTCGTGGTGGCGGCCGACAAGGGCACGGCCACCTTCTCCGACATCGCCAATGCGCTGGCCCGCGACTACGGTTTCTGGCTCGACGACGCCTTCGCCTCGGGCGGATCGGCCGGCTACGACCACAAGAAGATGGGCATCACCGCGCGCGGCGCCTGGGAGTCGGTGAAGCGCCATTTCCGCGAGTTGGGCCAGGACATCCAGACCACATCGTTCACCGTCTCGGGCGTCGGCGACATGTCGGGCGACGTGTTCGGCAACGGCTTGCTGTTGTCGAAGGAGATCAAGCTGGTCGCCGCCTTCGACCACCGTCACATCTTCGTCGATCCCGCTCCAGAATCTATTAAAGGGGGGCCGGCGGCGAGTTGGGCCGAGCGCAAGCGGCTGTTCGATCTGCCGCGCTCGTCGTGGCTCGACTACGACAGGAAGCTGTTGTCGGCGGGCGGCGGCATCTACGACCGCGCCGCCAAGTCGATCGCGCTGTCGGCCGAGGCGCGCGCCGTGCTGGGCGTCGATCGGCCGGCCATAACCCCGACCGACCTGATGCGCGCCATCCTGAAGGCGCCGGTCGACCTGCTCTATTTCGGCGGCATCGGCACCTACGTGAAAGCCTCGCGCGAGAGCCACGCCGACGCCTGCGACCGCGCCACCGACGCCTTGCGCATCGACGCCACCGAAATCCGCGCCCGCGTGGTGGGCGAGGGCGCCAATCTCGGCTTCACCCAGCTCGGCCGCATCGAGGCGTCGCTGGCGGGGCGCCGCATCAATACCGATGCGCTCGACAATTCGGCCGGCGTCGACACGTCGGACCACGAGGTCAACATCAAGATCGCGGCCGGCGAGGCGATCGCCCGTGGCCTGCTGGCCGCCACCGACCGCAATGCACTGCTGTTCTCGATGACCGACGAGGTGGCGGCGCTGGTGCTGCGCCACAACTATCAGCAGAGCCAGGCGATCAGCGTCGCCGAGGCCCAGGCCGGCGAAGAACATGATCGGCTGGAGCGTTTCATGCGCGCGCTGGAGCGCCCGGAAAAAGAAAAAGGCCGGCTCGACCGCGCCGTCGAATTCCTGCCCGATACGCCGACCATGCGTACGCGTGGCCTGAATCGCCAGTACCTCACTAGGCCCGAACTCTCGGTGCTGCTGGCCTACGCCAAGATCGACCTCAACGACGAGATCCTGGGCTCCGACCTGCCCGACGATCCGCTGCTGGGGGCTGAGTTGCTGCGCTATTTCCCGAGCCAGCTGCAGACCAAGTACGAGCCGGCGATCCGCGCCCATCGCCTGCGCCGCGAGATTGCCGCCCTTCAAGTCGTGAACTCGCTGGTCAATCGCTGCGGGCCGACCTTCGTGCGCAACGTGGCCTCGCGTACCGGCGCACCCGCCGCCGCTATCGCGCGCGCCTTCGCCGTGGTGCGCGACGCCTGGAACCTGCGCGACCTGTGGGGCGAGGTCGAAGCGCTCGATACGGCGCTCAAGGCCGAGGCGCAGACCCGCATGCTGGTGGCCTCGCAGCGCTTCCTGACGCGCGCCGTGCAATGGACCCTGCGCCGCCTGCCTGAGCTCGACACCATGGCGGCGACCGAGCAGCTGGGCGGCGCCGTGGCGGCGTTGGGCGAGCTGCCGGAACGACTGATCGGCGCGGCGGAAAGTGCCGCCCTTGCCGAACGTGCCGCCGCCTTCGAGGCGATGGGTGCGCCCAGCGACGTCGCACGCCGCGCGGCGTCACTCGAGACGCTGGCCGCCGCGGGCGACCTGATGCAGGCCGCGCTCGCCAGCGGCTGCAGCATCGAGGACGCGGCCCGGCTCTATTTTCGCCTGGGCGAGCGGCTGTCGCTCGCCGGCCTCGGCAACGCCGCACAAAAGCTGCCGCGCGAGGGCCAGTGGCCCTCGCAGGCCGCTGCGGCGGTGGTCGATGAGCTCGCCTCGCTGCATGCCGAGCTGCTGGGCTCGGTGCTGCGCGCCGCCGGGCCGCAGGGCGCGGCCGATCCCGAGGCGGCGCTGGCCCGCTGGGCCGAGCCGCGCAAGCTGGCGCTCGACCGCGTCGATCGATTAAAGGAAGAATTGGCGGCGGCGGGCCAGCTCGACCTTGCCATGCTGTCAGTCGCGACCAGCGAATTGCGGGCCTTGGTGTAGGAGGAAGTACCGATGAGTCAAAAAACCGAAACCTATCCCATCGAGAAGAGCGACGCCGAATGGCGCCAGCAACTCGATCCCGCGCAGTACCAGGTGCTGCGCAAGCACGGCACCGAGCGCGCCGGGACCAGTCCCCTCAACACCGAGAAGCGCCCCGGCACGTTCACCTGCGCGGGCTGCGGCGAGAAGCTGTTCGATGCGGCGACCAAGTTCGAAAGCGGCACCGGCTGGCCGTCGTTCTGGCAGCCGCTCCCCGCAGCGGTCGACACGACGACGGACCGCAGCTTCTTCATGTCGCGCACCGAAGTGCATTGTGCGAAATGCGGCGGCCATCTCGGCCACGTCTTCCCCGACGGGCCGCAACCGACCGGCCAGCGCTTCTGCATGAACGGCGCGGCGATGAAGTTCGAGGAGAAAAAGTAGCGCCCGCCTACAAACTCTTGAGGAAGTCGATCAGCAGGCGGTTCACTTCGGCCGGCTTCTCCTGCTGCACCCAGTGGCCGGCGCCCTCGAGGATGTGGCTGCCGCGCAGGCCCGGCAGGTTTTTGGGGTAGGCGTCGAGCTGGGCTTGCGCCGCCGGGAAGCGCAGCACGCCGTCCTTGCTGCCGGCAATGAACAGCGAGGGCTGGCGGATCGGCTGGCCGCGCCACGGACCGCCCAGTTCCCAGTTGCGCCTGAGGTTGCGGTACCAGTTCAGCCCGCCGCGAAAACCGGTGCGGGAGAATTCACCCGCGTAGTAATCGAGATCGGCTTCGCCGAGCCACGCCGGCAGCTTCGGCGGATCGACGGTGTTGCCGAGCAGCGTACCGGTCACCAGACGCGCGAAGCCTTTGCCCTTCTCATCGAGATCGCCGCCCGCCGTGAAATAGATCCGGCGCAGCGCGGCGCGGATGTCGCCCTGCAGCTCCGCCTCGGGCACGCCGGGCTTCTGGAAATACTGCAGGTAGAAGTCGGTGATGCCGAGCTTCTCCAGCGCCGTCAGCACGTCGACATAGCCGGGCGGCGCGTAGGGCACGCTCATGGCGCACACTGCGGGAAAGAGATCGGGCCGCCACAGGGCTGCATGCCAGGCGACCGGCGCGCCCCAATCGTGGCCGACGATGACGGCTTTCGTCTCACCGAGTGCCTTCACCAACTCGGCCATGTCGCCCACCAAATGATAGAGCGTGTACTGGTCGATCGGCTCAGGCGCCTCGGTGCCGCCGTAGCCGCGCATATCGGGCGCCACGCAGCGAAAGCCCGCAGCGCCGAGCGCCGTGAGCTGGTGCCGCCACGAATACCAGCTCTCCGGCCAACCATGGCAGAATAGCACCAAGGGACCGCTACCGATTTCGGCGTAGCGCATCTGGATGTTGTTGGCCTTGGTCGTTTTGAGTGTGACGCCCGGTACGGGGCTCGTGGAGGACATGGCCTCAGTCTAACCGCGAAGGTGAACCGGACGCGACAGCCTTGCGCGCACCGAGGCCCGCGATCCGACCAGCAGCGAGCCGAGAAAGAACAGGCTGGCGATCAGCACGATCGACGGCCCCGACGGCAGGCCGAGATGAAACGACAGCAGAAGCCCGATCGCGGCCGACAGGAAGGCCATGGGTGCCGCGATCAAGGTCATCGACCAGACCTCGCGCGCCCAGAAGGAGGCAGCGACCGCCGGCAGCAGCATCAGGCCGAGCGCCATCAGCGTGCCGAGTGCCTGGAAGGCCGCCACCATGTTGAGCACGGCGAGGCCCAGGAAAAGATAATGGTAGAGCGCGCCCCTGATGCCCATGGCGGCCAGGAAGCCCGGGTTGAAGCACTCCACGACCAGCGGCCGGTAGATGGCGGCGAGGCCCGCAAGCGTGAAGGTCGTGGTGGCGGCAACCAGGATCAAGGCGGTGTCGTCGACCGCCAGGATGGCACCAAACAGGATGTTCATCAGGTCGAGCGCCGAGCCCCTGAGCGACACGATCAGCACGCCAAGCGCCAGCGAGGTCAGATAAGCCGCGGCAAAGCTTGCATCCTCGCGCATCGACGTGAAGCGCGCGATGGCGCCCGACACCAGGGCCGTGGCGATACCTGCCACGAAGCCGCCGAGGCTCATCGCCGGCAGCGACAGGCCGCCCAGCAGGAAACCCAGCGCCGCGCCGGGCAGCAGCGCGTGCGCAAGTGCATCGCCCATCAGGCTCATGCGCCGCAGGATCAGGAACACGCCGATCGCCGAACCGCCGAGTGACAGCGCCAGGCTCGCCACCAGGGCGCGGCGCATGAAGCCGAAATCGGCGAACGGTGCCAGAAGAGTGTCGTAGAGCATGCAGGGAACGCCGCTCAGGCGCTCAGGCGCATCGGCACTTCGCAGGCGCCGGCGTGCTCGTCCCACGCTTCGGCCATCGCGCGGGCCCGCAGCAGGTTCTCGGCCGACAGCACGCGCGATGTCGGACCTGAAGCGACCAGCTCGCGGGCGAGCAGCAGCGCGTTGGGGAAGTCGCGCCGTACCTGGTCGAGATCGTGCAGCACGCACACCACCGTGCGCTTCTCGTCGCGCCAGTGCTGGATGAGCGCCATCAAGTCGGCAACAGTCTTGGAATCGATCGAGGCAAACGGCTCGTCCAACAGGACGAGATCGGCATCCTGCAGCAAGACCCGCCCGAACAGCACGCGCTGGAACTGGCCGACCGAGAGCGTATCGATCGGCCGGCGCTCGAATCCGCTGAGGCCGACCGCCTCGATGGCGTGCTGGGCGTCGTGGATATCGACATGCTTGGCCGCACCGAAGCCGCCAAAGCGCGACCACCGCCCGAGCAGCACCGTGTCGAACACCGAGATCGGGAAAGAGCGGTCGATTTCGGCCTGCTGCGGCAGATAGGCGATGCGCTTGGCCGAACACTCGATGCGGCCCTCGATGTGCGGCGCGAGACCGAGCATGGCCTTCAGCAACGTGCTCTTGCCCGCGCCGTTGGGGCCGACGATGGCAGTCATCTCGGCGGCGGGAATTTCGGCCGACAAATGATGCACTGCCGGATGGCGGTCGTAGCTCACCGTCAGGTCGACCAGGCGCAATGCCGCATTCATAGCGCCCACCAGACGCAGAGCCACAGCACGGCCGCCACGCCAAGCGCTGCCGCGATGCGGGCGGGCGCACTCATGGCGAGCAGCGCAGTGCCGGGAGAAACGGGTTCGTGCATGGACATGAATTGTTATAATATTACCTTCTTTGAGTCCAGTAAACGCCACCCGGCTCGCTAACCGTTTGTTGATTGGCCGGTGTGGGCTCGAGCGGCGCATCTTGGGGTCATGTCAAAAGCCTTCGTTCCCAGCCGGCGATCCATCCTGTTCGGCACCGCCGCCATCGCCGGCGCGGCCGCCCTTGCCAGCCGACACGACAGCGCCGAGGCCCGCGAGCTTGCCGGCCTGCCCTCGTCGGGCGGCCCATGGGCGATCGAGCTGTTCACCTCGCAAGGCTGCAGTTCCTGCCCGCCGGCCGACGTCCACCTCGGCAAGCTCGCCCGACGCGCCGATATCGTGGCGCTGTCGTTCCACGTCGACTACTGGGACTATATCGGCTGGAAGGATCTCTTTGCCTCGCGCGAGATGACGGAACGGCAGCGCGGCTATGCCCGCGTGCTGAAGCAGCGCTACGTCTACACGCCGGAAATGGTGGTCGACGGCATTGGCCACGACCCCGGCGTCGAAAGCGGCACGATCGACACGTTGCTTGCCACAGCCCAACGCCGCTCGCCTCGGCGCGCCACGCCGGATCTGGCGCGCGCCGCCGACGGCACGCTCGCCATCAAGCTCGCCGCCTTCCAGCTCGACGGCGGGCCGGCCGACGTCACGCTCGCCGTCTACGATCGCCGTCATGCGACAGCGGTGCGCAGCGGCGAGAATACCGGCCGCACCCTCGAGAACTTCAACATCGTGCGCCGCTTCGAGGTGGTGGGTCGTTGGGACGGCTCATCGGCGAACTGGATCGTGCCGGCGGACCGCTTCCAGCCGGGCCAGGGCATGGCGGTACTGGTGCAGCAGGCCGACCAGGGCCCAATGATCGGCTGCAACAAGCTGGAGCCAACGGAGACGGGCTGACTTGACCCGCTAGCCTGAGGGGCTGCTCTGGCGGCCTTGCTTCCGCCATGGGCGCAGGCGATGGTGAGACGATGTCGCTCACCAGCGCCTCGGGCCGCCTGACCGCGGTTCTCGGTCCCACCAACACCGGCAAGACGTATCTCGCGATCGACCGCATGCTCGGCCACGAGTCGGGCATGATCGGCTTTCCGCTGCGCCTGCTGGCGCGCGAGAACTACGATCGCATCGTCAAGATCAAGGGCGCCCATCAGGTGGCGCTGATCACCGGCGAGGAGAAGATCACGCCGCCCGGCGCGCGCTATTTCGTTTGCACCGTGGAGTCCATGCCGCTCGACCGGCCGGTCTCTTTTCTCGCCGTCGACGAGGTCCAGATGGCGGCCGATCCCGAGCGCGGCCATTTCTTCACCGACCGGCTGCTGCACGCGCGCGGCACCGACGAGACGATGCTGCTCGGCGCCGACACCATCCGCCCGGTGCTGAACCGCTTGCTGCCCAACATCGACGTGGTGGCGCGGCCACGTTTTTCCAAACTCACCTATGTCGGTCCCAAGAAGGCGACGCGCCTGCCCAGCCGTTCGGCCGTGGTCGGCTTCTCGGCTAACGAGGTCTATGCCATCGCCGAGCTGATCCGCCGTCATCGCGGCGGCACGGCGATCGTCATGGGCGCTATGAGTCCGCGCACGCGCAACGCCCAGGTCGAGATGTTCCAGTCCGGCGAGGTCGATTACCTGGTGGCGACCGACGCCATCGGCATGGGCCTCAACATGGACGTGAACCACGTCTGGTTCGCGTCCTTGCGCAAATACGACGGCCGCAGTCTCAGGCCATTGCGCGACGTCGAGCTGGCGCAGATCGCCGGCCGCGCCGGTCGCCACATGAACGACGGCACCTTCGGCACCACGATCGACGTCGGCGGTCTCGAGCCCGAAACCGTCGAGGCGATCGAGAACCACCGCTTCGACCCGCTGCGCGACGTGCAATGGCGCAACAACGCGCTCGACTTCCGCTCGGTGTCGGCGCTAGTCGCTTCGCTCAATCTGCCGCCGCCACATCCCGTCCTGCAGCGCGTGCGCGAACAGGACGACCAGCTCGCCTTGCAGACCCTGGCGCAGCATTCGGAGTTCCTGCCGCGGTTGCACAAGGCGTCGCGCGTAAGACTTCTTTGGGAAGTCTGCCAGGTGCCGGACTTCCGCAAGACCATGACCGAGGAGCACACGCGGCTGCTCGCCGATCTCTTCCAGCACCTCACCCAGGGTGGCGAGCGGCTGCCGGAAGACTGGATCGAGGGTCATGTCCAGAAGCTGGAACGCTTCGACGGCGACATCGACACCCTGATGGCGCGCATCGCCCATGTCCGGACATGGACCTACATTTCGCATCGCGCGGACTGGATTCAGCGCGCCGTGCACTGGCAGGAGCGCGCGCGTGCCATCGAAGACAAGCTTTCCGACGCCCTGCACCAGCGTTTGACGCAAAGGTTTGTCGATAGACGGGCGGCTTTGCTTGTACGAAGATTGCGCGATGAGGGTGAAATGACGACGTCGGTCGCCGCCGCGGGCGAGGTCACGGTCGAGGGCGAGCATCTCGGACGCATCGAGGGCTTCCGCTTCGTGCCTGACGCGACCGAGGGCCAGACCGACCAGAAGGCGGTGTTCAGCGCGGCGCTGCGTGCGTTGCGCCAGGATCTGCCTGCGCGCCTGCAGGCCTTCGCCGGCTCGGCCGACGGCGAGATCGTGTTCGATTCCCAGCTGCGCATTTGCTGGGGCGGCGGGCCGATCGCCCGCCTGCTGGCGAGCGGCGACATTCTCGCCCCCAAGATCGAGGCCTTGGCCTCCGACCTGCTCGATGGACCGGCCCGCGAAGAGGTGCGCAAGCGCGCCACCGCCTGGGTCGAGACCCGCATTCGCCTTGGCCTGTCGGAGCTAATGGATGCCCGGGCGACGGCCGAGCTGCCGGCCGGGGCGCGCGGCGTCGTCTTTCAGCTGAGCGAAGGGCTCGGCATCCTGCCGCGCCGGCCGATCGAGCATCAGCTCACCGAACTCGGCGAGGACGATCGCAAGGCGCTGGCTCGGCTGGGTGTCCGTGTCGGCGTCTTTTCACTCTATTTCCCCAGCATGCTGAAGCCGGTGCCGATCCGCCTGCGCGCCGGTCTCTGGATGATCGCGCGCAACCGCGAGACCATCCCGCCGTTGCCGGCCGAGGGCCGCACCTCGATGGATCTGCCGCGCGACGCCGAGCGCGACTTCTACGCCACCATCGGCTACCTGCCGCTGGGCGATCACGCCATCCGCGCCGACATGGTCGAGCGCCTGGCGGCAATGGCGCGTCAGGCCGTGCGCGAAAGCCGCGAAACCGCGCGCCGCGCCCAGCAGGCGGAAAAGAAGCAGGCGCAATCGGCGCCGGCTGCATCGGCCGATGCGGCGGTGGCGCCCGCCACCGAGAGCGGCACCAACGAAATCAGCGAATGGGCGATCGTCGCGGCGGCCTTCGGCGAGAACGAGCCCCAGGCGGAACTTGTGCCGGAGCCCACGCCGGCGCCCGCACTCGAACCCGCGCCGCCGCCGGAGATCGTGGCTGAAGCTGCACCCGCACCTGAAGAACCCAAGGCGGAAGAAGCCGTCCCCGCGACAGAAAGCGCACCCGTTGCCGAGGCCACGCCGGCCGACGCGCAGCCATCTGAAGAACCCAAGCCCGAAGAGCCCAAGCCGGAAGAGGCTGCGAAGCAAGAACCGCGGCCGTTGCTGCCCGGCCATTTCCGCGCCACGCCGCAGATGATGTCCCTGGTCGGCTGCTCGGAACCGGAGATGGCCAACGTGCTGCGCGCGCTTGGTTACCGCGTTCATCCGCCGACGGAAGAATCCGGGCCGCTGCACAGCTTCTCGATCAAGCCGCGCTTCGTGCGCGAGCGCGANNCACCGCGGTCGGGCCATCGTCCGACCGGCGCCAAGGATGGTCCCCGTACCGAGGCACCACGCAATGAGGGGCCGCGCAACGGCAATGGGCCACGCGACGACCGGCGCGGTCCGCGTCCGCCGCGGCGCGACAGCGGCGGTCCGGCGCTGCGCCTCTACGCCACGACGGAAAAGAAGGGCGACAACACCGCCGACTCGCCGTTCGCCAAGCTGCTCGAGCTCAAGCTCGGCGGAAAGAAATAGCCGCTTCGGACGATGCGGCTCGACAAGTGGCTTTGGCACGCCCGCTTCTTCAAGTCCCGCACGCTTGCGGCACGTTATGTCGAGAAGGCCCGTTGCCGGCTCGACGGCAGGGTGACAAACAAGCCGCACGCCTCGGTGGCGCCCGGCATGGTGCTCGCCTTCGCGCTTGGAGCGCGCGTGCGGGTGGTGCGCATCGTGGCGCTGGGAGAACGGCGCGGACCGCCCGTTGAGGCTCGCGCGTTGTATGATGAAATCGACCCTGCGTGATTCGTCAGCCTTGCGCGCGACGGCCGCGCGCGTTAATCAGCCGCCCGCTCGTCTCAGGAGCCGTTGATGACCTACGTCGTGACCGAAGCTTGCATCAAGTGCAAGTATATGGACTGCATCGAAGTCTGCCCCGTGGACTGCTTCTACGNNGCATCGACTGCGGGGTCTGCGAGCCCGAGTGTCCGCCCTTGGCCATCGTGCCCGACACGGAAAAAGGCATGGAGAGGTGGCTCGAGCTCAACCGCACCCTGTCGACCTCCTGGCCGAATATCACGCGCAAAGGCGAGCCGCCGGCGGATGCCGAAGATTTCAAGGACGAGAAAGACAAGTACGAAAAGTACTTTAGCGCCAAGCCGGGCACGAAAAAGTAACCGAATCGGCCNNATGCAACAACGGGCGCGACTCTCGGTCGAATCTCTGATATAAGGGTCGAGCTGGAAGCGGTCCGGGGTCCGGTCCGCCGCTGGCTCGGTCGCCTTATCGGTATCCGAAAGCAACTTACCGGTACCAGGCATTGGGCCATGCACGCAGGGGAGCGTGCGCGGTGGGTCGCGGTATCGCCAAAAGCGGGGCTTTGAAGTGAAGGGACTAGACATGGCCAAGCCGAAGAAGTCGCCGGCAAAGGCGAAGGAATTTGCATTTGAGAAGGGTGATTTCGTCGTTTACCCGACCCATGGCGTGGGCAAGGTGATCGACATCGAGGC
>PLYQ01000334.1 GCA_003153415.1 Rhodospirillales bacterium | reverse complement strand
GGCCGCCAGCGCTATCAGTCGGTCCATGCCGACGGCGCCAAGGTGATTGCCGAGGCCGCCAAAGCCGCCGGCGTGCAGCGGCTGATCCATATGTCGGGCATCGGTGCAGACGATCGCGGCTCGAAGAACCGCTTCATCCGTTCCAAGGTCGCCGCCGAAGGCGCCATTGTTGCCGCCTTCGAAAGCGCCACGATTCTGCGGCCGAGCGTGGTGTTTGGCCCCAACGACGCGATGTTCACCCGCATGGCCCGCATCGCCTGCCAGGCGCCGTTCGTGCCGCTGATAGGCAGCGGTGCGGCCAAGGTGCAGCCGGTGTTCGTGGGCGATGTCGGCGCCGCCGTCGTCGCCGTGCTGGCGCGACCCGATACGGCCAAGAGCGTGTTCGAATTGGGCGGACCGCGGGTCTATACCTATCGCGAGATCGCCGCCCTGGTGTTGCGCGAGATCGATCGCAAGAAGCCGATTATTGGCGTGCCGGCTGGCCTGATGAAGATTGCGGGCTTCTTTGCCGAATTCCTGCCGGTGCCCCCGATCACCGCCGATCAGGTCGAGCTCATGCTGCACGACAATGTCGTGCGGCCCGGCGCGCTCAACCTCGCGACGCTGGGCATCGAGCCCACCGCCGCCGAGGCCAGCCTGCCGACCTACCTCGACCGCTTCCGCGTCGGCGGCCGCTATAACCAGCACGCCCCAGCCTAGGGCAAAACGTCCAGACCTGTCTGGACGCCTCCGATACCGATGGCATCGGCCTTTTCCGCGATTCGTCCAGAATCCAGCCACACCCCTGCGCGGTATTAGGATACCGCGTTTTGGTGATTAGTCCTTTTCCAGTACTATTAAGAGCCGATCGGAATCACATCGCGACATCGGTCGAGGTTCAACAAAGAATCATCCTTGGATTAGGTCAACTATATTGACTTAATTTAAGAAACATGATGAATACGGCTTGGGGACGCAGCTTTAGCGCGGTCGGCGCGCTTCTTGAGTAGTTAAATTACACGGTTTGCGAGTGGGCCCGCCATGGCGGAAAGGATGCTGAAGTTCGTCGGAACGCCGCAGGCCATGCCGCCCAAGCGGGCGGCGGCCGAGCGCCGCCGCGACTTCCAGGAGATCTATTCGATCTATGCCCGAGACAAGGCTGCCGAACAGGCCGCGCGCTGCTCGCAATGCGGCGTGCCGTTCTGCCAGGTCCATTGCCCGCTGCACAACAACATCCCGGACTGGCTGAAGCTCACCGCCGAGGGGCGACTGGACGAGGCTTATGAGCTTTCCTCGGCGACCAACAATTTCCCGGAGATTTGTGGTCGCATCTGTCCGCAGGATCGGCTGTGCGAAGGCAACTGCGTGATCGAGAAGGGCTTCGAGTCGGTGACCATCGGCTCGGTCGAAAAGTTCATCACCGACACCGCCTGGGAAAAGGGCTGGATCAAGCCGATCCAACCGCGCCGCGAGCGGCCGCAGAGCGTCGGCATCGTCGGCGCCGGTCCCGCCGGCCTCGCCGCCGCCGAGCAGCTGCGCCGCAAGGGCTACCAGGTCGCGATCTACGATCGCTACGATCGCGTCGGTGGCCTGCTGATCTATGGCATCCCGAACTTCAAGCTTGAGAAGGAGATCGTCCAGCGGCGCGAGAAGCTGTTGCGCGATTCGAAGGTCACGTTCCATCTCAACTGCGAAGTCGGCCGCGACGTCTCGATGGAAGAGTTGCGCGGCCTCCACGACGCCGTGCTGATGGCCTCAGGCGTCTACAAGGCGCGCGACATCGCAGCCCCCGGTGTCGGCCTGCCGGGCATCGCTGCCGCGCTCGACTATCTCACGGCGTCCAATCGAGCGGGGCTGGGCGACCCGGTGCCTGAGATCGAGTCGGGCGCACTCGACGCGAAGGGCAAGAACGTCGTGGTAATCGGCGGCGGCGACACGGCGATGGACTGCGTGCGCACCGCCGTGCGCCAGGGCGCNNAGCGCGAGGTGAAGCACGCCGAGGAGGAAGGCGTCGAGTTCGTGTGGCTGAGCGCGCCGCAGGCATTCCTCGGCAAGGACAAAGTGAGTCACGTCCGCTCCGTGCGCATCCATCTCGGCATGCCCGATGCAACAGGCCGCCAGACACCGCAGGAGATTCCCAACAGCCACGCCAACATCGAGGCCGACCTGGTGCTGAAGGCACTGGGCTTCGATCCCGAGGATCTGCCGGGCATGCTTGCCGCACCCGACCTCGGCGTCACCGGCTGGGGCACGCTCAAGATCGACTGGAAGAGCATGATGACCAGCCTCGACGGCGTGTTCGCCGCCGGCGACATCGTGCGCGGCGCCTCGCTGGTGGTGTGGGCGGTGCGCGACGGCCGCGACGCCGCCGAACGCATCCACGGCTATCTGACAGCGAAGACGGCAGCGGCACTCGCCGTCGCGGCGGAGTGAAGGCGATGATGACGCTCTACGACTTCATGGGCTCGGGCAACGGCTACAAGGTGCGCCTGCTGTTGGCGCAGCTTGGCCTCGCCTACATGCTGGTCGAGCGCGACATCATGAAGGGCGAGACACGCACGCCGGAGTTCCTGACGAAGAATCCCAACGGCCGCATCCCGACCCTACAGCTCGACGACGGCACGTTCCTGTTCGAATCGGATGCGATCCTCTGGTACCTGGCCGAAGGCACAGCTTTCGCACCGGCCGACCGGCTGACCCGCGCGCAGACGCTGCAATGGATGTTCTTCGAGCAGTACAGCCACGAGCCCTATATCGCGGTGGCGCGCTTCTGGAAGCACTTCTTCGACAAGCTGACGCCTCAGCAGGAGACGGAGCTGCCGGAGCGCATGAAGAAGGGCTACGCAGCACTCGACGTGATGGAGCAGCATCTGGCGAACAATGCCTTCTTCGTCGGCAACCGCTATGGCCTGGCTGACATCGCCCTCTATGCCTACACGCATGTGGCGCACGAGGGCGACTTCGACCTCACGCGTTACCCGCACATCACGGCCTGGCTCGCCCGCGTGGCGTCGCAGCCGGGTTGCATCTCGATGGACCACAAGAACTGAAGAGGGAGACGACCATGCCGATGATCAACGTCCAGATGTTCGAGGGCCGCACCACCGAGCAGCGCCGCAAACTGGCCAAGGAACTGACCGAGGGCACCTGCCGCGCGCTCGGCTGCACGCCCGACGCCGTCCAAATCATCCTGACCGACATCAAGAAAGAGAATTGGGCCGAGGCCGGGAAGCTTTTTTCTGATTCGTAACGTCATGACCCCTCCGCCCCGTAAGACTGGGCACCTCCTCATCTGAATGGGGAGGTGTCGGCGTAATCGTCGACGGAGGGGTCAGAAGCCAAGGAACACGTCATGTCCACACGTCCCTTCGACCCCGAGCAGTACATCCGCGACCATCACGACGGTGTCGTCAGGCTCACCGCCGCCTACGGCTACAACCCCGCCCAGGAAATCGATTCCTGCGGCGTCGGCCTGGTCGCCGCACTTGACGGCAAACGCCGCCGCGACGTGGTGGTGGCGGCCATCGATGCGCTGAAGGCAGTGTGGCATCGCGGCGCCGTCGACGCCGACGGCAAGACCGGTGATGGCGCCGGCATCCACGTCGAGATCCCGCAGGATTTCTTCAAGGAGTACATCCGCGATTCGAGCGGCGAGATGCCCGAGGTCGGCCGCGTGGCAGTCGGCATGGTGTTTCTGCCACGCACCGACCTGGGAGCGCAGGAGCGTTGCCGCATCATCGTCGAGACCGAAATCCTGCGCTTCGGCCACTCCATCCTGGGTTGGCGCCAGGTCCCAGTCGACATTTCAGTGATCGGCGAGAAGGCCAATGCGACGCGGCCCGAGATCGAGCAGATCCTGATCGGCCGCGGCGATGCCAAGCTCGACAATCGCGAGTTCGAGAAGCAGCTCTATATCCTGCGCCGGCGCATGGAGAAGGCGGCGATCGCCGAGAACATCGCCGAGTTTTACGTCTGCTCGCTCAGCTGCCGCTCGGTGGTCTACAAAGGCATGTTCCTGGCCGAGCATCTGTCGGCCTTCTATCCCGACCTTTTGGACGAGCGCTTTACCTCGCGCTTCGCGATCTTCCACCAGCGCTATTCGACCAACACCTTCCCGCAATGGAAGCTGGCCCAGCCGTTCCGCGTACTGGCGCACAACGGCGAGATCAACACGCTCTTGGGCAACGTCAACTGGATGAAGAGCCACGAGGCACGCCTCGAGCACGACGGTTTCGGCCGCGCGATCGAGGATCTGAAGCCGATCGTCCAGCCCGGCGCGTCGGACTCCTCCGCACTCGACAACGTGTTCGAGCTTCTGGTGCGCGGCCATCGCAACCTGCCGATGGTCAAGGCGATGATGATTCCAGAAGCCTCGTCGGCCAACCCCAACGTGCCGGCCAAGCATCGCGCCATGTACAACTATGTGAACGGCGTCATGGAGCCGTGGGACGGGCCGGCCGCCATTGCCGCCGTCGCCGGCAAGTGGGCCTTGGTCGGGCTCGACCGCAATGGACTGAGGCCGATGCGTTTCGTGGTGACCTCCGACGAGCTGCTGATCGCCGGCTCCGAGGCCGGCATGGTGCCGCAAGACGAGATGAAGATCGTCGAGAAGGGCCGGCTTGGCCCCGGCGAGATGCTGGCCGTCGATATGGACCAGCCGCTTCTCTACAAGGACCGCGAGCTGAAGGACATGCTGGCCGACACCCAGGACTATGCGACCTGGACAGACCGCACCGTCGAGCTCGATTCGCTGATCAAGCAGGACGCGCCGCACGCCCAGCACTTCGCCCCCGACGAGCTGCGCCGTCGCCAGTTCGCCTCGGGTTGGTCGGTCGAGGATCTCGAGATGATCCTCCATCCCATGGTCGAGGACGGTAAGGAAGCTGTCGGCTCGATGGGCGACGACGCGCCGCTGGCGGTGCTGAGCGACACCTATCGCGGCATGCACCACTATTTCCGCCAGAACTTCAGCCAGGT
>PLYQ01000082.1 GCA_003153415.1 Rhodospirillales bacterium | reverse complement strand
TCGATCGAGCCATGGATGAAGTCGACCACTCAGCCGCCGACGCGCGAGCGCCTGCAGTCGCCCGAGGAACGCGCCAAGCTCGACGGGCTGTGGGAGTGCATTCTTTGCTTCTGCTGCACGACCGCGTGCCCGTCCTACTGGTGGAGCGGCGAGCGCTATCTCGGCCCGGCCGTGCTGCTGCAGGCCTATCGCTGGATCGCCGACAGCCGCGACGACGCCGTCGGCGAGCGGCTCGACGGGCTGGAAGACCCGTTCCGGCTCTACCGCTGCCACACCATCATGAATTGCACCAAGACCTGCCCGAAGAGCTTGAACCCGGCAAAGGCGATTGCCGAGATCAAGAAAATGCTGGTCGAACGCACGATCTAGAGGCCCGACCTTTGCTATGCTGCCCCTGTGGAAAACAAAAGCAGGGGGCTCATATGGTTCTAAAATCTCTTGCCACTGCGGCGGCACTATCGGGTGCGGCGGCGTTGGTTTCAGCGCCCGCAACCGCTGGCACGACCTTCGATGCCGTGAAGGCCAAGGGCTACGTGCAGTGCGCGGTCAATACCGGCCTGGCGGGCTTCTCCTTCTCCGACAGCCAGGGCAAGTGGACCGGCCTCGACGTTGACCTCTGCAAGGCGATCGCGGTCGCGATGTTCGGCGATGCCGAGAAGGCCAAGTATACGCCGACCACGGCGCAGCAGCGCTTCGTGGCGCTGCAGTCCGGCGAGGTCGATGTCATTACGCGCAATGCCACGCAGACGCTGCTGCGCGACACGTCGCTCGGCTTCAACATCGCCGGGGTCAATTTCTACGACGGCCAGGGCTTCATGGTGCCCACCAAGAGCGGCATCAAGAGCGCCAAGGAGCTGAACGGCGCCACCATCTGCGTACAGCCCGGCACGACCACGGAACTCAACCTCGCGGACTATTTCCGCAAGAACAAGATGAGCTTCAAGCCGGTGCTGATCGAGAAGCTCGACGAATTGCTGCAGGCCTTCGCCGCCGGCCGCTGCGATTCCTATACGACGGACGCCTCTGGCCTCGCCGGCGTGCGCGTTGCCCAACTTGCCGGCAAGGGTGAGTACACCATCCTGCCCGAACGCATCTCCAAGGAACCGCTGGGGCCGCTCGTGCGCCATGGCGACGATCAGTGGTTCGATCTGGTCAAATGGGTGCTGATCGGCATGATCGAGGCCGAGGAGATGGGCATCACCTCGAAGAACGTCGATGAGATGCTGAAGAGCGACGACCCGGCGATCAAGCGCTTCCTCGGCGTCACGCCGGGCTACGGCAAGGCGGTCGGCGTCGACGAGAAGTGGATGTACAACGTCATCAAGCAGATCGGGAACTACGGTGAGAGCTACGACCGCCATGTCGGACCGAGCACGCCGCTCAAGCTCGAGCGCGGCCAGAACGCGCTATGGACCAACGGCGGCCTGATGTACGCGATTCCGTTCCGCTGATCTTCAGATAGCCTCGGGGTCACTCCACCGGCGGGGGGGTGGCGAGAAATGAGACCAAATCGAGGGAAATGCTGATGCCATCGGCATCGGATAGGTCTCACTGGAGTGAGACATCGGTGAGACGTCGGTGAGACATCGTGAGAAGCCAGCGAGCAAGTAGGGTCATTCCCGGGCAGCCGGCAGCGTCACGCCGCGACATGGGTCTGCCGACATGCGTCAATTGGAACGGGACAGGCTCTAGCCTCTCCCCCGCTAGGGGGAGAGGAACATGAGCATCACGCGGAACGTTCGAACCGCATCCGCTTGATCCGGCCGGTCGAAACGACCAGCGCCGTGATCTTGCCGGCTCGGTCGCGCTCGAGATGGGCGAGCTGGGTGGCGACGATCCAGCCGGTGGGCGATTCGATCTCGACCGTGGCGCCATCCAGGCCGAGTACCGTCCAGGGAGCTCCGCCGCCAACCAACGGCCCGCTGACGGCGACCGTGTAGTCGGCGCCGCCGCGCCGTACATGCCAGGCCGCGCCCGAATCGGCCGAGACGTAGGTCCCGACGATCGCCGCCGGCACCGCCTTGCGCTTGCCGAGCTTCTTGAAGGTGAGCACGCGGCCGGCGCCGAGATCCACCCTGAGCGTGCCCTTGCCAGGCTTGATCATGAATTCGAACGAGCCGCGTTCGGCGCCGAACCAGCCGTCGGGACGGCGACCCAGCGCGAAGGGCAGGCCGTTCTGCGTCACGACCGCTTCGCCGTTGCGCCATGCCAGGTCGAACAGCGCCGGCTCCGCTGAATTGAACCAGGTGCCGGCAATCGGCTTGATCTCGGCTTCGGTGATCGGCGCTGGCGCGGGCTTCAGCCGCACCGTCCCCTCCAGCGCGTCGACGGCGATCCTGTGTGCCAGCCGCCACGGATCGATACTGCCGAGATTGGCGATCACCACGACCGTGAGATCGGCCGACGGTACGCGCAGGAACTCGGTGCGGAAGCCCGGCCACAGGCCGCCGTGGCCGACCGTCGCCAGGCCGCGCAACTCACCGACGCCGACGCCGCGGCGATAGCCGTTGGCATGGCCGCCAGCCAGCGGCGCCGCGGCGGCAAGCTGAGCTGGCAGGGTCTTGCCGAGCGTCGGGTTGTCGAAATGCCGGCTCCAGATCAAGAGATCCTCGACCGTCGAGGTGAGGCCGCCCTCGCCACCTTGCGGATAGGCGTGCGCTGCGCGACGGAAGCGCGATGCGGCGTCGCCGAGATAGCCCGACGCGAGGTTGGGGATCACTGTGTCGATCTCCGTCGCCAGCATGGTGTGGCTCATGCCGAGCGGCGTGAAGATGCGTTCGGCCAGGACATCGCCCAGCTTCTTTCTAGTCAGCCGCTCGATGATCCGGCCCAGCAGCAGGAAGTTGCTGTTGCTGTAGAGGAAGCGGCTGCCCGGCGCGAAATTGAGGTGGCGGTTGCGCACGCAGGCGGCGAACAGATCGGCCGGCCGCGCCGGCTTGTCGAGGCCATGGCCGCCCAGCCGCAGCAGCTCGAGGAAATCGGGCAGGCCGCTCGAATTGCGCATCATCTGGTCGATGGTCAGCGGCAGGGGCGCCAACTCGGTCAGATATTTGTGCGGCGGGTCGGAGAGCTTGAGCTTGCCTTCGGCTGCCAGCATCAGCGCCGCCGTGACGGTGAACTGCTTGCTAACCGAAGCGATGCGGAAACGCGTCGCAGGGTCGATCGGCACGCCCAATTCGATGCTGGCGAGACCATAACCCTTGCAGACTTCGACCGTGCCGCCGCGCATGACGGCGACGATGGCGCCGGGCGAGCCGGGCTGGGTGTAGCGGGAGAACAGCGCATCGATGCGGTGTTCGAGGGCGATGGCTCCAATCGACTTCGACATAAGACGCAGTCAACCCAAGCGGCTCGCCCTTGTAAAGCCGAGGCGGTAGGGTTGGGCGAACATCGGAGGAACAGACAGGATGGACCGCCAGTTCGTGAAGGTCGAGAAGGGCCTGGGTCCGCAGGGCCGCGTCGCTGTCGTACGCTTCGACCGAGGCGACAACATCAATGCCTTGAGCCAGCAGGCGATGCGCGAGCTCTGCGACGTGCCGCGCGATTTCGAGGACGATCTCGAAACGTCGGTCGTGGTTCTCACGGGCTCGGCCAAGGCTTTCTCCGCCGGCTTCGACCTGAAGGACCCGGAAGGTCGCCAGCGCGACGCGCTATCGGTCGGCGAGCGCCTGCACCGGGCGCGGCTCGGGCCAAAGCTGTGCAAAGCCTGGCAGGGAATGGACCAGGTGACGATCGCGGCGATCGAAGGCCATTGCATCGGCGGCGGCGCGGCGTTGGTCGTGGCGCTCGATTTCCGCATCTGCGGGAAGGGCGCGCATTTCCGCATTCCCGAGATCGAGCTCGGCATGAACATGAGCTGGGGCTCGATCCCGCGCCTGCTGGCACTGATCGGCCCGGCGCGCACCAAGCAGGCGGTGATCCTGGCGTCGGATCGCATCAGCGCCGCCGAAGCGCTCGACTGGGGCCTGGTCGAGAAGGTGGTCGACGACGGCCAGGCGCTCGCCTCGGCGATGGCATTCGCCGAGCGCATCGCCCGCCAGCCGCCGATCCCGGTGCGCATGACCAAGAGTTCGGTCAATCGCCTGGCGCACGCGCTCGACGATCTCGCCGCTCACATGGACGCCGACCAGAACGTGCTGACCGGCCTCACCGAAGACTACAAGGAAGGAACGTCGGCCTTCCGCGAAAAGCGCAAGCCGACCTTCAAGGGCCGCTAGAAGTTGCGACCCGGCAGCTGGTCGATAATCGCCTGACGTTCCGGATCCTCGAGCATCGCCCAGCGGCCAATCTCGGAGATCGTGCGCTTGCAGCCGAGGCAGAGACCGCTGCCTTTGGAATCGATCGTGCAGATGCCGATACAGGGCGACATCACGCGCCGTAGCGGCTGCAATGGCTTCTCCGGCATCGGAAGATCAGGGCTTCTTGCTGAGCATTGCGAGCTGGCTCTGCAGCTCGTCGAGCTTGCGTTTGAGATCGTCGATCGACGCGTCGCTGGCCGGCGCGGCGCCGGAGGACGTTTCGGTCTTGGCCGGGTCCTGTCCGTTGGTCTGCGGTTTCGCGCCCGGAGCCTGTCCGGGTTGGCCGGCGCCGAATGGATTGAACAGGCGCATGGCGTTCTCGAACATCGCCATGTTCTGCTTGCCCATCGTCTCGAACTGCTGGAACGGGTTGAAGCCGAAGGCGTTCTGCAGGTAGCTGCGCATCTGCTCCTGGTTGCGCGCGAATGTGGACATCGACATTTCGAGATACTGCGGCACCACGCCCTGCAGGCTGTCACCGTAGAACGAGATGAGTTGCCGCAGGAAGGGGATCGGCAGCAGCGTCTGGCCGCCCTTGCTCTCTTCCTCGAAAATGATCTGGGTCAGGACCGAGCGGGTAATCTCCTCGCCGGTCTTGGCGTCGT
>PLYQ01000337.1 GCA_003153415.1 Rhodospirillales bacterium | reverse complement strand
TCCTGCCGATGCGTGACCGCGCGTACCTCGCTAGTAAGGCCATCAAGTACGAGGAAGTCACGTCCGGCAACCAGCGCGGCGTCATCTTCCGCCAATACCCTCTGCCCGCCGGCGTCTTCGACGCCGGCTTCGCGGACATCCTCGTGCTCATCCCGTCAGGTTACCCCGACACTCCGCCCGATATGTTCCACCTGATGCCGTGGGTTCGCATCGCTGGGCGCAACGCATTCCCCCGAGCCGCCGATCAGGCGGTCGCCTTCAACGGCCAGTCCTGGCAGCGCTGGTCGCGCCATAATCCGGAATGGCGCCCGGGCATCGACGGCATCTGGACGATGCTCAAGCGCATCGATCACGCTCTGAAAGTCGCGGCGTGACCACCTACAGCGCCACCTTCCAGGCGGCGCAGGCCGAGGAGCTGCAACGTCAGCTCCTCAGGACGGACGGCTGCGAGCACGCAGCTTACATCCTGTTCAACAAGGCCAACATCCATGTCGATCCGTGGCATCGGCAGACCCACATCAAATACCTGTCCGCCAAGGTCGTGCCGGTCCCCGACGAGCAGGTTCTCGAGTCGACGCCGAACCTCATCTCTTGGCAAACGGCCTCGTTTATCCGCCGCCTCAAGGAAGCGGCCACCAATGGACAGGCCCTTGCCATTATCCATAGTCACCCCGGCGGCTTGCGCGGCTTCTCGCTGCAAGACGACGAGAACGAAGCCGAACTAGTCCGCCTAGCGCAGAACCGTAACGGCGCCGACACGCCGTTGCTGTCCTTCGTGATGACGCCGGACAAGGTTCTCACCGGCCGCGTTTGGCTTAGCCCAAAATACCACGCGCCCATGCGGCTCATCCGCACGATCGGCGATTCCTTCAATCTCGACTATGCCGGCCGCGGAACTTCGGCCGGGCGTCAGGCCTTCGACCGCCAGGCTCTCGCCTTCGGAAAAGCGTTGAACGAGGATCTCTCTCGCTTGCGGGTCGGCGTCGTCGGCTGCGGCGGCACCGGCAGCGCCGTCGCCATGCTGCTGCCGCGCATCGGCGTCGGCAATGTCGGCCTCATCGACAACGACGTCGTCGACGTCACGAACCTCAATCGCCTGCACGGGGCGCGGCAGGCCGATGCCGACGCCATGGCACCCAAGGTGCAGGTGGTCGCCCGCTCGATCACCGAGCTCGGGCTTGGCACGCGCGTGGTCACCAAGGAGGCTTGGGTTGGCGACCCTGAATGCTTCGACCTTCTCAAGTCATGCGACATTATCTTCGGCTGCACCGACGATAACGAAGGGCGCCTTTTCCTGGGCCGCCTCGCTCTGTTCTATCTTATTCCCGTCATCGACCTCGGCCTCGCGATCAACGTCACGGATGCCGAACCGCCGGCCATGGAGGCGCTTGACGGCCGCGTAACCGTCCTGACACCGGCCAAGCCTTGCCTTTCTTGCCGGGGCGTCGTCGATGCCGCCAGGGCAGCCGAAGAGGCGATGCGACGCGACATGCCCGCTCTTTACGAGAAGCGCAAGGCCGAGGCTTACGTCTTCGACGAAGGCAATCCCAATCCCGTGGTCGTCACGTTCACGACCGAGCTTGCCACCATGGCCGTCAACGAACTCCTGCAACGGCTCAATGGGTTTCGCGGTCCCAACGGCTACCGTGCCAACCAGCTCCGCAAATTCCATCTCATGATTGATGCCAAGCCCGGCGCCAAACCAACCGCCGGCTGCGCGCTCTGCGACAGCGACGGCTATTGGGGCAAAGGCGATGTCCAGCCATTCCTCGACAGGGCCTCGTGATGACCGCCCTACCGCAATTTAGGGAGGTGTATGCCGGTTGGAAGCGAGCGGCATTCGCTGGCCTTCGCCGCAGTCTGGAATGGACGCGTTTCATCGAGCCAGTCCATGTCGCGGCTGTTCTATCGCCCAGCTATCCGGATCTGGAGATTCTACCCGAAGGAACCCTCTACGTTGTCGGCGGCGCCAACTACCAGAAATGGGCCTTTCTGATTTGTCCGTGCGGCTGCGGCGAGCGGATCATGCTGTCGCTCGCCCAAAAGCAGCACCCGCGATGGCGAGTCGAAATCGATTGGCTTGGGAGACCTACGGTGAAGCCATCTATTTGGCAGACCGACGGATGCTTCAGCCATTTTTGGATCAAGAAAGGGCGCGTTCAATGGACTTCTGACACAGGCAAACCGCAACGCTCAAGAGTCGGTACTAAAATCTGAAGGCAAGACAAACCTCGGATGTTAGAAAGGAGTTGCGACTATGACGAAACACTATGGGGTGCATTTCCCTAACGCGGGTCGACCTCCTGTCGCGTATAGTCGGTCCTAGGGGGTACGGCCTGCGTTCATGACGTCGTTCCGCTTCATTCACGCCGCCGATATCCATATCGACAGCCCCCTCAGAGGCCTGCCGGTTCGCGAGGGATCGGCCGGCGCCCGAATCCGATTGGCCACGCGATCAGCGTTCGAGCAGCTTATTTCCTCAGCGATCGAGGAAGAGGTTGCGTTTCTCGTAATCGCAGGCGACCTCTATGACGGAGATTGGCGAGACTTCCAGACAGGCCTGTTTTTCGTCCAGCAGATGGGACGACTGGCTCAGGCTGGCATCCGAGCCTTCGTGCTACTCGGGAACCATGACGCCGAAAGCCAGATCACTCGCAAGCTCCCCCTACCCTCGAACGTGGAGGTCTTCTCCCACCGCAAGCCGCAGACCATTCGTCTTGAGGCGCTGGGCGTGGCCCTTCATGGCCAGAGCTTTCGTCAAAGAGACATCATGGATAACCTTGCAGCCGGGTATCCGGAGCCAGTTGCTGGAATATTCAACATCGGCGTGTTACACACCGCGCTGGAAGGCAACACCGAGCACGCAAGCTACGCCCCCTGCAGCCTCGCCGAGCTGGTGGCCAAGGGATACGACTACTGGGCACTCGGGCATGTTCATAAGGGACAAGTGCTGCACGAGCGGCCGCATGTCGTGTTTCCGGGTAACCTTCAGGGCCGCCATATCAAGGAGATCGGCGCGAAGGGGGCACATTTGGTCACCGTCGTCGACCGCGAGATCACCGAGTTCGCGAGGCTACCCTGTGATGTCGTGTGCTGGGCCCGTATTGCAGTCTCCGTGGAATCATGCAGCCGCGTGTCGGACGTGCACGACTTGGTGCGGGCAGCACTCGAGGCGGAATGCGCCGCCGCCGAAGATCGCCTGTTGGCCTGTCGTATCGAGCTGACGGGTCGCACCGCCCTTCACGGCGAGTTTGTCGCTGCGCTGGAGACATTGCAGGCCGAAGCTCAGGCCGCCGCCCTGGGATTGGGCGAGGATGTCGCCTGGATCGAGCGGCTGGTAGTGGCGACCGAGGCGCCCAGCAGAACTGAAGGGACCGGGCAGGCCCACGAGGCTTTCGGCGAACTACAGGATATGCTAGCTGGGGCTGCTACCGACGAGGATCTCGCCCAGCGCCTCGCCGGCGATCTTGGCGAGTTCGTCCGCAAGTTGCCGATTGAGATCCGATCCGATCCCGATGACCCGGTGCTCAAGGCGGCCCTTGGCAGCGACCACGGGGCGGTTGTCGAGAAGGTGCAGGATTTCCTGCGCGCCAGGTTGCTGGAACCGGAAGAATAGCGGTGCGTTTCCAGCGGCTCCATCTCCAGCGCTTTGGCCGGTTCACCGACGTCACGCTCGACTTTCCCAACGGCCAGCATGACCTACACGTCATCTACGGTCCCAACGAGGCCGGCAAGTCCACCACCCTGGCCGCCATCGAGGGGCTTCTCTTCGGCATTCCCACCAGGTCTCCCCACAATTTTCTCCATGAGAACAGCACCCTGCGGATCGGCGGGGTCCTCGAGCATGACGGGCAATCGTTCGAAGTCGTCCGGCGCAAGGGTATGCGGGACACTCTGCTCGACAAGGATGGCGCCCCACTTCGGACCGGGGATCCGCTCGCGCGTCTGCTGGGCGGCGTGGACGACGGCTTCTTCCGGCGCATGTTCAGCCTCGACCATGACAGGCTCAAACAGGGCGGACGCGAGATCCTGGAGTCGCAGAATGAAGTTGGTCAGATGCTTTTTTCAGCCAGCACCGGCCTTCTTGGCCTGCGGGCGACGCTTGCAGCCCTGATCGAGGAAGCCGAAGGACTGTGGGCGACCAGGTATTCGGCGAAGAGAAGGTATCACGCAGCCGCCGACCGGCTCGTCGAAGCGGACAAGCAACAGCGCGAGCACCTTCTGCTCGCCGACAAGTGGCAGGCCGCTCGGAAGGGGCTGCAGGAGGCCGAGGCGGACTGCGATTCGATCGGGAAACGCAATGAGGCGCGGGTTGCCGAGCAGCGCCGCCTAAGCCGAATTAGGCGAGTGTATCGCACGGTGCAAACCCTGGCGACGCTCGACCGGGAACTCGAGCAACTCGGGTCCGTTGCGCCCTTTCCAGACGATGTCGAGGCGACCTTC
Organism: Rhodospirillales bacterium; assembly: GCA_003153415.1. GTDB lineage: Bacteria > Pseudomonadota > Alphaproteobacteria > Reyranellales > Reyranellaceae > Reyranella. Next base: position 4,844 of record PLYQ01000337.1, on the reverse strand, counting down.
GCGCGCGAAACTGGCAACGAGACGACTGCGCAATCGAAGATCGAGGAGATCGATCGGCAGCTCGAGGCGGCGCGGGCAGAACGCGCCGGACTGATTTGCGATGAGGTCCTTTTGCTGCGCACCGATGATATCGGTCAGGTGCACACCCTGCGGATCGAGGTCGCCAGGGAGAAGCTATCTCTGCCCAACCGTCGTGCCGATCTCGTGGCCAACGAGACGCAACTCCTCAAGCTGGCGGCGGAGCTTGGCTGGCCCGCTGGCGAAGCCGCTGATGTCGCCGGCCGGATCCCCAATCGCCCCAGCATTGCTCTAGTGCGCACGCTCTTGGTGGAGCGCGGCAAGCGGCTGCAGGCCAAGGAGGCGGCCGAAGCCGCTGTCGACGACATCGAGCGCGAAATCCAAACCCACACGTCCGAGCGCGAGGCTCTTGGGGACGCTACCGATATCTCCGCACTGGCCGCCGTTCTCGACGGCCATCGTGATCTTTCGGATATCGGTGCCCGCCTCGACGCCGCTGCGCAAGAGCAGAAGGAAGAGTCTAACCGGATACTGCGGCTTCTCGCCGGTCTTCATCCCGCGTTCGACGGCGAGGCGTCGATCGTGGCCTTTGCCTCTCCCTCTTCCGAAGAGGTAATGGGGCATCGCGAGGCCCTCCAGGAGAATGAACGGCGGTACCAATCCTGCGAGGAACAGATCATAGNNGAACGAACGCCAGGGCCTTGCCCGTCGCTCCGACCGCCTGACCACGGAAGATCTCGCCGTCTCTCTGGAAGCCCTCTCCCAGGCTCGAAACCGGCGGGACAAGGGCTGGAGCCTGGTGCGCCGACGCTACATCAACCAGGACCAGGTATCGAAAGAAGAGATGACAACCTTTGCCGAAGGCGCTTCGGACCTTGCCTCGGCCTTTGAGAAGACCGTGGAGGCCGCCGACGGCCTGGCGGACCGTCGCTTCGACAAGGCCTCCGCCGCAGGTGAACTGAAGAGCGTCTCCCTCCAGATAGAGGACGCCGATCTCCGGCTCAGCGGGCTGCGAGACACCCTCAAGGCCCTCGCCGACAATCATACCCGGCTGCAGCAGGCCTGGATGCAACTCTGGGCCCAAGCGCCGTTTGCGCCGCTCGCGCCAGGCAAGATGCTAGACTGGCTTTCCCGCCACGGCCAAATCGTCGAGTCGCTCGGGAAGCGCGACAAGGCCGGCGCCCGGATCTCGGTTCTGCGGGCGCAGGAAGCTGCAGCCATCACGGCGATTGTCGGCCAATTGTCGGCGCTTGGTGAACCGATCGATCGCCTCGACAAGCATCCGCTAAAGATCGTCGTTANNCTGGGGCCGCAGCGCGCAAATCCGTCGAGGACCAGCTGCGTCGGGCCAACGCGGAACGTGGTCGTAAAGAGACGTTGTGCAAGACCTCGATCAAGGCCTGGAACGACTGGGAGAGCCGCTGGCAGAAGGCCCTCGTGGCGCTCCTCCTTCCGGCCGACATGCCGCCCGAACTGGTCGACCAGCGTTGCGACGTGATCGAGCGGATGCGCGGCCTTTCCGGCGAGATCGACGAACTCCGCCGCAATCGCATTGAAAAGATTGAGCGCGACATCGAGGGGTACGAGACCGCCGTTCGAGAGCTCGCAGGCCAGGTGGCAGACGACCTCGCCGTAATGGCCGCAGACGCGGCTGTCCTCGAGCTCGAGAAGCGGCTGGAGACGGCGAAACGGGTACGTCAGCAACAACAGGACAAGGACGCTGCCATCAAGTCGCTTGAGGTCCAGAGGGATACCGCCCGGCAAATGCGCGGCCTGGCGCGACGCGCCCTCGACCACCTCAGGGAAATCGCGGAGGTGCCCGATGCTGACGCCCTCCGCCACAGCATCGAGAACTGGCGGCGGCAGCGGACCCTGAAACAGCAGATTGCCGACAGCGAGGCTGTCTTGGAGGCAGAGGGTGATGGTCTGACCGGCGCCCAGCTGAAGGCTGAATGTGTCGACGTCGAGCTCGACCGGCTAGCGGCCCAGGAAGAAACGCTGGCAACCGATATCGCCGACCTTCAAGCTCAGCTTGAGCAGGCGCTCGTGCGCCGGACCGACGCCCGGCGCCTCTTCGGCGAACTGGGAGGCAACGACCTGGCGGTGCAAGCCGCCGCCCAACGGCAGGAAGCGCTTGCGTCAATGCGAACGGTTGCCGAACAGTTCGTTCGAACGCGCGCAGCGGCCACCGTCCTGCAATGGGCCATGGAGCGGCACCGGCGGGAGAAACAAGCCCCGCTTCTCAAGCGTGCCGGCGAGGTCTTCTCGCGCTTGACCCTGGACGGTTTCGTGGCTCTTGCCGTCGATATCGACGAGAACGACCAACCGCGCCTGATGGGCGTGCGGCAAGACCAGACCGCGGTGGGAGTCGGTGGCATGAGTGAAGGTACGGTCGACCAGCTTTATCTCGCGCTCCGCCTAGCAGCGGTAGAGGAACACGTCGGAAGAGGTCACCCTCTTCCTTTCATCGCCGACGACTTGCTGGTGAATTTCGATGACGGACGGGCGACAGCCGCACTTGCTGCACTGTTGGAGCTATCTCGGAAAACACAGGTGTTGCTGTTCACGCATCATCGCCACCTTGTCGAGATCGGGCGTGGCACGCTGGGGGATAGGTTGAGTGTGCTGGCGTTGGAGCCGGCGTAAACCGCCGCACCGCCCGCGCCAAAGGCGTTATGCTCACAAACTGGTCAAATCGACATTGAGGCGACGTTCAAGTAANNCTCCGGTCCCGTAGCTCAGCCGGATAGAGCGGCGGTTTCCTAAACCGTAGGTCGTGAGTTCGAATCTCGCCGGGATCACCACTCTCACATCCGGGTCCGTCCCAGTCTTCGCGACTCCCCACCTATCTATCGGCCGTCTTGCAGATGATGTTCAATTCGAACTTCGCAAGGATGGCGGTCTTAAGTATTGAGCAGGCGTAGCTTACTTCTTTCTCACGTATCGGACTTTGGCGATATCGATCAGCAGTTGATCGATGAAGTTCGCGTGGGTGTACTGATCGTGCACGTCCTGTCCCTCATGGCCAACAATCGCCATGCGCCATTCCTTCCGGACTCCAGCCTCCGCGAGCTTACTGATCAGCGTATGCCGAAACGAATGCTCTCGTGCCTCCGGGTCTTCTGTCACTTTGTCGATCAGGGTGGCGATTCGCTTCGAGATCGCCGCCGACCGTGATTTGTATTTGTCCACGGGCTCGCCCGGCAAGATGTAGTCGGACCCGCCGCGGCCTTTGATGAACTTCGCTAGTTCCTTCCAGATCGTCGGATGAACCGGCACCTTTCGATACGACGCCTTAGTCTTGCGCTTGCCCGCGTTCAACAGGTTGAACACCCGGCCTGATCGGGCGCGCTCGATATGCTCGATCTTGAGACTCGTGATCTCCGACAGTCGCATACCCGAGTACGCAGCCATGAGCAGAGCCATGCGCACATTGGGGTCGGCCTTGGTACCGAGCAACGCCAGCACTTCCTTGTCAGTGAAGCGCCGCACATTCAGTTGCGATCCATCGATGACCATCCGATCCGCTACGCCACTGAACGGATTGTCGTCGCTGAATTGACCGACCTTGTAGATCAGACGGAGCGCACTGAGCGCCCGCGTAATCGTCGCCTTCGCAGCGTTCTTGTGCATCAGGAATGAGACGAACTGATTCACGTCGCGCTTGGTGATCTTCGCGCCATAGCAGTGACCGCGCTTCTCCTCGAACCACGAGGTGAACTCGCGGATGTCCTTTCCGTACTGGTCCTTCGTCTTCTGCGTGTGGCTGGCCTTGGCCGCCCAAATCTCGTGAGCGCCGATCAGGGTCGCCCCCGGCCGCTCCGGCTTCTTGCTTTTGGCGTAGCCGCTGCCTTCTGCCCACTCCAACAAAACTTCGACTTGCTTCACAAGTTCGTCGAACACGACGCCCTCAGTGGGTACGTTCCTTAATAACGGAAACCGATCCTCCTTCGCCTCGTGGATTACCCCGGACATGTGTTCCGAGAGATCGAAGAACTCATGCTGCTGCTTGTTGAAGAACTGGCCGAACAGAAAGCCAACGACATGTAGCTTCCGTTCCGGGTCGATCCGCTCGCCATTCAACGCGTTCTGTCGAATCTGCATCACACGAGAGCGGAACTCGCGATCCGCTTCTGCCGCCAAGCGCTCAGCGTGAACTGGGTCCGTCGTGTTGAACACGCGTTGGAACTTCTGCTTCCCTTCGAATGCTTCGCGCACGTCTGCGGGGATCGCGGCTTGGAACGCGAACTTCTTCCCCTTCGTGATCAAACCCTTCATCTCGACGTCCCCAGACTGAGTCGAACCCGCCACGCGCGCGGGTTCGCTGCCTCAGGAATGTATATGAGCGGGGTAGAACGGGGTAGGAAGAGATTTTTGACCTTTATAAAATGCAATAAAATATGGATTATTTTTATATGGCGTCCCCGATCGGATTCGAACCTCCGACCCCCGGTTTAGGAAACCGATGCTCTATNNCGCAGGCAAATCGTGGCGGCGCTCGCTCTGGCGCTGGCGTCGTTTTCGGCCTCGGCCGCCGACTACCCAACCCCCAAGCAGGGCGAGTGGATCGCGCGGGATTTCAAGTTCCATACCGGCGAGGTGATGCCCGAGCTTCGCCTGCACTACACGACGATCGGCGAACCATCGGGACAGCCCGTCCTCGTCGTGCACGGCACCACCGGCTCGGCCAACAGCATGCTGACCCCGGCCTTCGCCGGCGAACTGTTCGGACCTGGCCAACCGCTCGATGCGGCCAAGTATTTCATCATCCTTCCGGACGCCATTGGCCACGGTAAATCGTCCAAGCCGTCCGACGGACTGCGCGC
>PLYQ01000268.1:5176-17538 GCA_003153415.1 Rhodospirillales bacterium | reverse complement strand
CAGGCAAGGGTGAAACGGTGGGGTAAGAGCCCACCGCGCGACTGGCAACAGGAGCGGCACGGCAAACCCCACCGGGAGCAAGACCAAATAGGGGCGACACGCCGGGCAACCGGCAGCGGTGTTTCCGCGTCGTCGCCCGGGTCGGTCGCGCGAGGTGTCCGGTAACGGGCATCCCAGAGGAATGGCCATCCATCGCCCTCACCGGCGGGGACAGAACCCGGCTTACAGGCCGTCTGACCTGCTTCTTTCTCCAAGTGTCTCACTCGAGTGAGACGCCTCGGATGCCGATGGCATCAGCATTTTTCGCGATTCGTCTCACTTTTTGCGCCACCCCCTACCCACAAGTGCTTGCGTCCGAATCTCATGAGCGCACAATAGGTCTTGGGGGTAAGCCCTTCAGATTCCTTGCCGATTCGCGCTTTTCGAATTGCATCCCGGGAAATCCCATGTTATCCCATTGTATCCCGTGTATCAGAGTACGGCGGAGCGTGGGGCATCGCCGGCGGGATCCAGGGGGAGAGGGCCGTGGCATTCCGGTCCGAAATCCTGATCAAGCTCGACAAGAAAGGCCGGGTCCTTCTGCCCGCCGCCTTCCGTGATGAGCTGCCGGCCGACGACCGCGGAGCCTTCGTCCTCTATCACTCGCCAAATTTGCCCGGTCTCGTGAACGGCAATTCGCGCCTGGGCTTCGACGCCATGCTCGATCGTCTGCGCCTCGAAGCGCTCGGCCCCAAGGGTTCGCTCAAAGTGGCGCTCGACGACGAGGCCTTCGATCCCGCCGGTTATCTTTCAGCCAGCGCCCGCACCATTCCCATGGAGCCAGACGGCCGCTTCTCGCTGCCGACCGACTTCTCCGCCATCCTCGACGTCACCGACGGCGTCATGTTGGTCGGCAAGGGCGACAAGTTCCAGCTGTGGAATCCGGCGCGCTGGCAGGCCCGCCGCGACGGCGATCGCGACAAGATGGCGGCGTTCGTGCGTGGTTTGAGTGGGGGCGAGGCATGAGCCCCGCCGACCGTGTCGGCCCCGCCGACCATATCCCCGTCATGGCACGTGAAGTCGTCGACGCGCTCCAGCCGCGCGACGGCGGCCGCTACGTCGACGGCACGTTCGGCGGCGGCGGCTACTCGAGCGCCATGCTCGATCGCGCAGACTGCCGCGTGATCGCCATCGATCGCGATCCCGATGCGATCGCTGCCGGCCAGGCGCTGGCGGCACGCTATGCGCCGCGGCTGCGCTTGATCGAAGGTCGCTTCGGCGACATGGCCGATCTTTTGTCCGCCGAAGGCGTCGAGGATGTCGATGGCGTGGCGCTCGATCTCGGCGTCTCGTCGATGCAATTCGATCAGGCCGATAGAGGCTTTTCCTTCCGCAATTCCGGACCGCTCGACATGCGCATGGCGAGGAGCGGAATGTCGGCCGCCGATCTGGTGAACGATAGCGAGGAGAGCGAGCTCGCCGATATCATTTGGCGCTACGGCGAGGAGCGGAAGAACCGCCGCGTCGCCCACGCCATTGTCGAGCAACGCAAGCACAAGCGCATCGAGACTACCGGTGAGCTGGCCAGCATCGTGCGCCGCGCCGTCGGTCCGCAGGCCAAGGACGACAGCGATCCCGCGACGCGCACTTTCCAGGCGCTGCGCATCGCCGTGAACGATGAGCTGGGCGAGCTCGAGCGCGGCCTCGCCGCCGCCGAGCAGGTGCTGGCCACCGGCGGTCGGCTGGCCGTGGTGTCGTTCCATTCCCTCGAAGATCGCGCGGTCAAGGAGTTCGTGCGTGCCCGGGCGGGCCGCGTGCCCGGTCCGTCGCGCCACGCGCCGCCGCTCGCCGCAGAGAATGTCACGACCCTGCGCGATCTCACGCGCAAGCCAGTGTTGCCGTCGCCGGCCGAAGTCGTCGCCAATCCGCGCGCCCGTTCGGCGTGCCTGCGCGTCGCCGAGAAAGTAGCCCAAGAGCCGACTGGGGGCCGCGCATGATCCATCGGGGCCTCCTGTTCTGGTCGGTTGCCGCCGTTGCCACGGCGGTCGGGCTGTTCACCGTGAAATACAAGGTGCAGGACCTCGAAGAGAAGATCGACCGCACCAACCAGAAGATCGTCGAGAGCCAGCAGGCCACGCACATCCTGCGGGTCGAATGGGCCCATCTCAACGAAGCCGAGCGCATCGAGCGCCTGGCCCAGAAACATCTCAAGCTCGACCCGGCCAGCATCAAGCAGGTCGTCCGGCTCGACGCGCTCAAATCCGAATCTGTCCCCCCGCGACGCGATCCACCACTCCCTTCCCCCCCACGCACGGGCAACGACGTCCCCTCGTCGAACCTGCCCGGTGGTGGTCGCGTCGCAGCGGAGGCCGGCAGCCCCTCGCCGGCCTCCGCACCCCTTTCCCCGCGTTCCTCCGGACCCACGACGCCCCCTCGACCGGCCATTATCCAAGAGCCGGCAACCTCGGGTCCGGACGGCGACAGCCAGACGGCTGCAACCACCATCGATGAACTCCTCCAGCGCAAAGAGGGGGGACATCGGTGAGGTTGTGGCGCAAGTCCGGCTCGCCCAAACCGGCCGCCGCGGTAAACGCGGCGGCCGGCGCGCGTTACGGGTCGGCGCAGGACCGTCTGAAGGGCGATGCCCAGGAGACCGCCCGCCAGCGCCTGATCGTCGCCTCGGCCATCTTCACCGTGGCCTTCGTCGCCGTCGGCCTGCGCATGGGCTACGTCTCGCTGCTGCGCGACGGTGCCGAGCCGACGCAGCGGGTCGCCGCCCGCGGTGGATCCATCCAATCGGAACGCGCCGACATCGTCGATCGCAACGGCGTGGTACTGGCGACCTCGGTGCCGGTGATGTCAGCCTTCGTCAATCCACGCCTGCTGCTCGAGCCGCAGGATGCCGCGCGCAAGATCGCCAGCGCGCTGCCCGATCTCAAGTACGAGGAGCTCAAGGAGAAGTTCGACGGCGACAAGAGCTTCGTGTGGATCAAGCGGGGCCTCAGCCCGCGCGAGCACAATCTCGTCAACCGCCTCGGCATCCCGGGTCTCGAGTTCCAGGTCGAGGAGCGGCGGATCTATCCGCAGGGCACGGCGGCGGCCCACATCATGGGCTACGCCAGCGTCGACAATGCCGGTTTGGCCGGCGTCGAGCGCTACTTCGACCAGCAGCTGCAGAGCGGCGAGACCGTGCAGCTGTCGATCGACCTGCGCCTGCAGCGCCTGGTCGAGCAGGAGCTCGTCCGCGCTGTGGCGAAATTCTCGGCGATCGGCGCCACCGCCATCGTCATGGATGCGACCAACGGCGAGATCCTCGCCATGGCGTCGCTGCCGACTTTCGATCCGAACAAGACCAAGACCCTTACCAACGAGGCCTTGTTCAACCGCGCCACTCTCGGTGTTTACGAGCAAGGCTCGACCTTCAAGATCTTCAATACCGCGGCGGCGCTCGACAGCGGCAAGGTCACGCTCGCCAGCGTCTTCGACGCGACCAACCCGATCAAGATCGACCGCTTCACGATCAATGACGACCATCCGCAGCACCGGCCGCTGACGGTGCCGGAGATCTTCACCTACTCGTCCAACATCGCCTCGGCCAAGATGGCGGTCGAGGTCCTCGGGCCGGAGGGGCAGCGCGCCTTCTTCGACAAGATCGGCTTCCTCAAGCCGTTGACCACCCAGCTCACCGAGCTTGCCGCACCGCTCTGGCCGCGGCACTGGCAGAAGATCAACACCATGACCATCGCCTTCGGGCACGGCATTTCGGTGACGCCGCTGCACCTGGCAACCGGCTCGGCGGCCGTCGTCAATGGTGGCGTCCTCTATCAACCGACCTTCGTGAAGCGTAACGCCGCCAGCGATCCCGGCAAACGCATCATTCAGGCCAAGACGTCCATGCAGATGCGTCAGATCCTGCGCCTCAATGTCATCCAGGGCACCGGCAAGAATGCCGAGGTGAAGGGCTACGAGGTCGGTGGCAAGACCGGTACGGCAGAAAAGGTGGGCCACGGCGGCTACCGCCAAAAAGCCCTAATCAGCTCGTTCGTTGGCATGTTTCCCATGAACGAGCCGAAATTCGTCATCCTGGTATCGCTCGACGAGCCGCATGGCATCGCCGAAACCGGCGGCTACGCTACAGGCGGCATGGTCTCGGCGCCCAGCGTCAAGACGATCATCGAGAACATTGCCAGCCTCTACGGCATCCTGCCGGGCGACTGGAACGGCGGCTTGCCGCCGCTCGAGATCGCCTCGACGCCGGTGCCCACCACCGCGCAGATGCCGCACTACGTGCCGGCCACTGCGCGCAGCCGGGCGGCCGAGCGCAAGGCCCTGCCGGCGAAAGTCGGCGGACAGACGGCAGCCGCACCTGGAGTGCGCTCCGTTGCTGTTGAGTGAGCTCATGCGGCAGAGTGCCGACACCGCCGCTTCCGGTGCCGCGCCGCCGCGCGATCCCGTTCTGGCCGGCCTGACACTCGATTCGCGCAGGGTCCGGCCGGGCTACCTGTTCGCCGCCCTGGCCGGCTCGCACCACAACGGCGCGGCATTCATCGCCGACGCCGTCGGCCGCGGTGCGGTAGCGATCCTGGCCGCGCCCGACGCCAACCTGCCGCCACTCGATCCCGGCGTCATCGTCCTGCGCGACGCCAATCCGCGCCGCCGCGTGGCCTTGATGGCAGCGGCCTTCTCGGGCACCCAGCCCGCCACCATCGCCGCCGTCACCGGCACCAACGGCAAGTCCTCGACCGTCCATTTCGTGCGCCACATCTGGGCGGCACTTGGGCTCAAGGCAGCCAGCGTCGGCACGCTTGGCATCGTTTCGCCGGGTTTCATGCGCGACGCCGGGCTCACGACTCCCGATCCGGTCCAGCTTCACGACGATCTCGCCACGCTGGCGCGCGAGGGCGTGACGCATCTTGCCATCGAGGCCTCGAGCCATGGCCTCGACCAGCATCGCCTCGACGGGCTGCATCTCTCGGCCGCCGCCTTCACCAACCTGACGCACGAGCACCTCGACTATCACGTCTCGATGGACGCCTACTTCGCCGCCAAGGCGCGGCTGTTCGACCGACTGATGCCGGCCGGCGGCACAGCCGTGGCGAATGCCGACAGCGACCGCACGCCGGCTTTGGCCGAGATCTGCCGCCGCCGCGGCCTGCGTTTCTGGACCTACGGCACGAAGGGTAAGGAATTCCGACTGCTGCGCGATCAGCCGACGCCTTCCGGCCAGCATCTCATCGTCGGGGTGCTGGGCAAGCGTTATGAGGTCGAGCTGCCGCTGGTCGGCGGCTTTCAGGCCTCGAATGCGCTGGCAGCTCTCGGCCTCGTCGTGGCGACCGGCGGCGATCCCGCCCGCGCGACCGCTGCCCTCGCTACCTTGACCGGCGCTCCGGGCCGCCTGCAGCTCGTCGCCCGACATCGTTCCGGTGCGCCGGTCTATGTCGACTATGCCCACAAGCCCGAGGCACTGGAGACGGTGCTGGCCACGCTCCGTCCTTTCGCCAAGGGCAAGCTCGTCGTGGTGTTCGGCTGCGGCGGCGACCGCGATCGCGGCAAGCGTCCGGTGATGGGAGAGATCGCCACGCGACTGGCCGACGTCACGCTGGTGACCGACGACAATCCCCGCGGCGAGGAACCTGACGCCATTCGTGCCGAGATCCTGCGCGGCATTCCGGCCACCCGGAAGAATTGGGTGGAAGTGCGCGACGGACGGCATGTGGCGATCGAGCTCGGCATGACGACGCTCCGGTCGGCCAATGATCTGCTGCTGATCGCCGGCAAGGGCCACGAGACCGGCCAGACGATCAAGGGCGTCACTCATCCCTTCGACGACGCACAGGTTGCGCGCGAACTGGCCGGAGGTGTCGCATGACGCCTCTGTGGACCTCCGACGAGGTAGCGCAGGCGCTGTCGCCGATCGCCATGACCGCACCGTTCGGAGCTTACGGCGTCGCCTTCGATAGCCGCTCCGTTGGCGCGGGCGATCTGTTTTTCGCGCTGAACGGCGAGACCACCGATGGGCACGAATATGTCGCTGATGCGCGGCTGCGCGGCGCTGCGGCCGCCGTCGTCTCACGCGACATGCCCGGCGAGCTGGGCAAGTTGGTGCGCGTGCCGGACACGATGAAGGCGCTGGTCGATCTCGGTCGCGCCGGCCGCCGCCGCAGCACCGCGCGCATCGCTAGCGTCACCGGCTCGGTCGGCAAGACCAGCACCAAGGACGCGCTGCGCACGATGCTGGCCGACCAGGCGTCGACTGCGGCCAGTGCCGCGAGCTTTAACAACCACGTCGGCGTGCCGATCAGCCTCGCCCGTCTGCCGCGCGAGGCGCGCTACGGCGTGTTCGAGATCGGCATGAATCATCCCGGCGAGATCGAGCCGCTGGCGCGCCAGGTCGAGGCCCATGTCGGTGTCATCACCAATGTCGAACCGGCCCATATCGGTTACATGGGATCGGAAGAGGCGATCGCTGACGAGAAGGCCTGCCTGTTCGCCGGTATGCGCGAGGGTGCCGTCGCCGTGCTGAATCGCGACAACCGCCACTACGGTCGCCTCGCCGAACGCGCGCGAGACTTCGGCGTGGCGCGTGTCGTCGGATTTGGCCGCAATGCCGCCGCGGACGTTCGTCTCCTTGCGTGCGACCTGCAGGATTCCGGCAGCGACGTTGTGGCCTCTATTCATGGCTGGCGGATCGAGTATCGGCTGGGGGCGGCGGGGGAACACTGGGTGCTGAACAGCCTGGCAGCACTTGCCGTCGTGGAAGCGTTGGGCGCCGATGTGCTACAGGCCGCCGAAACGCTTGCCGAGGTCAAGGCTTTGCCGGGTCGCGGCGCGCGCCGACGCCTGAAATTCGGTGAGGGCGTGATTGAGCTGCTCGACGAGAGCTACAACGCCAATCCGGCGTCGGTGAAGGCGATGCTCGCGGTGCTGGCGCGCACCGAGCCGGCGCCCGGTGGGCGACGGTTGCTCGCGATGGGCGACATGCGTGAGCTCGGCGACGCCGCCGACGCCTACCATGCCGGTCTTGCCGACGCGGTCGCCGCCAGCGGTGCGGCGCAGGTCTTCCTGTGCGGCCCGCACATGCAGGTGCTGTGGCGGCGCCTGGCGGCGGCGCAGAAGGGCGTGCATCGGCCCGATTCGGCTGCGCTGGCCAGCGAGGTCGCAGCGGCGCTCAGGGCAGGGGATGTGATTGCGATCAAGGGCTCGCTGGGCTCGAAAATGAATAATGTCGTTGATGCCGTCCTGGCGGCAAGCGGCGGCGAGGCGGGACGCTAAAGATGATTTACAATTTCCTCTATCCCCTGGCGGACGTCTTCGGTCCCTTCAACCTGTTCCGCTACCTGACGTTCCGCTCGATCGCGGCGTTCCTGACGGCGCTGGTGCTGAGCTTCCTGATCGGCGGCGGCCTGATCCGCTGGCTGCGCAGCAAGCAGACGCAGGGCCAGCCGATCCGCGACGACGGTCCGGCCAGCCACCTGATGACCAAGAAGGGCACGCCGACCATGGGCGGCCTGCTCATCCTGATTTCGCTGCTGGTCGCCACGCTGCTGTGGGCCGACCTCACCAACCGCTATGTCTGGATCGTGCTCATCGTGACCATGACCTTCGGCGTGGTCGGCCTGTGGGACGACTTCCTCAAGGTCACCAAGCGCAATTCAAAGGGCGTGCCGGGCAAGTTCAAGTTCGGCCTGTCGATCGTGGTGGCGGCGGCCGCCGCCTATTACATCGCCCAGGCCTCGCCGCCGCCGTTGCGCTACATGCTGGCCTTCCCGTTCCTCAAGGACGTGCTGCTGCCGCTCGGCCTGGTCGGCTTCGTGACCTTCGCCGTGCTGGTGATCGTCGGCACCTCCAATGCCGTCAACCTGACCGACGGCCTTGATGGTCTGGCCATCGGCCCGGTGATCATGGCCTCGGTGGTGTTTGGCCTGATCGCCTACGTTGTCGGCAACGTCATCTACACCAACTACCTCTACGTCCATCACATCCCGCGCGCGGGCGAACTTGCCGTGCTGCTGTCGGCCCTGGTCGGCGCGGGCCTGGGCTTCCTGTGGTTCAATGCACCGCCGGCGATGGTGTTTATGGGCGATACCGGCTCGCTGGCGATCGGCGGCGCGCTGGGCGCAGTCGCCGTCGTCATCAAGCATGAGATCGTGCTGGCGATCGTCGGCGGTTTGTTCGTGCTGGAGACCGTGTCGGTGATCGTGCAGGTCCTGTCCTTCAAGTGGACCGGTCGGCGCATCTTCCGCATGGCGCCGCTGCATCATCATTTCGAGCAGAAGGGCTGGGCCGAGCCGACCATCGTTTTCCGTTTCTGGATCATCGCCGCCATCCTCTCGATGGTCGGCCTCGCCACCTTGAAGTTGAGGTGAGCGGATGATCGATCTCTCCGTCCTCAAAGGCTCGTCGTTCGTGGTGCTCGGGCTCGCGCGCTCGGGCCTTGCCACGGTGCGAGCCCTGGTGGCGGCGGGAATCGACTACGTCGCCTGGGATGACAACACAGCCACACGCGATGCGGCATCCCACGCCGGTGTCAAGCTCGCCGATCCGGCGAGCATCGACTGGAGCCGCTTCACCGCGCTGATCATCAGCCCCGGCATTCCCAACCGCCTGCCCAAGCCGCACGCCGCGGCCGAGGCCGCGCGCGCGGCCGGCAAGAAGATCATCTGCGACGTCGAGCTTCTGGCGGTCGCCCAGCCCGAGTCGCGCATCGTGGGCGTCACCGGCACCAACGGAAAGTCGACGACCACGGCGTTGATCGGCCATATCCTCACCTCGGCTGGCGTGACCTGCGAAGTCGGCGGCAACATCGGCCGCGGCGCCCTCGACCTCGCGCCGCTCGGTGTCGGCGGCGTCTATGTGCTGGAACTCTCGTCGTACCAGCTCGAGCTGCTCGATACGTTCCGCGCCCATGTCGCGGTGTGGCTCAATATTACACCCGACCATATCGATCGACATGGCGACATGGCGGGCTACGTCGCCGCCAAGGAGCATATCTTCGACCGCCAGGTGCCGGGGGACTGCGCCGTGATCGGCGTCGACGACGACCACTCGCGTGCCGTTCATAAAAAGATGGCCGGCCGCTATCGCATTGCCGCGCCGCCGGTGGCATTCGATCGTCCCGTCATAGGCGGCATATCCTTCCGTGCCGGCAGGCTGATCGATGCCGATGGCTATTCGGCGAACTTCTCCGATGTGCCGACGTTGCCCGGCGACCACAACGCCCAGAACGCAGCTTGCGCCTTTGTGGCCTGCCGCTGGCTCCGCGTGTCGCGCGAGGAGATCATGAAGGGGCTCAAGACCTACCCCGGTCTGCCGCATCGCCAGGAGCGCGTCGCCACCGTCGGTGACGTCATCTATGTCAACGACAGCAAGGCGACCAACGCCGACGCGACGGCGCACGCCCTGTCGAGCTACCGCGACATCTACTGGATCATCGGCGGCCAGGCGAAGGAGGGCGGCGTGGCGCCGCTCGCGCCGTACTTCGAGCGCATTCGGCACGCCTTCCTGATCGGCGAGGCGACCGACCTGTTCGCCGGCCAGCTCGAGGGCAAGCTTGCCTACACCCGCTGCGGCGATCTGCAGTCGGCGGTGGCTGCCGCGCACGAGCTTTCACAAAGCGATGCCAAGGGTCCGGCGGTGGTGCTGCTGTCGCCTGCCTGTGCTTCGTGGGACCAGTGGAAGAGCTACGAGCATCGCGGCGACGCCTTCCGCACCATGGCGCGCGCCTTGCCCGGTGCACAGAGTTTGGGGAGGGCCGCGTGATCCAGGTTCCGCGCGACGACCGTAGCGTGATTGGCCAATGGTGGTGGACCGTCGATCGCTGGTCGCTGGGCGCCATCCTGGCGATCATGGCGTTCGGCGTGTTGCTTACGCTTGCTGCTTCGCCGCCGGCCGCCGAGCGCCTCGGCGCCGATTCCTTCATGTTCGCCAAGCGCCAGTTCATCTTCCTGCCGCTGGCGTTGATGTTGATGCTCGCCATCTCGCTGGTCTCGCCGCGCCATGTTCGGCGACTGGCGCTGCTGGTGTTCTGCGGCAGCATCATCCTGCTGGCTGCCACCTTCGTGATCGGCGTCGAGATCAAGGGTGCCCGGCGCTGGATCACGGTGCCCGGCCTGTCGAGCCTGCAGCCGTCGGAGTTCGTCAAGCCGAGCCTTGCCGTGATCTCGGCATGGCTGCTGGCGCAGAGCCGCACCGAGCGCCGCGCGCCGGGCTACTTCCTGTCGACCCTGCTGGTCGGCACGGTGCTGGCGCTGTTGATCATGCAGCCCGACCTCGGCATGAGCATCGTGGTGGCCGCGGTGTGGGCCTGCCAGCTTTTCGTGGTCGGCCTGCCGATGTGGATCGCCGGCTTCGGCGTCGTCGGCGGGGCCGGCGCGCTGGTCGGCGCCTACTTCTTCTTCAACCACGTGCGCAGCCGCTTCGACCGCTTCCTCGATCCGTCGTCGGGCGACAACTACCAGGTCAACACGGCACTCGAGGCCTTCATGAACGGCTCGTTGTTCGGCCGCGGTCCGGGCGAGGGCACGGTGAAGGCGCAGCTGCCCGACGCCCACACCGACTTCATCATGGCGGTCGCGGGCGAGGAGTTCGGGCTGATCGTCTGCCTGATCATCCTCGGCCTGTTCGCCTTCGTGACCTTGCGCGCCATGCAGCGGGCCTCGAAGGAGACCAGCCTGTTCATCACGCTCGCGGCCACCGGGCTCGGCGTACAGTTCGGCCTGCAGGCCGCCATCAACATGGCCTCGACCATCCAGCTCATTCCTGCCAAGGGCATGACCCTACCGTTCATCTCCTACGGCGGCTCCTCGGCTCTGGCGATGGCGATCTGTGTCGGCATGATGCTGTCGCTGACGCGCGAGCACGCGGGCTTGAGGGAGGCGGTGTGATGGCCGAGCCGCGTCCTGTCGTTCTGGCGACCGGCGGCACCGGCGGGCATGTGTTTCCCGCCGAAGCGCTGGCNNCAGTGGCAGGGTGCGCTGTCTCGTCAGCCCATACACTACATCCGGTCGGCCAGTCCGATGGGCTCCCTCCGCCGTCACCTGCTGGCATTGTTCACGCTCGCCCTCGGCCTGTTCGATGCCTGGCGCACCCTGGGGCGCATTGCACCGGCCGCCGTGGTCGGCTTCGGTGGCTATGCCTCGGTGCCGACCATGGTCGCCGCGCGACTACGCCGGCTGCCGTCGATGCTGCACGAGCAGAACGCCGTTCTCGGCAAGGCCAACCGACTGGTGCTGGGAAGTGCCGCCCGCGTCGCCTTGTCGTTCGCCCGCACCCGGTACATCGCCGAAGACGACCATCGCGCGCGGCTGATCGGCAATCCCGTGCGCGAGTCGGTGCGGGCACTGCGCAATTCACCCTATCGCGCGCCCGGCGCGGATCGTGTGATCGACATTCTGATATTCGGCGGCAGCCAAGGCTCCGCATCGTTCAGCCGGATCGTTCCCACTGCGATCCTGTCGCTGCCGCCGCCGCTGCGCGCGCGCCTACGGCTCGTCCAGCAGTGCCGGCGCGAGGATCTCGTGATGGTGCGCACGCGCTACGCCGACGCCGGCATCGTCGCCGAGCTGGCGCCGTTCTTTACCGACCTGCCGCAGCGTGTCGCAGCGGCGCATCTCGTGATCGGCCGCGCCGGCGCCTCGACGGTCGCCGAGCTCGCGACCATCGGCCGTCCGTCGATCCTGGTTCCCTATCCTCACGCCGCCGACGATCACCAGATGGCCAACGCCCGCGCCTTCGAGGCGGCCGGCGCTTGCATCGTGATCCCGCATGCCCAATTCACGGCCGAGAGCCTGGCGGCCCATCTCGGTGGCCTGTTTGCGACACCCCAGCGGCTGGCTGCGATGGCCGTCGCCGCCCATGCCGTCAGCCGGCCGGATGCGGCGGCACGTCTTGCCGATCTGGTCGGCGAACTGATCGCCGCTCCCGCTCTTTCGCCGTCAGGAGTTGCCGCATGAGGGCGTTGCCACTCGATATCGGTCTCATCCATTTCGTCGGTATCGGCGGCATCGGCATGTCGGGCATCGCCGAGGTGCTGCACAATCTCGGCTACAAAGTTCAGGGCAGCGACGTCGCCGACGGTGCCAACACCCGCCGGCTGGTCGAACTCGGTATCAAGGTGGCGATCGGCCATCGCGCCGATAATCTCGGCAGCGCCCAGGTCGTGGTCGTCTCCAGCGCGGTGAAGAAGGACAATCCCGAAGTGCTGGCTGCGCGCGCCCGCCTGGTGCCGGTGGTGCGCCGCGCCGAAATGCTGGGCGAGCTGATGCGGCTGAAATGGTCGATCGCGGTCGGCGGCACGCACGGCAAGACCACGACGACGTCGATGGTCGCCGCCATGCTCGATGCCGGCGGCCTCGATCCCACGGTGATCAACGGCGGCATCATCA
>PLYQ01000268.1:0-5115 GCA_003153415.1 Rhodospirillales bacterium | reverse complement strand
TCACCTACGGCCTCGGCGCCAACGCCGACGTGCGCGCCGTCAATGTGCGGCTCGACCGCGGCGGCGCCGATTTCGACGTCGTGATCGAACCGCGCGCCACCAACCAGTCGCGCACCATCGAAGGGCTGCACCTGCCGATGTTCGGCCAGCACAACGTGCAGAACGCTCTCGCGGCGATCGCCGTGGCCCAGGAGATGGGCCTGCCCGACGACACGATCCGCCGCGCGCTCGCCTCGTTCGCCGGCGTCAAGCGGCGCTTCACCAAGACCGGCGAGGCGCACGGCATCACCGTGATCGACGACTACGGCCATCACCCTGTCGAGATCGCCGCCACGCTCCGCGCCGCGCGTCAGACCTATGGCGGCTCGGGTCGGGTCATTGCGGTTATGCAGCCGCACCGCTATTCGCGTCTCGGCTCTCTGAAGGCCGAATTCGCCGCCTGTTTCACCGACGCCGACACGGTGATCGTAGCCGACGTTTACGCCGCGGGCGAAGCGCCGATCGAGGGTGTGAGCCGCGACATGCTGGTGGGGCTGGCGCAACGCGCCGGTCATCGCGACGTGATGCCGCTCGGCGCGCCGGGCGACCTGCCGGCGATGATCTGGCAGATCGCACGGCCCGGAGACGTCGTGGTGTTTCTCGGCGCCGGCAATATCACCGCCTGGGCGCATGCGCTGCCCGGGCAGCTCCAGCAACTCGCGGCCGAGCATGGCGGTCCGCGCGCCGTCGCCAACGATCCGGGCTCAGCCGCATGATGGTTGCCGCCGTGACATCGCACCTGATCGACCGGCTGCCCAGGCCGCGCGGCCGCTTGACGGCCGACGCGCCGCTCGGTCCGCAGACCTGGTTCCGCACCGGCGGCAATGCCGAGGTGCTGTTCCGGCCGGCCGACAGCGAAGATCTCGCCGCATTCCTCGCCGCGCTGCAGGCTGACGTACCGGTGACAGTGCTGGGGGTCGGCTCGAACCTGCTGGTACGGGACGGCGGTGTAAGGGGCGTGGTCATCCGCCTGATGCGTGCCTTCACGGGCGTTGTTGTCGAAGGCCAAGAAGTCGTGGCCGGTGCGGGCGCGCCCGATCTCAATGTGGCGTTGACGGCGCGGGATCACGCGCTGGCCGGTCTTGAGTTCCT
The DNA here is from genome assembly GCA_003153415.1 of Rhodospirillales bacterium. Classification (GTDB taxonomy): domain Bacteria; phylum Pseudomonadota; class Alphaproteobacteria; order Reyranellales; family Reyranellaceae; genus Reyranella. Next base: position 3,984 of record PLYQ01000268.1, on the reverse strand, counting down.
GAGCGGCATTCCCGGCACGATCGGCGGCGCGTTTCCGACCAACGCCGGCGCTTACGGCAGCGATCTTTCCCAGGTGCTGATCTCGGCTGAAGCCGTGGATCGCGCCGGGACGATCCGCACCGTTGTGACCTCGCAACTCGGCCTCGGCTATCGCCACAGCACGGCACCGACCGACTGGATATTCACCTCGGCGCGGCTCAGGGCGACGCCGGGCGATCAGCTCGCGATCGCCCGGCGCATCGCCGAGATCGATTCGGCGCGCGCTGAGTCGCAGCCACGCAGCCGCACCGGCGGCTCGACCTTCGCCAATCCACCCGGCCATAGGGCGTGGGAGCTGATCGACCAGGCCGGTTGTCGCGGGCTGCAGGTCGGCGGCGCGCAGGTCTCGGAGAAGCACGCGAATTTCCTGATCAACTTCGGTGACGCGACGGCCGCCGACATCGAAGGGCTGGGCGAAGAAGTGCGCCGGAGAGTCCTCGAGCACAGCGGCGTACAGCTGGAATGGGAAATCCGCCGGATCGGGGAGGCCCCATGAGCCGCACCGTCGCGGTCCTGATGGGCGGCTGGTCGCCCGAACGCGAGGTCTCGCTGGTGAGCGGCAAGGCCTGCGCCGAAGGCCTGCGCGAAGGCGGCCATCGGGTGATCGAATACGATGTGAAGCGCGATCTGCGTGCACTGATCGATTTCCTGCGGCCTGCTTCGGGCGGCGGGCCGGACGTGGTGTTCAACGCCTTGCACGGCAAATACGGCGAGGATGGCTGCATCCAGGGCGTACTCGAGGTGCTCGCCGTGCCCTACACGCACTCCGGCGTGCTCGCCTCGGCGATCGCCATGGACAAGCCGATGTCGCGCCATGTCTTTACTTCGCTCGGCATTCGCGTCGCCGCCGGCAAAGTGGTCGAGCGCCGCTCGCTGGCATCGGGCGATCCCATGCCGCGGCCCTATGTCGTGAAACCGATCGACCAGGGCTCCAGCGTCGGCGTCCATATCGTGCACAAGGGCGACAATCTCGCCGCCGTCGAGACCGCCGAAGCGGCGTTCGGCGAGAAGGTGCTGGTCGAGAAATTCGTGCCCGGCCGCGAGCTCACCGTGGCGGTGATGGGCGACAAGGCCGTGGCCGTCACCGAGCTGCGCCCACGCACCCGCTTCTACGACTACGAGGCCAAGTACACCGACGGCATCACCGAGCATCTGATCCCGGCGCCGATTCCGGCCGAGGTCTATGAGCTCGCCAAGCAATGGGCGCTGATGGCGCACCAGGCGCTGGGCTGCGACGGGCTGAGCCGCACGGATCTGCGCTGGGACGACAGCCAGCCCGACACCACGGGCCTGGTCGTGCTCGAAATCAATACCCAGCCCGGCATGACGCCGCTGTCGCTGGCGCCGGAGCAGGCCAAGTGGGCGGGCATTTCCTGGCCGACGCTGATGACCTGGATGATCGACCACGCAAGGCGGCCGGCATGAGCGCCGCACCGAGAAAGACCGCCTCCAGGAAGCCCGTTGCCAATCGGCGCGACTATGACCGCCGCCGCAAGCGCGGCCCGATGCGCAAGACCGGCCGGCCGGTGTGGCGCCAGCCGATGCTGCTCGGCCTCGTCGTGCTGTTGCTGGGCTGTGGCGGCGGCGGCGGCTGGTGGGCATGGCGCGAAGGCTGGCTGGTCACCGTGCAGAACCACATCGATGCCGCCTCGCGCAGCGTCGTGGCGGCAGTCACACCGTTCAAACTGTCCGATGTCACGGTCGAGGGCCGTGACTATGTCGAACGCAGCGCCCTCCTGACCGCGCTCGGGGTGCAGACCGGAGATTCTCTGCTGGGCATCGACCTGCAGGCCGCTCGCAAGCGGCTCGAGGGCATCGACTGGGTAGCGAGCGCCACTGTCGAGCGTCGGCTGCCCGACACGCTGTACGTCACGCTGAAGGAGCGCCGCGCCGTCGCCATCTGGCAGAGCGGCGAGGAATACACTCTGATCGACAGGAACGGCCGCACGGTGCGCGCGAGCCGCATGCCGCCCGGCGCCGAGAAGCTGCTGCTGCTGGGCGGTCCCGGCGCGCCCGAGCATGTCGGCGAATTGCTGCTGCTGCTGGCCTACGAACCGGCGCTGGCGCGCCAGCTGCGGGCCGCCGTGTGGGTCGGTCAGCGGCGCTGGAACCTGGTCCTGACCAGCGGTGTCGAGATCTGGTTGCCCGAGGAGGACGCGGTCGCGGCCCTGCAGCAGCTCGCCAAGCTCGATGCCGCGCACAAGTTGCTGTCGCGCGAGTACGGTGTCGTCGATCTGCGGCTGCCGGACAAACTCTACCTGAGGAAACGCTCCGGCGGCGATGTGCCGTCCGGGCCGGCGTGACGTCCAATGAAGCTTGAAGTGTACGCGTAAAGACGGGGGTCCATCGTGGCAAAAGCAAGAAACGGTGTAATCGCAGCTCTCGATATCGGCACCAGCAAGGTCGTGTGCTTCGTGGCGCGTGTCGACGGGCAGGGGCTCCGCGTGGTCGGCATCGGCCATCAGCCGGCGCTCGGCATGCGCTCGGGCAACATCGTCGACATGGAGGCCGCGACCCGCGCGATCTCCTCGGCGGTGTCGACCGCGGAGGAGATGTGCGGCGAGCATGTCCGCGAGGTCATCGTCGGCGTGAGCGGGGGCTCGCCCGCCTCGCACAACCAGACCCTCGAGGTCGCGGTCGGCCACCACGAGATCGGCGAGCGCGACGTGCGCCGCGTGCAGACCCACATCCAGCTGCCGGCCGAAACTGCCGACCGTGACATCATCCATTCCGCGGCGATCGGCTACAACGTCGACGGCACGCCGGTGCGCGACGCGCGCGGCATGTTCGGCGAGCGGCTGGGTGTCGACGTCCACCTGGTCACGGCGGCGAGCGGCGCCATGCGCAACCTGCAGGTCTGTGTGCGCCGCGCCCATCTCGAGATCGCCGAACGCGTGGTGGCCAGCCACGCCGCCGGATTGAGCTCGCTGGTCTCCGACGAGCGCGACCTCGGCGTCACTCTGATCGACATGGGTGGCGGCACGACCTCGATCGCGGTGTTCTACGAAGGCCATCTCGTGCACGTCGATTCGATCCCGGTCGGCGGCGAGCACGTCACCCGTGACATCGCCCGCGGCCTTTCGACCCCGGTGGCCCACGCCGAGCGCATGAAGACCCAGATCGGCCGCGCCGTTGCCAAGCCGAACGATGAGTACGACATCATCGACGTGCCGCTGATCGGTGAAGAGGACCGCACCCGGCCCAACCATATTCCGCGCTCGATCCTGGTCGGTATCATCCGTCCGCGCGTCGAGGAGACGTTCGAACTGGTGCGCAACCGGCTGGAAGCCAGCGGTGTGGATAAGTTGGCGGGCGGCCGGGCGGTGCTGGTCGGCGGCGGTTGCCAGCTCGATGGCGTGCCCGAGGTCGCCGCGGCGGTCCTGAACAAGAAGGTCCGGACCGGTGGTCCGCTCCGACTGGCCGGCCTCGCCGACTCGACCGGAGGGCCGGCTTTCTCCGCCGCGGCGGGCCTGCTGGCCTTCGCACTGCAGCATCACGCGGTCTCACAGGCCCAACCGGCCGCAATTGAGGCTCCGGCGAGCCGAATTGGCCGTATTGGTAGTTGGATTAGAGAGAACTTTTAGGCAATATGTTGTGTGGGACAAGGTAATCCCTACAGACTGTTGATAACGATAAGAAAAGCCGGTGGCAGTGAAGGGTCTTTCCTAAACTGGACCCACGTTGCCGCTCCGAGCAGATACCCCCCTCGTTTGCGTGGAGAGAGCCGTATGACAATCAACCTCAGTCTCCCCCAGAAGGAGTCCGAGATTAAGCCGCGAATCACCGTCGTCGGCGTCGGTGGCGCGGGCGGAAACGCGGTCAACAACATGATCAGCGCGTCGCTGGAAGGCGTCGAATTCATCGTCGCCAATACCGATGCGCAGGCGCTCGGCCAATCTCTCGCAGATCGACGCGTGCAGCTCGGCATCACCATCACGCAAGGTC
>PLYQ01000234.1 GCA_003153415.1 Rhodospirillales bacterium | reverse complement strand
TCATTCGATGGTCCTCATTCAATGACCTCGTCGGCACGGGCCAGCACGGCGGGCGGCACGGTCAGTCCCAGCGCCCGCGCCGTCTTGAGGTTGATGGTGAAGGTGAAGCGCGTCGGCAGCATGATCGGCAGGTCGGCCGGCTTGGCGCCCTTGAGGATGCGGCCGACATAGACGGCGGCGTCGTGATGGAGCTGCGGGAAATCGGTGCCATAGCTCGCGAGCGCCCCGGCCGCGGCGATATAGTCGAAGGTCGAGATCATGGCGATCGACCCCTTCAGGGCCCGCTGCATCGTCGAGGAGACGGTGGTGGTCAATAACGGATCGTCGACGACGTAGAGCGCGCGCACCTTTGCGTCGACCAAGCGGGCGAAGGCTGCTTCGAGATCGGCTTCGGCGCGCGCCTCGACGAAGATTGTCTGCAGGCCGAGCGTCGCGGCGGCGTCGCTGAGATCGTGCCTCTCCTGCTCCGCGCTGGGATTGGCCGGGTTGACCAGCACGCCGACGGTCGCCGCCTGCGGCACCAGCTCGTGCAGCAGCTCGAGCCGCTTGGCGCTGAAAGTGTGCGAATACATCGTGAATCCGGTGAGATTGCCGCCCGGCCGGCCGAGGCTTTGGGCGAGCCCGAGCTTCACCGGATCGGAAGCCCCGACATAGACGATCGGGATGGCGTTCGTGGCGGCCTTGGCGGCGATGGCGGCGCTGCTGGAGGCGGCAAAGATCACCGACACCTGGCGGCTCACCAGCTCGCCGGCCAAGGGCTTCAGCCGCTCGGCCTGGCCCTCCGCCAAGGCATAGGCAATCGCCACATTGCGGTTCTCCTCGAAGCCCGCATCGGCCAGGCCGCGGCGAAAGGCGGAAGCCAGCGCGACATTGCCGTCGGCCAATCGCAGCCCCAGGTAGCCGACCACGGGCAGGCGCTGTTGCGCTCCCGCCGACGGTGCGGCGGCGGCCAGCACCGCACTGGCGACGAGCAGGCGCCGGCGCGTCAGCGCCGTGCGCTCATATGTTCGGGCCTGGACTCCCCGCACTATCGTGCCCCCCTGTCGCCGCGGCCTTTATGACACAGGACGAGTTGCGATCTCTATTCCGGCCGACGGTGGTTGGCCGGGTTTCCGAAGTTCCCGCCGGGGTCGTTCCGACGGCGGCGCCCGAATTGATCCTTGACAATTGTTGCGCAATACGCAATATTAAGCCATGAGTAATTCGCCACTCCTGGCTTGCGCAGGCGCACCCGGGCTCGACGCCGCGCGCCCCGTCGACGGCAAGTCTTCCGCGACTCGCGAGCCTCGCGAGGCTCGCGAGGAATGGCGTCAAAGCCCGCACGGCCGGACTTTTGCGGCAATGCTCGCGAGAGACATTTTTTTCGAGGACGGGCCTCATGAGATTCATGAGATTCATGAGGAATCGGTTAAAAGCCCGCGGCTTCGGCGTTTCAGGGCAATCCTCATGAATTTCGCTTTTTTGCAGTGCCGGGCTAGCCTCGCCGCATCATGAAAGTCTTTGTCTTCGACCTGCTCGCCTACGGCGAGAACCTCGACCATATAAAGGTCGGCACCGAGCTGCCCTATCCGCTGAGCAAGCGGCACTTCAAATCGGATGTGGCCGTCCGCACCTACGCCGAGCATCTCGACGCCTGGGAGGAGCTCGATCGCCTGGGCTACGATGGCGTCGGCTTCAATGAGCATCACTGCTCGCCCTATGGGCTGATGAACTCGCCCAACCTGATGGCGGCGGCAGCGGCGCAGCGCACCAAGCGGCTGAAGCTGCTGATCTACGGCAACCTGCTGCCGCTGCACGAGCCGCTGCGGCTCGCCGAAGAGCTGGCCATGCTCGACTGCCTGTCGAACGGCCGCGTGATCTCCGGCTTCGCGCGCGGCATTCCGCGCGAGTACCAGGTGCACAACGTGCCGCTGGGCGATTCGCGCGCCCGTTTTGAGGAGGCCTACGAGATCGTCACCCGCGCCTGGACCGAGGACGTGTTCTCCTACACGGGCAAGTTTTGGTCATATAAGGACGTCGCCCTGTGGCCGCGCCCGGTGCAAAAGCCCTATCCGCCGATCATGATCCCGATCGTCGGCAGCAAGGAATCGATCGAGTTCGCCGGCAAGCACGACATTCCCATTACGCCGGGCTTAGCCGGCGGCGGCCTGCGCGACGACATCATCCGCTTCTATGCCAAGTGCCTGGCCGCGGCCGGCCATCGCATCACGCCCGACCATCTGTCGCTCAGCATGAACGCCTATGTGTCCGATTCGAAGGCGCGGGCGGTGAAGGAGGTGGCGCCCTATCACCTCTATTTCAATCGCACCCTGTTCAGCCACGGCAGCTTCACCGAGACGGCGCGCCAGCGCGAGTCGGGCTATGTGAGTCAGTCGTCGACCGACTATGTCCGGCCGGAGAACCAGCGCGCCGCCGCCATGGCGCGCGAAGATTTCCGCAACCAGACGCTGGCCGACGTCGAGCGCATGGCCGAGCAGCAGCCCTGGGGCACGCCCGCCGAAGTGACCGAGCGCATCATCGCCGCGGCCGACCGGGGCGGCGCCAACATGGTGCAGATCGGCTTCAATCGCGGCGCCATGCCCCACGACATGTTCATGGAGCAGATCCGCCGCTTTGCCGCCGAGGTGCTGCCGGCGCTGCAGGCACATGAGGTCAAGCGCGTGCCGGCGGCGGAGACGGTGGCGGCCTAGCTATGACCGACCGGGAATCCGTGGCCGAGTGCGAACGGCAGGCTGAGGCCGCCTATGCCGCCATGTACGACGCCCGGCCGCACGGCGTGAAGGATCGCTTCGACGATGCGCGCTCATTTCCGTCGGGCTATCGCGGCGGCGCAGGGCGGCGGCCTCGCCGATGACGCCGCGCGCCTCGCTCGTCGGCTCGAGCATGTCGAGGCGGTCTACAACAACCAGTTCCTCGACGTTGGCCGGTAGGGCGCATAGCCACGCAAAACCGTTCTCCCGATGTCTTTGGTCCAGCCTGAGGATGATTTGCGATTCGCGCCAATATTGCTATTCAACGACCATGAAGCGCTGGCGACGTCCTGCGATGGTGGCTGCCGCAGTCGCGGCGTTCGTTGCCGGCATCGTCTGGCTGCCTTCGACCGTGGCACTCGCGCTTGGCATGGTGTTGGCGCTGGCGGGCGTGCGCTTCTTCAAAGGCGAGCGCCTGCGCACTGCGTCGCTCAGCATCGCGGCGGTGATGTTTGCGCTCACGGCCATCGAGGCTGTTGCGGTGGAGATGACGCCGAAGGCGATCAACTCGGGCGTGAACAAAACCCGCACGCCGTGGGACTGGCTGGCGTACAACGCCATCCTGGGCTATCGGCCGCATCCCGCCACCGTGGTGACAGCCGTCGCCATGCGAAGCGAGGAGAACGTGTTTCGCACTGTCTACACCATCGACGCGTCAGGCGCGCGCGCAGTCCCTGGCTCGGCAGGCGAGGGCAAGCCCTATCTCTTCCTTGGCGATTCGTTCGTCTTCGGCGAGGGGCTGTCCGACGCCGAGACGCTGCCCGCGCAATTCGCGGCCGAGACCGGGTCGAAGGCCCGCGTCGTCAATCTCGGCGTAGTGGGCTATGGCGCCGAGCATCTGGTGCGCGCGCTGGAGACCGGCCTCTACGACTCCTACGCACCGGGCGGCGCGAAGGCGGTGATCACATGGATCATTCCCCAGCAGCTGCCGCGCGTGACGGGCGATGGCAATTGGCTGGGTGNNCGGCTGTTCAATCCGTTCGCCGGAGCACTCTATCTGGCGCGGGAGAAATTCAAGGCAGTCGCGCTCGCCACCAACGCCGCACAGGAGCGCCAGCAGGCCGCGCTGTTCGTCGCCTTGTTCGCGCGCCTCAAGCAGTTGGCACAGGAGCGATTCGGCGCGCCGCTGGTCGTCGTCCACCTGTGGCCCGACATGGTCCGCAAGGGCGACGCCAACTCGGTTTACGTGCCGATCCTGCTCGCCATCCGCGAGTTGGGGGTGCGTACCATCTCGGTCGACAAGATGATCGGGATCTACGACCGCTCGCCCTATTACATTCCGATCGATGGTCATCCCAACGCCCGACTGAACAGCCTGATCGCCCAGGCGCTCAAGGCCGAGCTCGAGCCCTGAAAATGGACCGGTCGATGGAGCTGGTGATCGATCGCCTCGGCCGCGCAGCGGCGAGCGAGCCGCACGCACGGCTTTTCCCCGCGCGCAACGGCGACGGTTGGCCAAACTTGACCAATAGCGAGGCCTGGGCGCGAAGCGGGGCGGTGGCGTCCTGGCTGATCGCCCAGGGCTTTGGACCGGGCGGGCGCTGCCTTGCGGTCCGGGCCGGCGACAGTCCGGAGCGGGCGATCCTTCTGCTGGGTGCCCTGCGGGCCGGTGCGCTGGTCGCCGATCGCGGCGCGGCGCTCACTTTCGCTTCCGCCGACGGGCCTCTCGTCACCCCGGAGGGTATCGCCCTGGCGGCCCTCGCCCGGTGCTCGGTCGATGCCGCGGTCGCCGAGCGTCGCCGACATATCGACGCCGCCACGCCGGCCCGCCGGCAGGGCGACCGGGTGGAATGTCACGGCGATCTCGCAGATATCGTGCAGGCGGTGACGCTGGCTTAGTCCCCGTGGACGGCATCGCACGACCCTGCCTACAGTGCGCTGTTGAAGAAACGGCCCAACGCCGTCCGTTCTGGGAGGAACACCAATGACGTCGACACTTCGTCTCCGTCTGCTTGAGTGCACATTCGCGCTGGTCTCCGCCGCCGCGAGCATCGTCGCCGGGCCCGCGATGGCCCAGAAGCAGGGTGGCAGCCTGACGGTCGGGCTCGAGCTCGACATCCCGGGCTTCGATCCGCTCAAGGTCGGCGTCTACGACACGGCGGCCGTCACTGCCGCTGGCCTGCTCTTCGAGACGCTCACCATTCTCGACAATGACGGCAAGGCCAAGCCCAAGCTCGCGCTGTCGTGGACCAGTTCCGACGACTTCAAGATCTGGACCTTCAAGCTGCGGCCCGACGTGAAGTTCCACGACGGCACGCCGTTCAACGCCCAGGCTGTGGCGTGGAACTTCGCGCGGCAGAAGGACCCAAAGAACAATTGCCGCTGCGCCTTCTATATCGCCAATATCCTCGGCGTCGAGCCCAAGGACGATCTGACGGTGGTCTACACCCTGAAGGATCCGTCGGTGAATTTTCCCTCTCTGCTGACGCGGCCCGACCAGAACAGCTCGGTCCATTCGCCGACGGCGATCCAGGCGAAGGGCGACGACTACAACCGCAACCCCGTCGGCACTGGACCCTTCGTTCTCAAGTCGTGGACGGCCGGCGACCGCATGGTAGTTGAGCGCAATCCCAATTACTGGAACAAGGGCAAGCCACACCTCGACCGCGTCGTGCTGAGGCCGCTGCCCGATTCGCAGTCACGCTTTGCCAGCCTGAAGTCGGGTGAGAGCGACCTGGTGTGGGTCGACGAGTTCGAGGCCGACAACATCGTGCGGGCCAAGAAGGACCCGACGCTGCAGGTGCTCTCCTACGCCGGGTCCGGCGCGGCGGTGGTTGCCATCAACACCAAGGTAGCGCCGCTCGACGACGTGCGGGTGCGCCAGGCCCTGGTCATGGCGCTCGATCGCAAGAAGATGTCTGAGGCGCTGACCAATGGGCTGGCCCGTCCCGCGAGCAATCCCTATGGCGACGGCTCGTGGGTAAAGTGCAAGGACGACGGCGCCCTGCCCGAGGATCCCGCCAAGGCCGCGGCGCTCATAAAGGACTACGGCAAGCCGGTCGAATTCAAGATGCTGTTCACCGCTACGCCGCGCGGCCGGGCCAACGGCCAGATCCTGCAGCAACTCTGGAAGAGCGTCGGCGCCAACATGGAAATTGAGCAGGTCGATCAGGCGACGATCCCGCCGCGCGCCTTCCAGCGCAAGTTCGACATCACTCCCTGGCGGATCGTCGACTTCCCCGATCCCGACACACAGATGTTTGCCAACTTCTACAGCAAGAGCCCGCTGAATTTGGCGAACTACACAAATCCCGAACTCGACAAGCAGTTGGAGGATGCACGAGTGACGCCGGACGAGGCCAAGCGGGCCGAGTTCTACTGCGCCGCCAGCCGCATCATCAATCAGCAGGCCACCTGGTTCTGGACCTTCCAGAACACCTACTATGCCGTCGCCAAGGCCAAGGTGAAGGGCGTCCCCAAGCTGTACGGCGGCATCATCGACGTGTCGGACGCCTGGCTGGAGTAGGTTGGTCGCGCAATGGGCAAGTTCGTCGGACAGCGGCTGCTTTATCTGCTGCCGGTCCTGTTCGCTGTAACGTTGCTCACATTCCTGATCGCCTCGCTGCTGCCGGGCGATCTCGCCTATACCATACTGGGTGATCAGGCGACGCCCGAGAAGGTCGCCGCACTCCGCGCCCAGATGGGGCTCGACCTGCCAATCTGGGAGCGCTACGGCCACTGGCTGTGGGGCGTCCTGCATGGCGATCTCGGCCGCTCCTTCCGTACCGGCGAGACAGTGCTGGCCGCCGTCTCCGACCGCCTGCCGATCTCGATCGAACTCATGGTCTTGGCCGAGGTGATGGGCCTTTTGATCGGCATTCCGCTGGCTATCTTGTGCGCGGTGAAGAGTGGCAGCGGGCTCGACCGTTTCCTGACCGGGCTCGCCTTCGGCAAGCTCTCCCTGCCGTCCTTCATGGTGGCGATACTGCTGATCTACCTGTTCGCCGTGGAGCTCAAATGGCTGCCGGCAACGGGCTGGGTGCCGTTCGCCGAGGATCCCGTCGGCAACCTGCGCAGCTTCGTGCTGCCAGCGCTGACACTGGCCTTCGCCGAATGGCCGGTGCTGATGCGCGTCTTACGCTCCGACATGATCGCCACGCTGCAGGAAGACTACATCGCCATGGCCAAGGCCAAGGGCCTGCGACCCGCGCGCATCCTGCTGGTCCATGCGTTGAAGCCCTCCTCGCTCACCCTGGTGACGGTGACTGGCATCAACATCGGCCGGCTGATCGGCGGCGCACTGATCGTCGAGACGATCTTCGCGCTTCCCGGCATCGGCCGCCTGCTGGTCGGCGCGATCTATGCCCGAGACTTCATCATCCTGCAGGGCGTGGTGCTGTTCGTCGCCACCGGCTTTGTGGTCGTGAACTTCATCGTCGACATGCTCTATGCCGTGCTCGATCCGAGGATCCGCCATGGCCGCGCTTGAGATCGAAGGCGATACCACGCTGGTCTCGCCGGTGCGCAAGCAGCGCCGGGTGGGCGCGCTCTTCGTTTGTGCCGTCGGCTGGATCGTCCTGATCGCGCTGGCCGCGATCTTCGCCAACCTGCTGCCGATCGCCAGTCCGACCGACATGGACTTGCTGGGCAAGCGCGCCCTGCCCAGCGCACGGCATCTTTTGGGCAACGATCAGCTCGGCCGCGACGAACTCTCGCGGCTGATCTACGGCGGGCGCATCTCGCTCACCGTCGGGCTGCTGGCGCCGGTCATCGGCGTCACGATCGGCGGTACCTTCGGCATGCTGGCGGGATATTTCCGCGGCCGGCTGGAGACCCTGGCCATCGGTGGCGTCGATGTGCTGTTGGCCTTCCCGCCGCTGGTCTTCGCGCTGGCGCTCACCACCTATCTCGGCCAGTCGGCCTTCAACATCACCCTGGTGATCGGCATCCTCAGCATTCCGGCTTTCACGCGCGTGTCGCGTGCCGTCACGCTATCGCTCTCCGAGCGCGAGTTCGTTACTGCCGCGCGCGCTCTTGGCGCCACTCATGCGCGAATCCTGATCCGCGAGCTGCTGCCCAACGTGGCGCTACCGCTGCTCGCCTTCTTCCTGCTCGGGGTCGCGGTGACGATCGTCGTCGAAGGCGCGCTCTCCTTCCTCGGCCTTGGCGTGCCGCCGCCGGCGCCGAGCTGGGGCAGCATGATTGGCGAGGGCCGCGAGAGCCTCGAAATCGCGCCGTGGCTGGCCTTCCTGCCGGCCGGATTCATGTTCCTCACCGTGCTGGCCTTCAACGTCGTGGGCGACACGTTGCGCGCGTTGACCGACCCGCGACCCGGAGCCTTGTGAGTGGCGCGGTGAGCGTACCTTTGCTGTCAGTCGAGGGCGTGTCAGTCAGCCTGCCGACGCCGCGCGGGACCCTCAGAGCCGTCGACAACGTCGACCTCAGCCTGGCGGCCGGCTCCACGCTTGGCGTGGTGGGCGAATCGGGCTGCGGCAAGACCATGCTGTCGCGCGCCATCCTGCAATTGCTGCCCAAGCGCGCCCAGCTCGGCGGCCGCGTGATGTTCGCGGGCCGGGACCTCGTCACGTTGGCGCCCGAGGCGCTGCGCCGGCTGCGCGGGCCCGAGCTTGCGGTCGTCTTCCAGGACCCGATGACCTCGCNNTCGCTCAACCCGGTGCTCACCATCGGTACCCAGATCGTCGAAACCCTGCAGGCGCACCTCGGTATGGACTCCGCGACGGCCTTTCGGCGCGGTGTCGAGCTCTTGGCGGAGGTCGGAATCCCGGCGCCGGAACAGCGCTTGCGCCAGTATCCCCACCAGCTCTCGGGTGGCATGCGCCAGAGAGTGGCGATCGCCATCGCGCTTTCCTGCGAGCCCAAGCTCCTGATCGCCGACGAGCCGACAACGGCGCNNATCCAGGCGCAGATCCTCGACCTGCTGGCGCGCGAACAGCAGCGCCGGCACATGGCGATGATCCTGATCACCCACGATCTCGGCGTCGTCGCCGGCCGGACCGACGAGGTGGCGGTCATGTATGCCGGCCGGGTCGTCGAGCGCGCGCCGACGACCGCGCTGTTTGCCAAGATGCGCATGCCCTACACCGAGGCCTTGCTCGCGGCGATCCCCAAGCTGGACTCGCCGCCGCATACGGCGCTGCCTGCCATCGCCGGCCGGCC
>PLYQ01000328.1 GCA_003153415.1 Rhodospirillales bacterium | reverse complement strand
GCTTGATCATGGTGTTGACGATGGTGGCGGAGCGCAGGAACTCGCCCTTGAGCGGCCGACCGTCGACGTCGAGCCGCACGGTCTGCAACAAATCGCCTTGCGCCACGGCGGCAATCACGCGCGTAACCTCGGTGGTCGGCCACACCAGGTCGTCGATCAGCGCGTTGACCGAGGCTTCCATCTCGCCCCAGGCGGCCGTCGAGATGCCGAACTTCACGCGCTGACGGGTGCGGCCCTGTTCGCCGACGGCCTTGCCGATGCGCTCGAGCTGCTGGGCCATGTTCTGGTTGGCGCCGACGATCTCGTTGAACAGCACGGAAATCTTGCCGAGCATGCCGTCGTGCCCGCTCGGCAGCCGGACTGAGAAATCGCCCCCGCGCATGGCTTCCAGTGCACGGAACAACTCGTGCAGTTCGGGGGGCTGGGGAGCAGCCTCGGCGACTGAGCCGCGGCGGGCCGGAGTACGGGCAGCTGCTGTCGCACCGTTGGTCACGGTCGAGGCGGCGTCACTATCAACGGTCATCGCGAACTCTCTCTGCCTTAAGTCGATGAAGCCCTCGAGGGGTCAACACTGGCGCGAGGATTCGCAAAGCCTATGCTCAGCCATGCAAGACTGGCAATGCGGCCATCGAAGATATATTCGGAACCAAATCCGAACATGCGGTCATCCCCCCGAACATCCCCTCAATGCCCGGTCCAGGAAATGGTTGCGTCGCTCGCAAAAAATTCTGTGCTCGACGTTGGGATGGCTTCTTCCAATTCTTCACTCCCAATGAAGATAAAGCAATAAATCGCTGGCCGTGATGGTTCATGCCGGTCATAACACGACCGGCGGCGCGGTGGGCGAAAGCGATCTCGATTCGTCGGGCACGCTCAAGCTGTCGGCCGGCCGCAAGCGCCACGTGCTGGTGCGCGCCGTCTAGGGCGCCTTTTCCGGTTCCGGTATCACAAGCGGCGCGCCGCTGTCGGACGGCGGAGTAAAGAGCTCGCGCAACGCGCCCGGGGTGATGGCCGACATCATGTTGACGTCGGTCTTCAGATCGTCGAACGGCCCTTCCAGTCTGTAGGAAAAGGCGAACAGTCCGCCGTCCTTGCCGCCGGTCAGCAGCGGCCCGAGCAGCGGCACGTTCGACAGCAGATTGTTCAAGGCAAAGCCCGGTACCACGATGCCGCGCAGCTTCGCCGTGTCGTTGCCGAGGTCGACGGTGCCTGCGGCGGTGAGCCCGATCGACTTGCCGCTGGTGCGGCCGTCCTTGAGATCGATGCGATCGCCTTTCTTGCTGATCTTGGCGTCGAGGTTGTCGAATTGCTGCAGGGCATTGCCGGCACGGTTGAGACCCTCGATCGTAGAGTTGAGCGTGCCGACGTCGCCGCGCGGCGTCACCGTCTCGAGCCGATAGGGTCCCAGGCGCAGGGCGCCTTCGAGCGGTGCGTCGGCGGCGGCGTCTTCGAAGCGGCCCTTAAAATCCAGGTAGCCGCCGACCAGCCCGTCGAGCCAGCCCGCATCCTTCAGCAGCATGCTCAAATCGGCGATGTAGACGGCGACGGTCCGTCCCTGCCCGGCCGGCGTGACCTTAAAGGCCGAGCCCCTGCCGCCGCTCACGCTCAGGTCGGCCAAGGCGATGTGGTCGCCGGCCATTTCCAACCGCCCGCTGAGCGCGCCCAGCGTGCCGCGCTGGACGAGGACCCGGTCAAGCTGGATCGACACCTTGGTGTCGGCACGCGCGGTGGCCGCGGTACCTCCTGGTTTGGCAGCGGCGGTCTCGTCGCGCCCGCGCAGCGCCTGGCGCACGCGTGCGAGTTCCAGCGCCCGCCCCTTCAGGCTCACTTCGACACCGCCCGGTCCGCGGCTCCAGTCGACCGCCAGGTCCGAACGTCCCAGAACGATCTGCTGCAGGGTCACGCGCTGCACGGTGTTGTCGGGGCCGAACCGGACCTGACCTTTTGCAATGAGGCCGTTGCCGCGGCCGTCGAAATCCGCCGTCGTGAGCTTGCCGCCGGCCGCCAGTTTCAAGTTCATGCTGAACTGGCCGTCGGTGCCAGCCTCCTTGGTCCAGCCAAGCGGCGGCACCGACGTCGTAGCACCCTTGAGATCGATCTTGCTCACGACCTCGCCGGTGCCGTTGGCCGCCACCTGATAAGACAGCGTGATTCCCATCGGCCCGGTCACGTAGGGTTCCGGCGAGGGAAAGCCCGCCTTGGCAACCACGGCAGACGGCAGGGTGCCCTTGAGCTCATAGCGCTGACGGAACGGCACCTTGGCGCCAAACATTTCGCGCCAGCCGATTTCGGCGGGATTGCCGTCGAGCTTGCCCTGGCCGCTGACGATCAGTTGAGAGTTGGCGTAGACCACTCGGCCGGTCGCTTCGCTGAGATCGACGTTGCCCACCGCGCCCTTCAGCGAAAAGCCCGACAGTGCCGCCTCGGCCCGAATGTCGATGTCGGCCACGCTCAGCGAGTTGAGCAGAGGGAAGGCCAGGGTCAGATCGACCGCCACGTCGCCACCCAGCCGCTTGGGGTCGTAGAGTGCGTCCTTCGGCAGCCCAAGCTTGGGCCGCGCCAGCAGGGCGATGACGGCGGGCGCCTTGCCGGCAATCGGGATGCGCAACGCGGCCTGTTGCGGCGCCGGCTTGTCGAGGCCGGTGAGGTCGATGGTGGCGCCGGCGACGCGCAGGCCGACGGCGGTGCCGCTCGCCACGTCGAAATGCAGAGTCCCGCCCTCGAAACGCGCCGTGCCCGAGACGTCGACCAGCTCGGGCATATGCGGCATGTAATGTACGGTCAAGCCGCGATAATCGATGAACGCCACGTTGCGATCGACGCTGAGCTGGGCGAGGTCGTTGCCCGGAATGCTGAGCGCGAATTGGGAGGCGACATCGATCGAACCGCCGGCGAGGTTGGCGAGCGCCCATTGCCGGCCGCCCTCGGCGAAATCCAGCGGCCAGTAGTCGCCCAGGCGATCGACCGGGATCTGGCGGAGCTCGGCGCGCCCGGCAAAGGTCTGGCCCTGCTCGGTCTTGAGGCCGGTGCCGGTGACCGACACCTTGGCAGTGCCGAGATCAACGTCGACGCGCTCGATCTTGGCGGTGTGCGTGGCGGCATCGATCGAGGCATGGGCGTTCACCGAGCGCACCTGGTGCGTCGCCGACAGCACGCCGGGCAGGCGCAGAGTGCCGTTGCCGCCGGTGACGTCGATCGTCACGGTGCGGATTTCGCCTGTGCCGCCGGCCTCGATGTTCATGCGGCCGCTGAGGGCAATGTCGATGCCACGCAGGATGGCGGCATCGGGCGACAGGTCGGCCAGCATCAGCGGCTTCAGCCCGTCGATCCTGGCCTCGACCGAGATATGGCTGCGGTCGCGGGCATAGGTGCCCGACAGGGCCACGTCGACCGGCCCGCCGCCCGGGCCCTGGAAACGCGCACCGGCCGAGATGATGACGCCCGACGCATCGCGCTTGAGGCTCACGCGGGCCGACGGCGCGACCCACATCACACCGCTGGGCACGTCGCGCAGGCTCACCCTAGCGTGTTCGACCAGCACGGTGTCGAGTTGGCCGAGCAGCGAGCTGTGGTTGGGCTGGGCGAGCAACTGGTCGATCAGGATGTCGACGATCTCGCCTTGCGACGAGGAATCGGTCTTGGCGAGCACGCGGCGCAACATGCCGCCCTCGCGCGTGATGTCGGCATCGAGCGTCGGCCGGTCGACCACGATGGCGGTCGGCAGGAGGTGGCCCAGCACGACGTTACGCGGGTCGAAGCTCAGCGCCACGCTCGGTGCCGTGGCGACTTCCTGCTTGTCGGCGTTGACGACGTGCAGACCGGTCAGCACCAGCCGCATCGGCTGGCTGATGCCACTCCATTCGGCATAGATGCGGTCGGCCGAGACCCGCATCTTGCCGCCCGGGGTGTCGAACTCCTGGCCGATCTGGGCCTTGAGGAATTCCAGGTCGACCGGACCGGCCATCAGGCGCAGGCACCCCACGGCCACCAGCACCGCCGCGGTGGCGACGACGCCAACCGCGACGCGCACTAGCACCCGATATACTCTTCTGACCAAAGCTCGATACTTCTCCTGGTCCGGACAATTTACCCGCCGCTGCACCGCATGTCTTGGCTTTCAACCAACCGCCTGCCGCGACCGCACGATCCCGAGCGGCAGGCCGTGGCGTGGACGCGCTGGCACGAGCAGGCGGCGCGGCCCGATGACGCATCGGGCACCGCACTGCTCGATGCGCTGTTCGGCAACAGCCCCTACCTCACCGAGACAGCCCTGCAGAACACCGCTTTTATGACCGATCTGTGGCGGCATGGGCCCGACACGGCGGCAAGCGCCCTCACCGCCGAGCTCGCGGCCCTGCGTCGGACCGCCCGTGCGGGCGCCGCCCCCGATACCGTCGCCGCAGCACTACGCCGGCTGAAGCGGCGGGCAGCGCTTGCCATCGCCGTCGCCGATATCGCCGGCGCCTGGCCGCTCGAGCGGATCACCGGGGAACTCAGCGCCTTCGCGTCGGGCTGCCTCGATGCCCTCACCGACTCGATCCTGCTGCAGCTCGCCCGCGACGGCCAGCTCGGCATCGGCAGCGATCCCGAGGCGGCGGCCTTCACCGTGCTCGGCATGGGCAAGCTCGGCGCCGGCGAACTCAACTACTCGAGCGACATCGACCTCATCCTACTCTACGACCGCGACGCCCCAGCGATCGCCAACAACGACCAGGCCTCACGCCACTTCGTGCGCGCCGCCCGGCTTCTGGTGCAGCTCATGTCGGAGACCAGCGTCGACGGCTACATCTTCCGCACCGATCTCAGGCTGCGCCCCGACCCCGGCTCGACGCCGCTTGCCATGTCGGTGCAGGCGGCCGAGCTCTATTACGAGAGCGTGGGCCAGAACTGGGAACGCGCCGCCATGATCAAGGCCCATCCGGTGGCCGGCAATCTGGCCGTCGGCGAGCGCTTCGTGGCCGACATGCGTCCTTATATATGGCGCAAGCATCTCGACTTCGCGGCGATCCACGACATCCATTCGATCAAGCGCCAGATCGACGCCCATCGCGGCGGCGGCACGGTCAAGGTGCTGGGCCACAATGTGAAGCTCGGCCGCGGCGGCATCCGCGAGGTGGAGTTTTACGCTCAGACGCAACAGCTGATCTTCGGCGGCCGCAATCCCTCGCTCCGCCTGCGCGGCACCTGCGAGACGCTGCGCGCACTGAGCCTCTCGGGTCATGTCACGCCCCACGCCGCCGACGAGTTGGTCGAGGCCTACGGCTTCCTGCGCCGCGTCGAGCATCGCCTGCAGATGATCGACGACCGCCAGACCCACAGCATCCCGGCCGACGAGGCAGGTGTTGCGGCGGTCGCGACGTTCCTCGGCTATCCTGATTCTCAATCGTTCCAGGCCGCGCTGCTCCAACGCCTGCGTTGCGTCGAAGGCCACTATGCCGGCCTGTTCGAAGAGGCGCCGAGTCTGGCCGGGCCTGGCGGCAACCTGGTGTTCACCGGCACCGACGACGATCCGGGCACGCTCGAGAGCCTGGCGACGCTCGGCTTCCGCGACGCCTCGGCCGCAGCCGGCATCGTGCGGCGGTGGCATCACGGCCGTTATCGCGCCGTCACCTCGGCGCGCGCCCGCGAGCTTTTGACCGAACTGATGCCGGCGCTGCTGAAGGCACTGGGCGAGACCGCCGCGCCCGACCAGGCACTGCTCAACTTCGACCTGTTCCTCTCCAACCTGCCGGCCGGCGTGCAGCTCTTCTCGTTGTTCAAATCGAATCCGGCGCTGATCGAGCTGGTGGCGGCGATCATGGGCAGTGCGCCGCGCCTGGCCGCGCACCTCGCTCGCCGCACGCTGCTGCTCGATTCGGTTTTGTCGCCGGATTTTTACAATCCTCTGCCCTCGGCGGCAGAAATGGCGGCCGATCTCGCCGCACTCCTCGCCCGCGTCGACGACGATCAGGACATCCTCGACACGGTCCGCCGCTGGGCCAACGACCGGCGCTTCCAGGTGGGCGTGCAGCAGCTCAAGCGCATCGTGCGGCCGGCCCAGGCGGGCGTCGCCTATTCCGACATCGCGGAGGCCACGATCTCGGCGCTGTGCGATCGGGTCGAACAGCGCTTTGCCCTCACCCACGGCGGCTTTCGCGGCCAGCGGCTGGCGGTGCTCGGCCTGGGCAAGCTCGGCAGCCGCGAGATGTCGGCGACGTCCGACCTCGATCTCATTTTCGTCTACGACATTCCGCCGGCGCTGGAAGCCTCGGACGGAACCCAACCGCTGGCGCCCATTCAGTACTACACGCGGCTCAGCGCCAAGATCGTGACGGCGCTCACGGCGCTCACCAACGAAGGCGCACTCTACGAGGTCGATATGCGTCTGCGTCCCTCAGGCCGCGCCGGGCCGCTGGCCAATTCGCTGGAAGGCTTCGAGGCGTATCACACGCAATCCGCCTGGACGTGGGAGCGCATGGCGCTCACGCGCGCGCGGGTGATCCACGGGCCGAAGGCGCTGGTCGAACGCCTCACCGACAACATCAAGACGACACTCTGCCAGGCGCGCGACGGCGCCGCCCTGGTGCGAGACGTGGCCGATATGCGCGACCGCATCGCCCAGCACGCGCCGGCCAAGAGCGTCTGGGACTTCAAGCACCTGCCGGGCGGCCTGTTCGACATCGATTTCGTGGCGCAATACCTGGCACTGCGTCACGCCGCCGAACGACCCGACATACTCGATCCCCATCCCGCCGAGATGCTGCGCCGCACGGCGGCCGCCGGCCTGATCGAGTTAGCCGACGCCGACCGCCTGCGCGCGACGCGCACGCTCCTGTCCGACGTGCAAAGCTTGCTCAGGCTCACCCTCGACGGCGACGAGGCCACCTTCGACGAAGCCAAGGCGCCGGAGGGCCAACGCCGGCTGATCGCCGCCACCGAGGACGCAAGCGATCTTGGCCAGTTGCGCGCCCGCATCGAGGCGGAAGCGGCAGCGGCGCGTGCTATATACCGGCGCATCGTCGAGCAGCCGGCGCGCGCCGCCGGCTGGAAGCCGAGAAGCAAACCTGGGAGTAAGCCATAGAGCACACAACCTCATGCTGAGGAGGCTGCGCAGCAGCCGTCTCGAAGCATGGGCTACATCAAGACTGATCCCTACCCTTCGAGACGCGACCCTGCGGGTCGCTCCTCAGGGTGAGGTGGATTGTTTTCATCGGAATGACTTGAGGAGAAAAACATGAGCGTAAAGGAAGGAAGCAAGGCCCCCGATTTCACCGCCCCGACCGACGGCGGCAAGAAGTTGAAACTGTCGGACCTGCGCGGCAAACCGGTGGTACTCTATTTCTATCCCAAGGACGACACGCCGGGCTGTACCACCGAGGCCTGCGGCTTTCGCGATGCCGCGCCCAATTTCAAGAAGCTGAAGGCGCTGGTGATCGGCGTCAGCAAGGACAGCGTCGCCCGCCACGACAAGTTCAAGGCGAAGTACGACCTCAACTTTCCGCTGGTCTCCGACGAGGACGGTAAGATCTGCGCGAAGTACGACACCTGGATCGAGAAGAGCCTGTACGGCCGCAAGTACATGGGCATCGACCGCGCCACCTTCCTGATCGACAAGGCAGGCGTCGTCGCCAAGGTCTGGCACAAGGTCAAGGTCGCCGGCCACGTCGACGAGGTGCAGGAGGCGCTGAAGGGGCTCTGATTCTTTTCCTCCCCCGTCGTCGGGTCGGCGTTTGGCGCGACCGCGCCAAAGCGCCCAGGTGGCGCCGTCACCCGGCGACGGAGCAACTGTGTTGAGGTG
>PLYQ01000357.1 GCA_003153415.1 Rhodospirillales bacterium | reverse complement strand
GATGTCCTCGAGATTGATGCCGCCGAAGGTCGGCTCCAACGCCGCCACGATGTCGACCAGCTTGTCCTGGTCGAGTTCGGCCAGTTCGAGGTCGAAGACGTCGATGCCGGCAAATTTCTTGAAGAGGACGCCCTTGCCCTCCATCACCGGCTTGGCGGCGAGCGGCCCGATGGCGCCCAGCCCCAGAACCGCCGTGCCGTTGGTCACCACCGCCACCAGGTTGGCGCGCGCTGTCAGTTCGGCGGCCATCGCGGGATCGCGCACGATCTCGTGGCAGGCCGCCGCCACGCCGGGCGAATAGGCGAGCGAGAGGTCGCGCTGGGTGGCCAGCGGCTTGGTCGGGACGACCTCGATCTTTCCCGGTCGCGGCAGGCGATGGTAACGGAGGGCGCTTTCGGTCAATTCATCCGCCAAGCTCGCCTCCCGCCTGCACCTACAAAAAGGGCCGCCTGTTGGATGACACCAACGAGCGGCTGCTCACGAACAACCTTTTCGATCGAACCGGCGAGTTGGTGCGGCCAAGAAGACTCGAACTTCCACGCCTCGCGGCACTAGCACCTCAAGCTAGCGCGTCTACCAATTCCGCCATGGCCGCGCCGATTCGATGGGGCGGGGGATACCAAATCGACCCCCCAGTGGCAAGGCGAAGCGGCCCAGGATCAGCGGGACCATTGCATTGGCGACCGGAAGCGCCGATTTTGCCGCAATGAGCAAGCCGGATTGGCTGATTTCCGACACGCCCGTGCCCTACGCCGAGGCGCTGGCGACCATGGAAGCGCGCGTCGCCGACATCCGCGTCGGCCGCGCGCGCGAGCTCGTCTGGCTGCTCGAGCATCCGCCGCTCTATACCGCCGGCACCAGTTCCAAGGCGGCTGACCTACTGCAGCCCGCGCGCTTTCCCGTGCANNGTCATGCTCGACCTCAGCGCCCGCCGCCAGGATGTGCGGCGCTTCGTGGCGGATCTCGAGGACTGGACCATCCGCACCCTCTCGCGCTTCAGCGTCACCGCCGAGCGCCGGCCCGGCCGGGTCGGGGTCTGGGTGGCCCGGCGCGACAAGCCCAAGCTGCCGGACGGCAGCGGCCGCGAGGACAAGATCGCCGCCATCGGCGTGCGCATCCGCCGCTGGGTGTCGTTCCACGGCGTCTCGATCAACGTCGAACCCGACCTGTCGCACTACGACGGCATCGTGCCCTGCGGCATCGCCGACCACGGCGTGACCTCGCTGGTCGATCTCGGCCTGCCGGTGACCCTGGCCGATCTCGATGTGGCGCTGGCCGAGACGTTCGACGAGGTGTTTGGAGCGCCTGCACAAGGCGAGCGAGCACCCGCCCTTCTGTCGTCCTGAGCGTAGCGAAGGACCTCATTGCGCTCGCAACGGGCATGAGATCCTTCGCTACGCTCAGGATGACAGTCAAAGCTTGATTCACGTCAACGGCTAGGCCATCGGCAGCAGCGTAAAGCCTTCGGGCAGAATATCGAGGTCGACGGGTTCGACGTCGATCGAGTCGACCCGCGCCATCGTGGGTCCGCGGCGACAGGCTTCGATCATCGACCCGACCGCCGCCTCATCCCCGACAATCAGCGCCTCAACCGCGCCATTCGCGCGGTTGCGCACCCAGCCGCTGAGTCCGAGGCGCCGGGCCGCGGCCATCGCCCAGTCGCGATAGCCCACGCCCTGCACCCTGCCCGTGACGGTGAGACGGGCCTGCAACGCCATCTAGCGCACGATGACTTTTGCTTCGGCCGTCGGCCCAGCAGCGCGCCAATGGCTCTTCGAGCCATTGCGCGGACCCGCAGCAAAGCGGCGTATGGGCTGGGCCGACGGCAGAATTCGGTAGAAAGTCATCGCGCGTACTCAGGCGAACTCGATGATCTTCTGGTCGACGCGAAGACTGTCGCCGGCCTTGGCGTGCAATGTCTTGACGGTGCCGTCGCGGGTGGCGCGCAGCACGTTCTCCATCTTCATCGCCTCGACCACGGCCAGCGTCTCGCCTGCCTTGATCTCCTGGCCCTCGTGCACGGCGACCGAGGCCAGCAGGCCCGGCATCGGCGACAGCAGGAACTTCGACGTGTCGGGGGCGGCCTTGACCGGCATCAGGGCGTAGAGCTCGGCCTGGCGCGGCGTCAGCACCAGCGCGTCGACCTGGCCGCCTTCCAGGATCAGCCGCCAGCCGGACCCGACGGCGTCGACCTGAACCACGATCGGCGCCTCGTCGACCTCGGCGTGGAACAGCGGCTCGCCCGGGACCCAGTCGGTCTCGATCGCGATCTCGCGGCCGCCGGCGGTGACCACGAAGTCGGCACCGCCGCCGGTCACGCCGAGTTTCATCGGCTCGCGGTTCAGCATCACGACACAGCTGTCCGGCACCAGCGGCGCATGGCCCGCGACCTTGCCGGGGGCAAGTGCTGCGCGCTGCGCCTGGATACGGTCGATCACGGCGGCGACGGCTGCCAGCAGCGTGGGATCGCGCGGCGGCAGGTGGGCGGCCGTGAAGCCGCCCTTGAACTCTTCGGCGATGAAGTTGGTCGTGAGCTTGCCGGCGCGGAAGCGTGGATGCGCCATCAACGCGGCCAGGAACGGCACATTGTGCGACACGCCGCGGACATAGAATTCGTCGAGCGCGCGGCGCATGCGGTCGATAGCGGCGTTGCGGGTCTTCCCGTGGGTGCAAAGCTTGGCGATCATCGGGTCGTAGAACATCGAGATCTCGCCGCCCTCGTAGACGCCGGTATCGACCCGCACGTCGGGGCCAGGCATGGGCTCGCGGTACTTGATGAGACGGCCCGTCGAGGGCAGGAAATTGCGGAACGGATCCTCGGCATAGAGCCGCGCCTCGACCGCCCAGCCCTTGAGCTTCACGTCCTTCTGCGCGAACGGCAGCTTGTGGCCAGCGGCTACGTTGATCATCAGCTCGACAAGGTCGAGGCCGGTGATCAGCTCGGTCACCGGATGCTCGACCTGCAGGCGGGTGTTCATCTCGAGGAAGTAGAACTTGCGGTTCTTGTCGACGATGAACTCGACGGTGCCGACGCTTTTGTATTTCACCGCCTTGGCGAGTGCCACGGCCTGCTCGCCCATCGCCTTGCGCGTCTTGGCATCGAGGAACGGGCTCGGCGCCTCCTCGATCACCTTCTGGTGGCGGCGCTGGATCGAGCACTCGCGCTCCCAGAGGTAGACGCAGTTGCCGTGGCTATCGCCGATCAGCTGGATCTCGATGTGGCGCGGCTCCTCGATGTACTTCTCGATGAACACGCGGCCGTCGGCGAACGACGCCTTGGCCTCGTTGGTCGCCGAGCCGAAGCCTTCGCGCGTCTCGGCGTCGTTGTAGGAGATGCGCATGCCCTTGCCGCCGCCGCCGGCCGAGGCCTTGATCATCACCGGATAGCCGACCTTCTGGGCAATCTTGACCGCCGCCTCGGCGTTGGGGATGGCCGCGAGATAGCCCGGCACGGTGCTGACACCGGCCTTCAGCGCCAGCTTCTTGGATTCGATCTTGTCGCCCATCGCATGGATGGCGTGCGCCTCGGGGCCGATGAAGACGATGCCGGCCTTGGCCAGCGCCTTCTGGAACTCCTGCTTCTCCGACAGAAAGCCGTAGCCGGGATGGACGGCCTGGGCGCCGGTCTCCTTGCAGGCCGCCACGATCTTGTCGATCAGCAGGTAGGACTGCGCCGACGGCGACGGCCCGATCAAGACCTTCTCGTCGGCCTGCCGGACATGCAGCGCGTCGGCATCGGCCTCGGAATAGACCGCGACCGTCTTGATGCCCATGCGCTTGCAGGTCCGGATGACGCGGCAGGCGATCTCGCCTCTATTGGCGATCAGGATCTTGTCGAACGGCGGCCTGCCCATCGGAGAGCGGGATCCCGCCGTCGCTGCAGGCTTCGCCGCTTTCTTTGCGACCTTCTTCTTGGCAGCCATGCTCACGATCCCTCTTTATTGCGCTCGAACAGGCCCATCGCCCAAGCCGTGTGGGCCGCCAGCAGCGGCATCCAGCCCATCAACACCCACAGCCACCACGGATAGGCGCGGTTGAGGGCGAAGTTGAGCGGAATGAGCGCGAGCAGCGTGCCCAGCGCCACCAGCACGTGCTTGCGCACGTTGCGGACGCGTCGGCGACGCTCGTCCACCGAGAGGCTCATAGTGCCCCCTTCATTGCGGCCCCTTCACAGCGGCAAGTTTCCGTGCTTGCGCCACGGATTATCGAGCTTCTTGGTCTCGAGCGTGGCCAGCGCCTTGCAGATCCGCCGGCGCGTGCCGTGCGGCATGATCACGTCGTCGATGAAGCCGCGATTGGCGGCCACGAACGGATTGGCGAACTTCTCGCGATATTCCTCGGTGCGCGCCGCGATCTTCTTGGCGTCGCCGATGTCGGATCGGAAGATGATCTCGACCGCGCCCTTGGCGCCCATCACGGCGATCTCGGCACCCGGCCAGGCGTAGTTGACGTCGCCGCGCAGGTGCTTGGACGCCATCACGTCGTAGGCGCCGCCATAGGCCTTGCGGGTGATTACCGTCACCTTGGGCACCGTCGCCTCGGCATAGGCATAGAGTAGCTTGGCGCCGTGCTTGATGATGCCGCCGAATTCCTGCGCCGTGCCCGGGAGGAAGCCCGGCACGTCGACGAAGGTGACGATCGGGATGTTGAAGGCGTCGCAAAAGCGTACGAAGCGCGCGGCCTTGCGACTGGAGTCGATGTCGAGGCAGCCCGCCAGCACCATCGGCTGGTTGGCCACGAACCCCACGGTGCGGCCGGCCATGCGGCCGAAGCCGACCACCATGTTGGCTGCCCATTCCGGCGACAGTTCGAAGAAATCGCCTTCGTCGACGACCTTCAGGATCAGCTCCTTGATGTCGTAGGGCTTGTTGGGATTGTCCGGCACCAGCGTGTCGAGCGAAGCATCGTCGCGGTCGGACGGATCGAGCGTGGTGCGCACCGGCGCCTTCTCGCGGTTGTTCGCCGGCAGGAAATCGACGAAGCGGCGGAGCTGCAGCAGCGCCTCGATGTCGTTCTCGAAGGCCAAGTCGGCGACGCCGGATTTCTGCGTATGCGTCAGCGCCCCGCCCAGCTCCTCCTGCGTTACCGTCTCGTGCGTCACCGTCTTCACCACGTCGGGGCCGGTGACGAACATGTAGGAACTGTCCTTCACCATGAAAATGAAGTCGGTCATGGCCGGCGAATAGACCGCGCCGCCCGCGCACGGCCCCATGACCATCGAGATCTGCGGGATCACGCCTGAGGCCAGCACGTTGCGTTGGAACACGTCGGCATAGCCCGCCAGCGAATCGACGCCTTCCTGGATGCGCGCGCNNCGCGCGCCGCCCGAATCGTTGATGCCCAGCACCGGCACGCCAACCTTCATGGCGATGTCCATCACCTTGCAGATCTTGGCGGCATGCATGCCCGACAGCGCGCCGCCAAACACCGTGAAATCCTGGCTGAAGATATAGACCAGCCGGCCGTTGATCGTGCCGTGGCCGGTGACCACGCCGTCGCCCGGGATCTTCTGGCTCTCCATGCCGAAGTCGGTCGAGCGATGCTCGACGAACATATCGAGTTCCTCGAACGAGCCCGGATCGAGCAACGCATCGATGCGCTCGCGCGCCGTCAGCTTGCCCTTGGCATGCTGCGCCTCGACCCGCCGCTTGCCGCCGCCCAGCCGCGCCGCGGCGCGCCGTTGCTCGAGCTTGTTCAACATGTCCTGCATCTAAGATGTCCCCGGCATTCTTGTCCGTTTTAGAGCCAGATCGCACATGTTGTCATCCCGAGCGCAGCGAGGGATCTTTCAGGCTGCGGTATAGATCCCTCGCTACGCTCGGGATGACAGACTTAGCGCAGGAATCGCTTCTCGTTGTCCTTGACTGTGCCCATGCCCTGCAGGTCGAACACGTCCTCGACCGTGGCGATATCGGCCTCGACGCCATGGATGCCGCCGTCCTTGCGGATCTGGGCGAAGGTCTTGCGCATGGCGCCGACCGAGGCGCGGATGGCGTGGTTGCCCCAGATCAGCAGGCCGATCTTCTTCAGAGCCTTGACCCGCGCCACCGTCATTTGCGGATAGGCGGTCGGCACCAGGGCGATCGGCACCTTGCCGTCCCATGCCTTCACGAAAGCCTCGATCTCGTCGGGCGTCTTCTGCTTGGAATGGACCAGGATCATGTCGGCGCCGGCCGCTTCGTAGGCGCGCGCGCGTTTCAGCGCCTCGTCTTGACCGAGGCCCGCGATCAACGCCTCGGTGCGCGCCACGAGCACCAAGTCCTTGTCCCTGCGCGCCGCGCGCGCCGCCTCGATCTTGCCCTGGAACTCCTCGACGCGGACCATGTCCTGGCGGCCGCCAGCGATCAGGCTGGTGACCTTGGGGAAGCTTTTGTCCTCCATCACGATCGCCGCCGCGCCCGCCTTCTCATACTGCTCGACCGCGTAAAGCACGTTGATCGAATTGCCGAAGCCGGTGTCGATGTCGGCCACCACCGGCAGGCCGGAGCGGTCGACCATGGCGCGCGTCATGTCGAGATGCTGGGTCATCGACACGATGCTGACGTCGGGCACGCCGTACATCGCCGAGAGTTCGAAGCCCGAGGCCCAGATCGCATCGAAGCCTGCTTCGGCCACCAGCATGGCCGACAGCGGACTGTGCGCCGCCATCGCCTCGACCAGGCCGTTCCTGGCCAGGACCTGCCGCAGTTTCGTGCCCGCTCCCATGTTTCCTCCCATTGGTCAGCGCAGTCGCGCTTTTTCCAGCAGCGCCAGGAAGCGCGCACCGGCCTCGATATCCTTGCGAACGCCTTCGCGGTGCTTCAGCGCCAGCGGATCGTCGCCCCAGCGCGCAAC
This sequence comes from Rhodospirillales bacterium, assembly GCA_003153415.1. Classification (GTDB taxonomy): domain Bacteria; phylum Pseudomonadota; class Alphaproteobacteria; order Reyranellales; family Reyranellaceae; genus Reyranella. The sequence goes on along the minus strand of PLYQ01000357.1, from coordinate 12,939 downwards.
CTGGTAAAGCTCGTCGACTTGCGCCGCGGAAAATGCCTCCTCGGCGCTCACCCGTTTCTCGGCCACCGCCAGCGCGATCAAAAGCGAGCCGGCCGTATGGGTGAGATTGTAGAGCGCCGACAGGGCGAGATCGGTGTAGGCCTCCACCGCCTCACGTAGACGCGCCTTGGCCTCGTGGGGCTGGTCGACGTAGGCGATCCCCTCGACGACCACGAGGCGTGCGCCATAGCGCTCTGCCGCCCAATCGAGCAGCGGCTGCCAGGCGTCATGCTGCAGCTTGACCAGACTGTCGGGCGCGGTGGCGCGATAGCACAGAAGATCGGAGCCGGCGTACTTCGCGGTGTCGGCGATGACCTGCTCGCGCCGCGTGGCGACACGGTCGAGCCCGGTGGCCGCCAGACGCGTGAGCGGCAGGAAGCCGGGATTGATCTCGGTCTTGTCCGGCACGCCGTCCCACTCGCAGGCGATCGCCTCGGCCAGCGACCGCGTCGGCACAGACAGCACCGACTTGGCCGGTGTGCGCATCGGCTTGCCGTCGAGCAACACACGCCAGCCGCCCTCGCCCGCCTCGACCGCCGTCTCCTTATAGAAGCGCTTCATCTATTGCACTTTGCGCGGCGCTGGCGCCGGCCGGCGACCTGAGGCGCGCAGGTCGGCCGACGGGACCGGCAGTTGCGCGCGCAGGCCGGGCCGCAGGCCCTCGACGCGCGGCGCCATGAGAGCGCAGGCATTGATGTTGGGTTGCCGGGCGATCTGGGCCAGCGTGCCGACGAGACTGGGCACGGTACCGCCGCCGATCAACAACTTGGCAAGGTTGGGTTCCAGCGCGCCCGTCGTCGGCCGGCCGGTGCCGCCCTTCAGCCTGAGCGGCGAGGCCAATGCCGCGCCCGCCGTGTCGCGCGCCTCGGGGGCCAGGATCATCTCCCAGGTCTCGCTGCGCAGATGCACGAAGCCGCCGCCGACCAACGTGGCGCGCGGCGTGTCGACCACCAGTCGGCGCAGGTTGGCAACGCCACCGCTCACGTCGAAGCGCCCGGCCAGGCAGTTGAAGGGTGCGCCACCCTCGGCGCCGCCCAGTAGCCGCTGTGTCTCGGCCGGCCAGCCGCCCAGCGCGTCGCGCGGCCAGGCGCCCCTGGCGATTGTCACCTCGATCACGCCGCTCGCCGAATTGAGCGCGTCGCGCGTCGTGCGCCCGCCGCCGCGCAGGCGCAGGTCTATGTCGCCCACCGCGTCGCGCAAGCCGAGATCGAGGCCGAGCAACACCGACAGGTCCTCCATCGGCACGCGATTGGCCGAGGCCGTGAGCGTCGCCTGCCCGATCCGCCCCGTCGGGTCGTAGACCAGATCGAAGCCGGCCGAGCCGCCGCCTAGGGTGGCGGCGGCGCGGAAGGCGAAGCGGGATTCGGCCGAGACCAGCGTCAGCGAGCCGTTCTGCACCGTGCTCCCGAGGCCCGTGACCTCGCCGACCCGCGCCGTCAGCGACAGGGTCGAGCGGCCGAGCCAATTCGCCGAGAACGGCAAGGTGGGAATGAAACGGGGNNTTGCGCTGGGTGGCGGCTTTGGCGCTCAGCGCATAGGGCCCACCGCTCGGCAGCGACAGGCGAAGATACGGCCCGAAGGCGGCGATGTCGGGCCCCTCCGACGCGATCTGGACGTTGGTGCCCTTGATGCCGACGCCGCCCTTGATGGCGATTTTACCCGCACCGAAGCCACCCTGCAGGTCGATGTTACCGGGAAGCCCACGCATCCAGCCATCGAACGAGCCGGCCGTGCCGGCAAGGTTGAAGGCGGCGGCCTGGGGAGCGGCGAAGCGGCCTTCGAGCTGCAGCGCCTGGCTGGGTGCAGGCGACTTCAGCGTGCCGCTGGCGATCTCCAGAACGATCGGCGGTCGCCCCGCACCCTCGACGATGGTCAACACCGAGTCGCGCACCTCGACGGTGGAAATCCACGGGAACGCCGGGTTGGGCTTCAGTCTCAGCGAGCGGTTCTCGCCGGCGTGCGGGCCCGAGCCCTCGGGCGGCGGCAGCATCTCGAGGTTGGTGTCGCCGGCCTCGTTGGTCTCGATCAGGATGTCGGCGCCCTCGAGCAGCACCCGTCCAACCTTGGCCTCGCCCAGGAACAGCGAGAACGGATCGAGGAACATCGTGACCTTGCGCACGCGGGCAAGCTCGGGCCGCGACCCCCACGGGGCGTTGGCGAGCGTCACGCCCTCGGCGACCAGCGCCGGTTCGCGGCTGAGGCGGACGGAAAGCGGCACGCGCGTCGCAAGCTCCCGCCCGGTCACCTTGCGGACCTGCTCGGTGAGCCTCGCCTGATAGCGCGACAGGTCGCGCGTGCTGCCCCACAGCACGAGGCCGGCCACGACGATGGGTACCGCTATGACGATGATCCAGGCCAGCCGCCGCCAAGGAATGCGCATGCCGCCGGGATCCCGCTCAATCGCCTTTGGTCGAGAAGCCGAATGCCTCGACGGTACGGCGGAAGTGAGGCGGCGGCTCGGCCTGGACGGCGAGCTCGCCCTTGCCCGAGGGATGCGGCAGCGCGATGCGGCGCGCGTGTAGGTGGAGCTTGCGCGCGTCGGCGACGGCACCGAGCAGCGCTTCCTCGCCGCCGTACTTGCGATCGCCCAGGATCGGGCAGCCGATCGCGGCGCAATGGACGCGTAGCTGATGGGTGCGGCCGGTGCGCGGCCACAGCGCCAGCAGGGCGGCACGCCGGCTGGCGCGGTCGAGTTCACGGAAATGGGTCAGCGCTTTCTGGCCCTCCTCGTCGACCTGCATGGTCTCGCGGTCGCGTGCGCCCGGCCGCTTGGCGAGGGCCAAGTTGATGGCGCCCTCCGGCTTGGGCGGCACGCCGACCACGACCGCCCAGTAGAGCTTCTCGGTCTCGCGGTCACGGAACGATTCCGCGAGTCGCTTGGCCGCCTGGCTGGTGCGTGCGACCAGCAGCAGGCCGGACGTGTCCTTGTCGAGGCGATGGACCAGGCGCGGCCGGTCCTCGAAGCCGAAACGAAGTGCGTCGAGCATGCCGTCGACGTGGCGGTCGGTGCCGCTGCCGCCCTGCACCGCGAGGCCGGGCGGCTTGTTGAGCGCAATGACCCAGTCGTCGCGATGGATCACCAGACTCTGGATTTCGGCGGCGTCGCGGTCGGAGACGAAGGCCGGGGCTTTCGGCTTGGGCGGCGGCGAGGACTTGACCCCCGGCGGCAGGCGCACCGACTGGCCGGGCTCGACCCGGTCCTTGCCCTCGGCCCGCTTGCCGTCGAGCCGGACCTGGCCGGTGCGCAGCAGCTTTTGCAGGGCTGCATGGGTCAGGGTCGGGAAGTGCCGCTGGAACCAGCGGTCGAGCCGCAGGCCGGCCTCATCGCCGGACACCGCGCGCATCTGGACCTGGCCCCGAACCTCGCTCATGGCGCGCAACCTAAGGGACAAGCTAAACAGGGTCCATGGAATCGGTGTCGCTCGACACTTTGACCTTCGATCACCCCGCCGCCTCCCGGCCGACGCGCATCTCGGCGAGCCTCCACCTGCCGATGCAGGCCAAACCGCCGTTTGCCTGCATGGTGATCCTGACCTCGAGCGCCGGCGTCCAGCGCCATCGCGAGCATTATTATGCACAGGCGCTAGGCGAGGCGGGCGTGGCGGCGATGATCGTCGACAGCTTCACCGGCCGCGGTGTGCGTCGCACGGTGGCTGATCAAACCCTGGTCTCGGGCGCCCAGATGGAGGGCGACGCCTTCGCAGCCCTTGCCTTCCTCCGCGGCGACCCGCGCATCGACCGGGGGCGGATCGGCGTCATGGGCGTCTCCAAGGGCGGCGTGGCCACTCTCAACACCGCGATCGCCGTGCGCCAGCGCTGGCGCGGCGGCTTCCCGCACCTCTTCGACCTGCATGTCGCGATCTGCCCCGGCGCCACCGCCCAGCATCGCGATCCCACGACACATGACCGGCCGATCTACTTCATGCTGGCCGGCCGCGACGACTACACGCCGGCGCCGCTTGCCGTCGAATATGCCGAGCGCATGCGCGCCGCCGGCAACCGGCAGATCAAGGTCAAGATCTACAGCGGTGCCCACCACGGCTGGGAGTCGATCGGGCCGGTGTTCGACATCCGCGACGCCGAGAACTGGTCGTGCTGCAGAAATTTCATAGAAGACGACGGAAAGCACTTCGTCGTCGCCGCCGGTCGCGCCATGAGCGAGCCCGACTACCAGGCCTGGGCACGCCAGCACTGTGTCACCCGGGGCGCCCGGGCGGGCGGCGGATCGGCCGAGCTGAAGCAGCGGGCGACCGATGACCTGATCGTGTTCCTGCGGCAACACGGCTTCGCAAACTGAGCCTGTGCCCTGTCGCCGCGTGGACGCTCCTGCGCGTCGCCCGTATATTTTGGCCGTGACTCGCGTTCATTTACTTGCCGGCCTGCTGGCGCTTATCGCCCCCTTGCTGGGGCCTACCTCTTCCCAAGCTGCTGACCCGCTATGGACCGGTTCGCGTGCCGCCGAGGCCCGCAGTCAGTCGCTCCTGACGGTGCTGCGCGCCGCCGGCGACCACGGACTCAACCCGGCCTGGTACAGCCTGCCCAACATCGAAAAAGTGCTCGCCGCGGAAGCCGACCAGGCACGCGCCGAGCAGCTCCTGAGTGACGCCTTCGTGGCCTACGCCAGCGACGTTTCGACCGGCCGGGTGCGCGCCAACCAGGTCGACAAGGACATCGACATCCAGCAACGCAAGCCGGTCGAGCGCGTCGACCTCCTGCGCGCTGCGGCCGACGCCTCCGACTTCGCCGCCTATCTCGCGGCCCTTCCGCCCAAGGGCGACTATCCGGGGCTGCAAAAGGCGCTGGCGGCTTTGCGTCAGAAGCGCGCCGCCTCAGCCTTCACGCCGCTGCCCCACAGCGACACCCTGCTGAAGCCCGGCATGAGCGATGCCCGCGTGCCGGTCCTGCGCATGCGGCTTGGTGAACTCGACATGACGGTGCCGCCGGCCGCCGGCGCGGCCGATCTCTACGACGAGGCGCTGGCCGCCGTCGTCAAGACCTACCAGGAGACCAAGGGCCTCACGGTCGACGGCGTGATCGGCGCCAAGACCACGCAGTCGCTCAACACCACGATCGACGACCGGATCACCCAGCTCATCGCCAACCTCGAGCGTCGGCGCTGGCTGCCCGAGGATCTCGGCAGCCGCTACGTGCTGGTCAATGCCGGTGACTATTCGATGGTCTTCGTCGACGACGGCCAACGGGTGTTCGAAAGCCTGGTGATCGTCGGAACGCCCAAGGATCCGACGCCGGAAATCCAGTCGGTCATGCGCGGCTTCCAGACCAACCCGTTCTGGACCGTGCCGCAGTCGATTTCGGGCGAGGAATACCTGCCGCTGCTGCGCCGCGATCCCAATGCGCTGGCGGCCGGCGGCTTCAAGATCTTCGCCAACTGGAGCGACGACACCGAGATCGATCCGGCGACGATCGACTGGACCGAGATCCATCCCAAGGCCTTCCCCTACCGCATCCGCCAGGAGCCGGGCGCCGGCAATGCGCTGGGCTATATCTTCTTCCCGTTCGCCAACAAGTACGGCATCTACATGCACGACACGGCGAACCGCTGGCTGTTCACCGAAGGCAGCCGCAACTTCAGCCACGGCTGCATCCGCCTGCAGAACCCGCTGGATTTCGTCGAAAAGGTCTTCAAGGGCCGCAACGGCTTCGACAAGGAGCGCGTGCGCACCGTCATCGCCGCCGCCCAGCAGGCGCACTACACCTTCCCCGAGCCGGTGGCGTTGCATGTCACCTACCGCACGGTGAGCAGCACGGCCGACGGCGTCGCCACCTTCCGCGACGACGTCTACGGCCGCGACCGCCGGGTCGTACAGGCGATGGACAAGCCGCGGACGTAACTCGGCCGCCCTACCGCTTTTTTTCCCTCAGCTTCTTCCAGTATTCCAGGCGCTTCAGGATCTCGCGTTCGAAGCCGCGTTCGACCGGCTGGTAATATTCCTGGCGCGCCATGCCGTCGGGGAAATAGTTCTGGCCGGAGAAGCCGTCGGCGGCGTTGTGGTCGTACTCGTAACCCTTGCCGTAGCCGACCTCCTTCATGAGCTTGGTCGGCGCATTGAGGATGTGCATCGGCGGGGTCAGCGAACCGTGCTGCTTGGCGGCCTGCTTAGCGGCACTGAAGGCGACATAGCCCGCGTTCGATTTGGGCGCCGTGCCGAGATAGATCACGGCTTGGGCGATCGCGAGTTCGCCTTCGGGCGAGCCCAGGCGATCGTAGGTGTCCCATGCCGCCAAGGTCTGCGTCAGCGCCTGCGGATCGGCCATGCCGATGTCCTCGACGGCGAAGCGCACCAGACGGCGGGCGATGTATTTCGGGTCCTCGCCGCCATCGAGCATGCGCGAGAACCAGTAGAGGGCGGCATCGACGTCGGAGCCGCGCAACGACTTGTGCAGCGCGCTGATCAGGTTGTAGTGCGCTTCCTGCGCCTTGTCGTAGAGCGGCGCGCGTTTCTGCAGCAGCGTCGCCAGCCGCTCCGGAGGCACCGGCCCCTTGTCCTTGAGCTGCGCCAGTTGTTCGGCCAGACCGATGAGATAGCGGCCGTCGCCGTCGGCCATGGCGAACAGCGCCTGCCGTCCGTTGTCGTCGATCGGCAATTTGCGGCCGATGGCGGTTTCGGCCCGCTCCAGCAGGACGCCCAGCGTCGCATCGTCGAGCCGCCGCAGGATCATGACCTGGCAGCGCGACAGCAACGCGGCGTTCAACTCAAACGACGGGTTCTCGGTCGTGGCGCCGATCAAGGTGACCGTGCCGTCCTCGACATAGGGCAAAAACCCGTCCTGCTGGGCGCGGTTGAAGCGATGGATCTCGTCGACGAACAGCAGGGTGCCCTTGCCGTCCTTGCGGCGCTGGCGGGCGGCTTCGAAGATACGGCGCAGGTCGGCCACGCCGGAGAACACCGCCGACAGCGGCTCGAAATGCAGGTCGACAACCTCGGCCAGCAGGCGTGCGATCGTGGTCTTGCCGCAGCCCGGCGGTCCCCACAGGATCATCGAGGCGAGCTTTTGCGCCGCCAGCATGCGGCCGATCGGCCCCTCGGGGCCCAGCAGATGGTCCTGGCCCAAAATGTCGCCCAACGCCTTGGGCCGCAGCCGTTCGGGCAGCGGGGTCGGCGCGAGTGCTGCGAACAGCTCGGCCATTGTCTACCCGCCGCTCATCGGAACTGGATCGTCTGGGGCGCGCCGGCGCGGCTGATGGTGACGCTCGCGACGCCCGCCGCTATGCGCTTCTTGAGGTCGGCGACGTCTTTCACGTCCTGGCCGTTCAGCGCCAGCACCATGTCGCCCGGCCGCACGAAGCGGCCGGCATAGGAGCCGGGCTGGATCTCGATCACGAAGATGCCGGGCCGCCATTCGGCAAGGCCCAGCTCGTCGGCCACGGCCGGCGACAGGTTGACCACGGTGGCGCCCGACAGCGGCTGGCGGCCGTCGAGCACGCTCTTCTCGCGCGGCGGATCCTCCGGCGGTGCGGCGAGCGACATCTGCAGGATGATCTCCCGGCCGCCGCGCACGATGCGCACCGGCACGATCGCATCGACGTCGAGCGTGGCGAGGCGAAAGCGCAGGCCGGCCTCGTCGTCGATCGGCAGGTCGCGCAGGGCGATGATGACGTCGTTGCGCTTGAGCCCGGCGTGCTCGCCAGGCCCGTTGGCGAAGACCTCCTTGACCACCAGACCCGCCGGACGCGCCAATCCGAGGCCCGCGGCAAGGTCGGCAGTAATGCGCTGCATGGTGACGCCGAGCCACGGCCGCACGATGCGTCCACCCGTTTCGTTGGCGGCGACCAGGCGCGCCACGATGTTGGAGGGCGTGGCAAAGCCAATGCCGACCGAACCGCCGCTTTGCGAATAGATCGCGGTGTTGATGCCGATCAGCCGCCCGTCGAGCGCTACCAGCGGGCCGCCCGAGTTGCCGGGATTGATGGCGGCGTCGGTCTGGATGAAGAAGTTCGAATCGTTGATACCGCCGGCCGAGCGCGCCAGCGCCGAAATGATGCCGCTGGTCACGGTTTGTGTGAGCCCAAACGGATTGCCGATCGCCAGCACGACGTCGCCGACCTCGATCGAGTCGGAATCGCGCATCTCGAGGAACGGGAACTTCTCGCCGCCGACGTCGATGTGCAGCAGGGCGAGATCGTAGCGGGCGTCGGTGGTGACGACCTTGGCGTCGAATTCGCGGCGGTCGGCCAGCACGACGCGGATCGTGTCGGCGCCCTTCACGACATGGGCGTTGGTGACGATCAGCCCGTCGGCTTTGACCAGCACGCCCGAGCCCAGCGAGTTCTGCACCCGCTCTCCGGCCTGCGGCATGCCGGGAAAGGGAAACGGCAGGCGGCGCTGCACCTTGGCCGTTGTGGTGGTGTAGATGTTCACGACCGCCGGCGATACGCGCTTGACCAGCGGCGCATAGGAGAAGGCAAGCTCGTCGCGGTTGCTCGGCAGCGGCTGCGCCATCGCAAGCCCAGGGCTCAGCACCACAATCGCCACCAAAACCGCCCGCCAACTCATACGCTCGTCTCCCTATTCCGGCCCCGATTTACGGCCTCTCTTATGGCAAATCGAGGGCCCGAGGTCTCACCTGTTCTCACCCATGTCTCACCGATGTCTCACTCGGGTGAGACATGTTCGATGCCGATGCCATCGGCATTTCCGTTGATTTTGTCTCATTTCTCACCACCCCCCCCTAGGGTACACTCCAGCCCTAGCGTGGCAGGCGAAGGAACCGGGCTAAGGACCATAATCGTCGTTTGGGCCGAGCTGGGCGTAGGTTGGATCGACAAGGAGACCACCCCATGCCGCCGTCGCCCCATACCGACACGCCCAAGATGCCCCGCCTGCTCTCGGCCCCCGACCTGATCGCGGCCGATCTGCCGGCACGCCAGCCCATTCTCGAACCGCTGCTGTCGACCAAGAGCCTGGCCCTGCTTTACGGCCCACGCGGCCAAGGCAAGACCTTCCTGGCGCTGGGCATCGCGTGGGCCGCGGCACCGGGCGGCAGCTTCCTCAACTGGCGGGCGCCGCGGCCGTACCGCGTGGTCTATGTCGATGGCGAGATGGCGGCGGTCGACATGAAGGAGCGGCTGCGTCTTCTCGGCTCGATGCCGCCCTCGCTCCACTTCCTAATGGCCGACCTCAATCCCGCCGGCCTCGGCATGCCCGACCTCGGCCATATCGAGGGCCAGGCCGCGCTGTGGACCCATTGGGGCGAGAAACCCGAGCTGCTGGTACTCGACAATCTCTCCAGCCTGGTCGGTTTCGACAGCAACGATCCCGATTGCTGGACCGCGCTGCAACGCTTCCTGATGGCGCTCCGGCGGACCGACATGGCGGTGCTGGTCGTCCACCACGCCAACAAGAACGGCCAGCAGCGCGGCACGTCGCGGCGCGAGGACGTGCTCGACGTCGTCATGGCGCTGCGACGGCCCGCCGACTACGAGCCCAAGAACGGCGCGCGCTTCGAGATCCATTTCGAGAAGGCGCGCGGTCTCTACGGCGACGCCACCGATCCGATCGAGGCGCAGCTCGTGACCGATAGCAACGGCGTCGCCCGCTGGGGCTGGCGGCCGGCGCATGTCGGCGAGTTCGAGCGCGTCGTGGCACTGCTGCGCGACGGGCTCAATCCGAATCAGATTGCCAAGGAGCTTGGCATCGGCAGAGCCAAGAGCTACCGATTGCGCAAGCGGGCGGCCGAGATGGGGTTGGTGGACCGACCTAAACCAGTTCCCTCCGGAGCTTGCGGCCAACCTCGAGTAGCCAGCCACTAACCTATCTCGATGTCCGCTCATGATCGAGGCTGTGTGAAAACGTTGGACGCTGCTGTTGGGACGCAACAATGAAATCGAATTGACCGCTGCTCGCGCATGGAAGAGTCGCCCAGACCGCAACTCCGATTCTCTTGTTGCGTGCCGACAGATGCTTTCAGCGTTTTCACACAGCCTCGATCCAACGCGGACATGGCGGAACTTACTTAATCACCTCGTCGGCACGGGTGAGATCGGATTCGGTCCGTTTTTTCTGGAAATGCCACCGCGAACCACGTGTTATCGTTCGAGCGGTTTCCAGGTCCTTGGAGAAATGTCGGCCAGTCCAGGCAAAGGGGAAGGCCCATGAGAAAACTGCTCGGATTATCCGTCTTTCTGGCCGTTGCGCAGGTGGCGCATGCCGCGGATATCGAGGCCGGCAAACGGATGGCCACCACGGTATGCGCGGCATGCCACGGTGCAAACGGCGTGAGCGTGAGCGACGCCATCCCCAATCTGGCGGCGCAACGGGCGGGCTATATCGAGGCGCGACTGAAGGCGTTCAAGGACGGCGCGCGCCCGGCACAGGGCACTGTCAGTCCGACGGCCAACATGGATGCAATTGCCACTCAGCTCAACGCGGAGGACATCGCGAACGTCGCGGCGTACTTTGCCGCGCAGCCGGGCGCTGCATCGGGCGCCAAGTCCGCATTGCTGGCAAACTTCGCGAAGACCAGAGTGACCTTTCCGGAAGGCTACAAGGAAGCATTCACGAAATATCACACGATCAATTTCGCGGCGACCAAACAGGTCCGCTACTACTACGCCAACACGTTCGCAGTGACTGCGGCGAGGGCTGGCAGGCCGCTGCCCGACGGCTCGGTGCTCTTGACGGAAGTGTATGCGGCGAAACTCGACGCCGACAACAAACCGGTCGCCGGTGCCGACGGTTTCTACGTGGCCGACAAACTGCTTGCCTACACGGCGATGGCGAGCGGAACGGGCTGGGGAGATGACATCCCCGAAATGCTTCGAAACGCCAACTGGAATTACGCGGTCTTCACCGCCGACAAGCAACAGCGGGCGGGCGTGAACCAAGCCGACTACCTTGCCTGTCACAAGCCGCTCGACAAGGTCAGCTACATCTTCACGCTGAAGCAGCTCTCCGAAGCCAAGTAAGCCGCGTCGTCCCCGGCCTCGGAGGTCCGCTGTTGGGGCCGACCGAAAATCACATACTTGATCTGGGCCGTGAACCCATAAATCCGCCGGGCGGCGGCTTGCCAGAGTCCGCTATGCCCCGATAGCGGACCAAACTCCACATCGCAGCGAACCGACGCTAGTGCCAAGTGCTGCCAAACTCGCCGAACCATTCGAGCATTGTTGCCCGATAGGCACTGATTTAAATTGCGACCAAACGTCAGCACAGAACGATCGGACAGTTATGCGCATGCGATGCTTCGTTCTCACCCTCATTGTCACGATGGTGGCGACGATAGCCGCGTCGTTCGACGCGTGTGCGGATGCATTCGAGGCGGGCTTCGTCAACTTGACGCTGACCGACCCGGTCGAAGGCGGACCGATGCAGGTAATCGTGGTGTACCCGACCAGGTCGGCGGCCGGGACGACGACGCTGGACCCGTTCACGATCTCGGCCAAACGCGATGCACCGCCGGCACCCGGATCTTATCCCCTCATCGTGTTTTCACACGGCGCCAGCGGGACCAACCTCGGTCATCACGACAGCCTGACGGCACTTGCCCGCGCCGGCTTCGTGGCGGCGGCTGTCGAGCATCCGCGTGACAACTTCCGCGACGATAGCGGGTTTGCCACCGATCTGCAGATGATCGGCCGTCCCCATCATATCGTGGCCCTGATCGATGGCCTGTTGGCTCACCCCACCATGGGGCCTCTCATCGACAAAAATCGCATCGGCATGGTCGGCCATTCTGCCGGTGGCTATACGGCTCTGCTGATTGCCGGCGCCGTTCCCAATTTTGCCCTGGCAAGAGAGTATCGTGCGGCAATCGAGAAGAAACCGGACTTGCAACCGGCCTTGCAACGCGCAGATGCGGCGGGACGCCAACGTCGCAAGCCCGACCTGGAATACATCTCCGATCCGCGTGTCCGTGCCGTGGTCTTGTGGGCACCGGGTTTCGGTTACGCTTTCGACAAAGACGGCTTGTCGAAAGTGCACGTGCCGATCCTTCTCTACCGGCCCTCCAAAGATGTAATCGTACCGCACCCATGGGGCGCCGAACGCATAGCTGAATTCTTGCCAACTCGTCCAGAGTATCGCGTCCTCGAGGGTGCCGGTCATTTTGTTTTCTTCGCACCCTGCCCATGGATGCTTTCCTTGACAGCGGGGCAAGTCTGCACAGATCCATCCGGCATCAATCGCGCCGAGATCCACGAGCGACTGAATGCGGAGATGATTGCATTTTTCCGCCAGTCGTTACCGCCAAACTAGAGCGCGATAGCTTTCAATTGAATCGCGCCATCGGCCCAGCATGTGCGCCGCTCCGCTGCGGAGGCTGGGCCGATGGCTAAAGCAAAAGCTATCGCGCTTTAGCCATCCGACGGCGAGCAACCGGGCGGATCGGCAAACAATCCGTGCTATCGCCCGCGGAAGCTGGGCTTGCGGCGCGCTCTCCAGGCCTCGTGCGCCTCGGCCTTGTCCTCGCTCATCTCGAGCACCATGAAGCGGTAGGAATCGACCAACGAGGCATCGGCGATGTTGGGGATGTCCTGACCGCGGTTCATCGACTCCTTGACCATGCGCACGGCGAGCGGCGGCAGTCCGGCGATGTGGTCGGCGACCGCCTGCGCCTGCTTCATCAGCTGATCGTGCGGCACCAGCCACTGGGCGAGCCCGATGCGATAGGCCTCGTCGGCCTTGAGCGGGAAGCCCATCGCCACCCGCATCGCCAATCCCTTGCCGATGATCCGGGCGAGCCGCGTCGCGCCGCCGTAATTGGGCAGGATGCCGAGCGCCACCTGCGGCAGTCGCCACTCCGCCCGCTCCGACGCCACGATCAGGTCGCAGCAGAAGGTGATGATGCAGCCGATGCCGATGGCATAGCCGTTGACGGCGGCGATCACCGGCTTGGGGAAGTCGCTCACCAGGTTAGAGGGGAAATTGCGCGCGCGGCCCA
>PLYQ01000125.1 GCA_003153415.1 Rhodospirillales bacterium | reverse complement strand
GCAACAAAATCTGCCAGAAGCGGACCTCCGAGGCCGGCGCTCAGCGCGCCTGGGGTCCTTCGCACGCAGGTCTACGACCAGATCCACGCCCGCATCGACGCCGACGATGAGCACGAAGTTACCAACCGGGCCTCTGCCGGATTGCTGGTGCCACCCCCTCCCGGGCAGATCCAGCCCTTCAACATCAGCATACGGATGGCTTCATGGCCCTGAACTAGTACGCTCCTTCTCGCGCAACAGTGACCGTGTCCTGCGCCAGAGCCGCCAACTTGGCCGGCGGCTTCTTCGGCGAAAGCGCGGCCGGCAGCAGGGCCTCGTCAAACGCCGGACCATTCCATTGCGGGCCGCGGGCAATCTGCCAGTCCTGCAGCCCGGTCGCCGCGGCCAGCACGATCAGCAAGGCGCCAAACACCATGAGGGTTGCAACGAAAAGATGGCGCATCGCTGATCTCCCTTCATGATCACGTTGAGCAACTGGTACTCACGAAAACGAGAGGGCGAGTCGAATAGTTGCGACAACATTTTCACTTTCGTGGTGATCCTTCGGTATCGAGTTTGAGTATTGAGCACTGAAGAAGCTGCAGCGCCGATGCGACAGGGCCTCTCGTAGGTCGCGACAATCCTTGTCGCCGCTACTCCAGCGGACGAGCGCGACGTGATCGACGTGCCGAATAGAACGCAACTTCCGGAGTCGTCCCACCGCTTCTGTCGGAGGCTTGTCAGTCTTGCGACGAGCATGCGGACGCCCGCTTGAAAGCCTGGGGCGCCTGACTGAGGATGCCGGCATGCCAAAATGCGAGCCCACCGACCTGCGCGGCCGCCGTACTGATCTTGCGATTACCGTCCTCAACATGGCGGCGGGCATCGGCGTCGGGCCCGGCGTGGTCAGCGCCATCGAGGATGGGACGGTCAGCGGGCCGAGCGTAACTTCTATGCAGCTTGAGATAATCTGATCTGAAGGGCGGAACGTCGGATGAGTCGTCTTCGTGTGCATTCTGAGCGTCATCTGATCGGCCGCATTGGCTGGTTGAGAGCCGCGGTGCTCGGTGCCAACGATGGCATTGTCTCGACGGCGAGCTTGATCGTCGGTGTTGCCGCGGCCGCCGCGACGCAGAACGAGGTGCTGATCGCGGGAGTAGCCGGGCTAGTGGCAGGCGCCATGTCCATGGCCGCCGGCGAATATGTCTCGGTTAGCTCGCAATCCGATACCGAGCAGGCCGATCTCGCGCGCGAACGCCGGGAATTGAGCGAGAGTCCCGAGCTAGAGCTCGATGAACTTACCGAAATCTACGTCCAGCGTGGGGTCGATCAGGCCCTTGCCCGGCAGGTTGCGCAACAACTGATGGCAGCAGGTGCGTTGAAGGCCCACGCGCGCGACGAACTCGGGATTTCAGAAATAACCACCGCACGTCCCGTGCAAGCCGCCCTGACGTCGGCTTCGACGTTCTCCCTGGGCGCGGCCATGCCCTTGCTCATGGTCGTGGTGTCGCCCACGGGAACACTTGTCCCTATCGTGTCGGCGGCGTCTTTGGGGTTTCTCGCTCTTCTCGGCGCGATCGGAGCGAGAGCCGGCGGCGCAAACGTCCTGCGCGCCACAGCCCGCGTGACTTTCTGGGGCGCGTTGGCAATGGCTCTCACCGCCGGCATCGGAAAGCTGTTCGGCACGGTAGTCTGAAGATGAAGATCAGGACGGCGTCAGCCTCTACCACTATTGCGACACTTGGAATGCACCATGCGGCAAACTTCAATGCTCGATGCGATCGACGGCGAAGTCAATTGATTGGAAATTGTCCAGGTCCCAGTGAGTTGGAATCAGCGGCGACCGGCTAGATCGACTGAAACGTCGGGCTGCGGCGCATCAAGCGGGCGCTGTGCGCTTGGGCAGGGTGAATCCGTTACTGCGCAGTTTTTGCTCCAGCACCTTGATACCTGCTGCCGTGTTGCCCTTATTGCAATTTTCGATGGCTTCAATGGTCGCGAAATCCGGCCTGGTGCCGCCGTTACCGTCGGGGCTACCGGCATATCGAAAAACCAGCTCCCCGAGTTCAGCGCAGTAGGCCGAATCGTTAGCTTGCGCCCAAGTTGCTAGCGGTAGCAGCAGGAGCGCAATAGCGCCAAGGAGGATGCTGGTGATGTTATCGTGCGCCATCTATTACGTTGAACTGGTCAGCATTTCATATGCCTGACTCCGCCTGTATGACTTGATACAAATCAAACGGCCTTCCAAGCGCCGCCCGGTCTCGGTGGCCATATAAGCGAAGCCCAACGGTTGGCTACTCCACCTCATTTGATCACCTCATGGTTCTGGGCGTCTGGAAACTGTTCGTTTAATTAGGAGCGCATAAATGACCCGGCCTCAACCGACCTGGCGATCGCTGCTGTTTGTGCCGGTGACCTCCGAACGCTTCGTGTTGAAGGCCCATACGCGCGGAGCCGATGCCATCATCCTCGACCTTGAGGACTCCATCCTGCCCGCGCACAAGGCAGCCGCTCGCGCCGCCCTGCCGGCTGCCGTGCCGCGCGTCGCACAAGGCGGGGCAGACGTCGTGGTGCGCATAAATCGGCCACTCGGCCTAGCCGCTGCGGACATCGCTGGGTCCGTAATGCCCGGCGTCGCAGCCCTGATGCTGCCGAAAGTCATGGGGCCCGAACACGTCCGCCTGCTGGCAGAGTTGGTGACGGACCGGGAGGCAGCGCTCGGGATGCCAATCGGCCACACGCACTTCCTCGCCCTGATCGAGTCGCCGGCGGCGCTGCCGCACCTCTTCGCCATTGCGGCCGAGCCACGCATGGCCGGAATGTCGGTTGGTGGCGAGGATATGGCGACTGAACTCGGCGCCATCCCCTCGGCAGACAGCATGTACGTCTTTGCAATGCAGGGCCTGGCAGCGGCGCGCGCCGCAGGGATCCTGCCCATGGGGTCGATGGGGCAGCTCGCGAACATCGACGACCTCGATTCCTATCGAGCCGGGCTGCGGCGCGGCAAGGCGCTGGGTTTCACCACTGCCGCCTGTATCCATCCGGCGCACGTGCCGATCATCAATGAAGAGTACGGCGCCTCGGCCGCCGAACTGGACCGCGCCCGGCGGCTGCTCGCGGCTTTCGACGCCGCCGCGGCCGACGGGGCAGGTGCAGTGGCCTTCGAAGGCAGCATGATCGACCTGCCCGTCGTCATTCGTGCGCGGCGGCTGTTGGAGCGTGCCGCGTCCTGGGCTCGGTCCGGCGGAGGTCTCGCTCGCGCTGACGTCGTCTCTGAGTAAGCTGATCCGCCATGGCCGCTGTCAGTCGTCTGATCAGCTCATCCCCTGGACAGAGAACACGGAGATTTCGAACATCACGCGCACATCGCCCGCCTTCGCATAGGGGTTCTTGTCGAGCCCCAGATATTTATGCGCCAGCTGGTCGATATGCGCCGTGGCGAGGTCGTCCTGCCTGACGCGTGTCACGGTGTCGCGCAGCTGGACGTACCGGTCGGGATTATCCGGATCCATGATCGACAGGGCCACCTTCGCGCCCAGCTTCATGTTTCGCACCTTGGTCCGCCCCAGCGCCGAGTTGACACGGATCTTGCCGTCGTTGAAGTCGAACCACACCGGCGTATTCTGCGGCGAGCCATCGGGCATCACCGTCGCCAGGTGTGCGAATGCCCTCTTCTCCAGCAGCAAATCCAGGTAGATATCGGGAATCTCGGTCATAGGCGCAGTCTCCTTGTCGCCACCGTCACCGGTCGAGCCACACATCCTCCATCCGCCAGCCGTTGAAGACGCTGTTCACCATGATCGTCATGTTCTTCACTCCGGGGCGCCCACATGAGCGGTCGCGTCGGCAGCTGCCGTCTGCCTAATTCTTCCGCTCCGGCACCGCAGGCCCCGGCTCCTGGCCCTGGGCGACCAGCATCCGGCCGATCGTATTGGCCCACAGATGAGGCAGCGCGAAGCTCAACCAGCCGAAGCCGGGATGGCGCAAGCTCAGGATGGCATAGCCCGCCATCACCTCGCGGTTGAGCCGCCACGCCGGGTCGAGCACGCCGTACATCAGGCCCGAGGTGTCGAGTTCCCTCGGCTGCTCGACGGGCAGTTGCTGGCGCAGCCGGCCGAGGTCGCGCAGCAGGGCGTCGATGGCCTCGGCGTCGAGCTCGACCTTGATCGCCGCCGGCGCCGCGGCGCCCGGAACGACGGCGGCCGGCAGGGTCATCTTCACCGCCCAGCCGTGGTCGGCGAGCTCGAACTTGACGCCTGGCATCTTTCTTCCCTCGTCGAAAACCGGCAGCGTTGCGGGCGCCCGGGAAGATTACCTGTCCAGCCAGACATCCTCCATCCGCCAGCCGTTGAAGATGCTGTTCACCATGATCGTCATGTTCTTGACCTCGGGGCGCCAGCAGGTGCCGCCGCGCATGTAGTAGATCATCGGCCGCACGGCCTCCTGGGTCAGCTTGCGGTCGATTTCCCAGGCGATCTTGCGGCGCTTGTCCTGGTCGCGCTCGGCCGATTGGGCCGCGATCATGGCGTCGATCTCCTTGTTGCAGTAGTCCATGTAGGTGCGCGAGCCGCAGGCGTAGTTCTCCGGGTAGTTCTGGTCGGGGTCGTCGACGCCGTTGCCGACCTGGCTCA
Source organism: Rhodospirillales bacterium (assembly GCA_003153415.1). Lineage (GTDB taxonomy): Bacteria > Pseudomonadota > Alphaproteobacteria > Reyranellales > Reyranellaceae > Reyranella. The sequence continues at coordinate 7,260 of PLYQ01000125.1, read as the reverse complement.
AGCCAAACTGATAGTCACGGCGGATCAGCTTGGGCACCCATTGCGCGGTTTCGACCAGCTGCAATTCGGCGTCGATCCAGATCTCCTTGAGCTGGCTGATCAGGATGACCGAGGCGTCGCGATAGGTCGGCAGGTTGCGCGTGGACAGCTTCAATTTCAGCCGCTTGTCCTGACCGTAGCCGTGCGCCGCCATGACGGCGCGCGCCTTGTCGCGGCTCTTGGCGACGTCGGGATCGTAGCCCGGCAGCGCGCGGAGTTCGGCCTCGGGCAGGCCCCAGCGGCCCTCCGGCAGCGGCTGCATGGCGCCGCCCGTGTCGCCCTTGCCTTGCGTGAGGATGTCGACAAAGGCCTTGCGGTCGATCGACATGGCGACGGCGCGCCGCATCTCGAGGTCGTCGAACGGCGGCACCGGGTTCATCAGCAGGTTGGCCGCGACGTTCATCGGCGAGATGTCGCAGATCGCGCTCGGCATCTGGGCCTTGATATCGCCCACCAGCGGCACGGTGATCTCGTAGGGGAAAGTGACGTCGTGCTTGCCCGACACGAAGGACAGGATCGCCGTCGAGCGATTGGCGATGATCGTGTATTCGATGCCATCGAGATAAGGCCGGCCCGGCTTCCAGTAGTTCGGGTTGCGGGTCACCTTGATGGTCTGGTTGGACTTGTACTCGACGAACTTGAAGGGCCCTGTGCCGACCGGCGCCTGGCGCATCCTGGCCGGCGGGACGTGGCAGGGATAGATCGGCGTGAAGCCCGAGGCGAGCAGCGCCAGCAGCGCGGGCTGCGGCGCCTTGAGCTTGAAGATCGCCTCGAGCTCGCCGTTTGCCGTGACGCTTTCGACATTGGCGTACCAGCCCTTGCGGAAGTTGACCTTGAAGTTCTCGGGGGCCTTGCCGGCCAGCAGGTCGAAGGTGCACTTGACGTCGGCCGCGGTGAACGGCTTGCCGTCGTGCCACGCGACGCCCTTCTGAAGCGCGAAGGTGAGCGTCTTGCCGTCGTCGCTCCATTTCCAGCTCGTGGCGAGGTCGGGCACGATGCCGTCGAGGCTGTTCTGCCGCGCGTGCTGGTCGAACACGACCAGGTTGTTGAACACGCCCATCATCGGCAGCACCACCGAGATCGTTCCCTCCTCGTGGATCGACATGCTGGCCGGGCTGTCGCGATGGGTGATGCGCAGGATGCCGCCCGGCTTCTGGGCGACGGCGGACGCCGACGGCAAAACGGCGGCGAGCAGGATCGCGAGGCCAACAAGCCGGTACAGGACACGGTTCATCTCGAGGTTTCCTCCAGGGTTCCGGGTCTGGTGCCCGTCTTGGTCGGAACTCTGCATGACCGGGGGCGTTGTGAAAAGCGTGGTTGCTCACGGACCGGGGCTCTGAAAGGCTGCACGCGGGGAGGGCCGCTGCAGCGTTATGGGCGATGAAGACGCGAGACCGCGGTTCGAGTTTGGCAGTTGTGCTGTGGGCGGCGTTCGCGGCGCTCGTCGCGGCGGCCGGGTTCGTACTGCTGCGCGCCTGCGGCCTTCCGATCCCGCTCGCGTGGGACTTCTGCCCGGGCTCGCCGCCCGCCCTGTCGGCCGAGGCGGAGCGCGGCGCGACATTGCGCAAGCTCATCGACCAGCTCGAACGCGAACTTGCTGACAAGAACCTCGCCTGCGTCAGCCTGCCGCCGCCACCGGTGCCACCGCTTGACCTGCCGCTGCAAACCGGACCGATGCGCCCGCAGCAGAGCGCGGCGCTGAAGCCGCCACCGCCGCCACCGCCNNGCCGCCACCGCCGCCCAACGAGACGGCCAAGCCGCCCTCCGGGGGGGCCAAGCCGGCACCGTCGGCCAGCGAGCCGGCCAAGCCGCCGCCGCCCTTGCCAGCCGACCGTTGGGAGAAGAAGGACATCAGCGTGCTGGAAGGGTGTTGGGTGCTCGGCCGGGATACACCTATCGTGTTCGGACAGCCCGGCGACCGCGGGCGAAAAGAGGATTGCACGGCGAAGGCCGGTCGCATTTGTTTCAATGCCGATGGCCGCGGGCAACGCGACCAGAGCAACGTGTGCCCGCTCGCCGGTTCCGTCGACTGTACGGCACCCGTGACGGCGCGATTCGGCACTGATGGAACGTTCAGCACGACGCAGCCGGATGTCCGATGCCGGGCAGGTGTTGCCACGACATGGTACGCCCGCACGCTCACCTGCCGGCGCGTCGATGACGGTAACGCGATGTGCCGGGACAGCGGCCGCCCGGAACTTGGCTTTCCCCCCCAGAACCTGGAATTGCGCCGCGCGCAGTAACAACGAGCCGTTCCGAGCTTCATAGATTCCCGGCATACACGCGAGAGGCCGTCGGTTCAGGGCCGACGCCGGCTAACGCACCCGGTACAGCCGGACGGTCCAGCTCTCGGCCGGCGCCGGTGCGGGCGCCTTGCCGATGCATTGTGCCTCGCCGGCAGCGCTGCGATGGCAGTCGAGGTCGCCGATGTCGAGCTCGCTGCCATCGCTGCAGCTCATCGTCACGCTGTGCAGGTGAAGCTGCTGGCTGCCGTAGCTCGCCTCGGCCTGGGCGTGGCAGAAGAAATCGGCCTGGTCGACGCGCGTATAGAGGACCTTGCCCGCTCCTTCGCCGTTGAAGCACCAGGTCGAGAGTCCTTTCCGGTGCGCGTACGGGAAGACGTCGGTGCGCCAGCAGCCCTTGAGGAAAGACATGTCGCCGGGCGCCGCGTCGGGCAGCCTGAGCGGCACCGTGGCCGGGCGCCGATGCGTCGTCGCGCCGTACGGCGCCTGCGGCTGCAAAGTGGAGGCCGGTGGGGCGATGGAGGCCGCGGGCGGCGGTCCGGCCGGAGCGCCGGCGCCGCCCGCGCTGCCAGCACCGCCCGGCGGAGGCGGCGGCGCAAGCGGCGGTACGGTCGTGCCGTTGGGATAAATCGGCCCGGTACCGCCCACTACGCCGCCCAGTCCGCTGCCGATCCCGGTGCTGTTGGCGATGCCGCCGCCCGGCGCCACGCCCTGGGCCAGTTCCTGCGCGCGCGCCGCCCAGCCGCCGAGGTCGAGGGCGAGAGCGAGTGCTGCGACCACGACCACCGTTCTGGGCATCGTCCTGAACATCAACCGCCTATCGACGCTGGCGGGCCGGCCGTCAAGCGGCGCGCGCGGCAGTTGCCCCGAAGCTCGCTTGGCCGACGCCGTCGCACCCGTCATGCTCACAACCTTGGGGGGGAGCCAGCCCATGACTGAACCGCAAATCCGCTTCGAGGACGGCGCCGGCTACGAGCGCATGATGGGCGTGTGGAGCCGGTCGGCCGGCCAGATCTTCCTGGACTGGCTGGCGCCCAAGGCGGGCCTTAGTTGGGTCGACGTCGGCTGCGGCAACGGCGCCTTCACCGAGCTGCTGGTCGAGCGCTGCGCGCCGGCCGCGATCGAGGGTATCGATCCCTCCGAAGCGCAGCTCGCCTTTGCGCGCGGCCGTCCGGCGGCGAAGCTCGCCAAGTTCCAACAGGGCGATGCCATGGCCCTGCCGTTCCCCGACCGCTCCTTCGACGCGGCGGTCATGGCGCTGGTGATCTTCTTCGTGCCCGAGCCGGCCAAGGGCGTGGCGGAGATGGCCCGCGTCGCCAAGCCGGGCGGATCGGTCGCGGCCTATGCCTGGGATGTGCTGGNNCGGCGGATTGCCGTTCGAACCGATCGTGGTGGAAATGCGCGCCATGGGTATGACGCCGCCGCTGCCGCCTCGTCCCGAGGCGTCGCGCCTCGCCACGATGCGCGAGCTGTGGACCGGCGCCGGCCTGGTCGATGTCGAAACGCGCGAGATCGCAGTCAGCCGCAGCTACGCCGACTTCGAGGAATTCTGGACCATCAACCTCAAGGGCTCGAGCCTCGCCTCGTTCATCGCGGCCAAGCCTGCCGCCGATGTCGCCGGGCTGAAGGAGCGCCTGCGGGCGCGCCTGCCGGGCGATGCCTCCGGCCGGGTGACCGTTAGCGCCCGCGCCAACGCCGTGAAGGGCCGGGTGCCGGCCTAGGCCAGGGGAAAATATGTCTTCCGCTTGCCTCCAAATTCGATGGCTTTCATTGGTTCCTTTCTCCGGCGCACTCACGATCCTGCTTTCTTCGGTCTTTGTGTTGCTGTCGTCCCCTTTGTGCGCGATGGAGATAAACGTCGATGGGGACTCTGTAGTCATGTCCGGATCGGTCGTCGGTTCTGAATGCGACACCCTCAGTTCCGTTCTGTCGAAAAACAATATCAAGCTTGTCGTTCTCAAGGACTCGGGCGGCGGAGATGCACGCGCCGGCTATTGCGTGGGTGCGCTTATCCGCGAGCGCGGGCTGTCGACCGTCATACGAGGTCGCTGCGCCTCTTCATGTTCTCGCATGTGGCTCGGCGGCGTCGAGAGAACGTTGGAGGGAACCCATTCAAGGGTGGGGTTGCATGGAAACTACAATAATGGCGGAGGTCTTCTGGCGGACGCTCCCCAGAAGCTGCGCTCCTGGATCCCGCAGTATGCCGCCTCGGTCGACAGAGACCTGATGGAGCAATGGATACATCTGCCGGTAAACAAGTCGATGATGTATTTTTATAACGACAAGGCGGAATTGTGTGAAAAGGGAAGCTGCTCCTTGATCAGCGGGCGCACTGCACGCAATGCCGGATTGTCCACGAAGTAGCGCCTATGACGCTGTCCTCTCTTTGCCCTAACGCCTGCTAGCGGTCTCTGCAGCGGCTCCTTCAGTCGACCGGGCGCCAGCGCCGATTCAAGCAACCTCAGGGCAACTGCACTATTTGTGATCTCGGGGACGGCCGCCCGCCGGCCGTCATGCCGCCGTCGACGAAAACGAACACACAAGCCCTTGTCGGACACGGTTGATCCGGCTCAACGCGCTTTGACGATCGGTCGTCGAACCTTTCAGGGGTTGAGGCGTTAGTTCCGAGAGATCAACCGCTGAGGAGGATGCGATGAAGATGAATTTGGCAGTCCTGACGCTTGCCTTAATTGGAGTTGCAGGCGTGGCCCAGGCCCAGTCGGGACCGCCGCTCGACGCCCGCGGCCTTCCTTATGTCACCAGTGGCCCGCAACCCAGCCCGGGCGACTACACCCGCGAGAGGCCGGGGCTGCAGCCGCCCGACAGCCAGTCGCAGGCCACCTCGCCGGCGCGTGGCAGTGTCCAGCACGGCACCGCCTCCACCGACGAATACGGCTTCCGCTATGACGCCCGAGGCGACCGTATCGACCAGTCCGGCCGGAGGATCTCGCCCCACACGATGAAGCCGTAAGCGACGGCGGGCTAGTCGAGCTGCTTCAGGAAGGCAGCGAGATAGGGCTTCCAGATCGCCGCGCGCAGATGCGTGAAGTGGCCGTGCGTCTGGGCACTGGCCGGCACCAGGACGAATTGCGCGCCCTTGATTTTGGCGATCGCGGGCTCGACGACGCCCAGTTCGGGCGGGTTGACCTCGTCGTCGGCGAAGTTGATGGCAAGCAACCTCGCCGTGATCTTGCCGAGCTCGGGCGCCGGGTTGTAGCCGATCACCGCCTCGATGGCCCACAGCTGGTCGTTGGCGTCGCCGTGGGCCGCCGCGGCGACCCATTTTTTGTAGAGCGCGTCGGCCGCCTCGCGGGTGCCGGCGATCTCCTGCAGGCGGACCGGATTCTCGGTCATCAGCGCGCCATAGGGCGCGGTGCGGATGTAGAGCGTCGGCTTGGTCGTGTAGTTGCCCTCGTTCCAGCCGGGGTCGTTGCGGATCGCCTCGATGGCGATGCGGCGCCCGATCCAGTTGCGCCCGGAGATCTCGACCGGCTGGCTGGCGATCGGCACCAGCGCGTCCATCAGCCCGGGATACATCTCGCCCCACATCCAGGTGTGCATGCCGCCCATCGAGCTGCCGAGCACCAGGCGCAGGTGCTTGATGCCGAGCCCTTCAGTGACCAGGCGGTATTGCGAGGCGATGATGTCGCGGTAGCGGTAATGCGGAAATTTGGCGCGCAGGCCATCGCTCGGCTTGCTCGAGCCGCCGCGGCCGATGCCGTCGGGCAGGACGATGAAATGGCGCCCCGCATCGAGCGGCTGGCCGGGACCGAACAGCTCGTCCGCCAGCGACGGCAGCAGCCAGTTCTTGCCGGTGCCGCTGGTGCCGTGCAGCAGCAACACGGCGTTGTCGATCTCGCCGGTGGCCCCTTTGTGCGGCGTGCCCAGTACCGTGTAGTGCAGCCGGAGCTCGGGCAAGGTCTCGCCGCTCTCGAACAGGTAGTTCTTCAGCGTGAAGTCGGCTTCGCGCTGGTTGGGCCAGGCGGTTTGCGCCGCGGCCGGCAGGGCGGCGGGCAGTGCTGCGGCAAGGCCCGTGAGGGCGAGCGCGGTCCAGACGTGCATGGTCGGGGTCCTCCGGTCGGGCCAACGGAAGTCATTTTTCCTCCGCTTGAGCGACCTCGCAAGATGCGTTTTCGGCCTGCGATCTACGGGCTTATTGCTCGCTGGAGATGAGCGACCGATGGGTCTGGTCGATGAGACGCAACCACGAAAATACAACTTCTAACGGGCTAGTCGGAAATGGTCTCGACACGATCCAGGTAGCGGGACAATTCGCCCACCGACTTGCGCGATGCGTTGGCGTCAGCACTCTCGGCCGCCTCCTGAAGGGCGGTGCCCATGTCGGTAATGGCCTGGAATCCAAAGGCGCCTCCGGAGCCCATCATCTGGTGCCCAAGAAACCTTACGGTCTCAAAGTCAACCCGATCCAAGGCGTCGGTCATCGCGATGACATTCTGTCTGCAGTTCTGCAGATATGTGGGGATCAGGTGGGCGAATTTGGGCTTCGTACGCACAACGATCGCGTCCGTCCGGTGGCTTTCCTCTTTTGATGACGGAAGTGCGACGATGCAGTGCTCCTTGATCGCCTGCAGCAGCACCTCTTGCTTGATGGGTTTCGACAAATATGCCGTACACCCCGCCGCCAGACACATTTCTCGATCCCCCTTCAAGGCAGAGGCCGTCAGTGCGATGATCGGCGTGGGCGGCCGGTCGTTCGCCTGTTCCCANNCCAGATAGGCCACCGTGATCGTGCAATTGTCGGGGGAATCCTCTGCCAGAAGAATGCGCAGCGCCGGCAGCGGCAGCTCGGGGTCCGTGCCGACCGGCACCGCCGCCTGCCGCTTGGCGCCTGCCCAGATCTCGAACGGCACGGCAAAGGAAAACACGCTACCCTTTCCGATTTCGCTTTCCGCCGAGATGCGGCCGCCCATCAGCTCCACCAGGCGCTTCGATATCGTCAGCCCCAGTCCCGAGCCCC
>PLYQ01000223.1 GCA_003153415.1 Rhodospirillales bacterium | reverse complement strand
ATCGCGACCTCGAGGTTCTTGCTGTGGCGGAACTCCGTCCATGCCCTTGCAAGTTCCGTGCGCATCTCGTGGCTCAGCGCATTGAGGCGCTCGGGCCGGTTCATGCGGACCACAAGCACCTGTCCGTGACGTTCGGTCTCTACGACGGCCATGTCCAACTCCCCAAAAACGATGTCAGATGTGATGATATAGGCTTTACTGCCCGTCGGGGAACACGTCTTGGCGCTCGTTCAACTGGCAAACGTCAGCAAGGTTTACCGCTCCCTGCAGGGCCGTGACTACGAGGCCGTGCGCGACTTCTCGCTCGACATCGAGCCGGGCGAGTTCTTCTGCCTGCTGGGCACCAGCGGCTGCGGCAAGACCACGGTGCTGAACATGGTGGCGGGCTTCGAGCACGCGACCTCGGGTGACATCCGGATCGGCGGTACGGCGATCGACGGGCCGGGGGCCGATCGCGGGGTGGTCTTCCAGGGNNCTGGTCGGGCTGACAGGCCAGGAGCACAAGCATCCGACGGAGCTGTCGGGCGGCATGAAGCAGCGCATCCAGATCGCGCGCGTGCTCGCCAACGAACCGCAGATGCTGCTGATGGACGAGCCTTTCGCGGCACTCGACGCCCATACCCGCGCCGCCATGCAGCGCGAGCTTTTAAGTATCTGGCGGGCGACCGGCAAGACGGTGCTGTTCATCACCCACGACATCGACGAGGCCATCATCCTCGCCACCAAGATCGGCGTCATGCACGCCGGCCCCGCCTCGAAGCTGAAGGGCGTCGTCGACGTGACCTTGAGCGAAGCCGAGCGGGACCGTACGCACGATCGCTTCGTCGACGTCTACCGCCAGGTACACGAGATGATCCGCGACGAGGTCGTCATATCGCTGCAGCGGGCCCACTGATGCGCCAGTCGCTGGAGAGGTTCGCAGGCTATGTCGTGGGTTTCGCCAGCCTGTTCCTGATCTGGCACGCCGCCTCGACGTGGTGGCTGGGCTCCGTGCTGTTCCCGCCGCCCTGGCAGGTGGTGAAGAAGGCGATCGAGCTCACGGAAGAGGGTGTGCTGGGCGAGCAGGTGGCGGTGAGCCTGATGCGGATCTTCAGCGGTTTCGTCTGCGGCACGATGATTGGCATTCCCGTCGGACTTGCCATCGGCTCCTTCACCTTCGTGCGCCGCCTGCTCGAGCCCTATACCGAGTTCCTGCGCTTCATTCCGGCAACCGCGCTGATCACCGTTGCCGTCATCTGGTTCGGCATCGGCGAGACCTCGAAGATCTTCCTGATCACCTACACGACGGTCTTCATCATCATCATCAACACCGCGGCAGGCGTCGCGGCGGTGGCGCCCAACAAGATCCGTGCGGCTCGCTCGCTCGGCGCCAATCGCACGCAGATCTTCTTCTTCGTGGCCTTCCCGGCCACCGTGCCCTACATCCTGACCGGCATGCGGCTTGCAATGGCCAACTCGTTCGTCACGATCATCGCCGCCGAGCTCGTTGCCGCCAACAACGGACTGGGTAAGATGATCTGGGATTCGCGGATGTACATGCTGGTCGACCAGATCTTCGTCGCCCTGCTCGTGCTCGGACTGCTCGGCTTCACCGCCGACCGGCTCTTCCGCTGGGGGATTTACGCCTTCGCCGGCCGCTTTTCGCCGGTAACGTGAACAGGGAGACGCCCGATGCGCACTTTCATGAAGTCGATGCTCGCGGCCGCCGGCGTGCTGGCGATGGGTGCCGGTGCTGCCGGCGCCCAGCCGCTCACTAAGATGACGATTGCGACCGGTGTCGATCCGGCGTTCTCCCAGTTCTACGTCGCCAAGGAGGCCGGTCTGTTCGAGAAGAACGGGCTCGACGTCACCATCAACACCGGCCCCTCGGGCTCGGCGATGATCCCGTTCCTGATCAACAACCAGGTGCAGGCGGCCTACGGCAGCGACCTGGCGGGCGTCATTAACCACCAGGTCGACAACAACGTGGTCGCCGTGGCCGATGGCACCTATCTCGTGAAGTGGCTGTCGGTGGTCGGCCGCAACGTGCCCGACCTCGAGGGTCTCAAGGGCAAGAAGGTCGGTATCGCCAAGGGCACCGGCAGCGAGATCTTCTGGAGCCGCGTGCTCGAGAAGAAGCACCTGAAGGCGTCGGACTACACCATGGTCAACGTCGAGGCGCCCGAGATGCTGGCCGCGACCGAACGCGGCGACATCGACGGCTTCGCGGTGTGGGAGCCATGGCCCACGCGCACGCTGATGGTGGTCAAAGGCACCAAGATCCTGCAGACGGCCGAAGGTATCTACAACAACATCAACTTCGTCTATATGAACCGCGGCTGGATCGAGCAGAACCGCGCGGCCGCCGAGAAGTTCATGCTCTCGCTGCTGCAGGCCAACGACCTGATCGAGAAGGACCGGCCGGCCGCGGCGAAGATGGTCGCCAAATTTCTGAAAATGCCGGTCGAACTTGCGACCGAGCTGATGCCCAAGGTTGAGTTCGACATGAACTGGCAGCCGCGCTCGATCGAAGCGATCCAGATTTCCGAAGGCCAGCTCGCCCAACAGAAGAAGCTGAAGGCGCCGGTCGACTACAGCAAATACGTCTACATGGACCTCTTGAAGAAGGTCCGGCCGGAGAACGTCAAGGTCACCGAGCTGCCGGCCAAGAAGTAGCCAGCGGCCTCGTCAGCGCCCTCGTCAGCGGCTCGGCGGAATGAGCGTGTAGGTCTTGGCCCCGCGCGCCGGCCAGCGGTCGCGCTCGACGGCGTGGAAGAAATCCTGGACGGCCGTATTGAAGGCCGCCGGCTCCTCGAGGTTCATCGTGTGGCCGGTCTTGGGCATCTCGAGCACGCCGCTCCTCGTCACGTGCGTCTTGAGGTGCACGGCGAGGCCGTGCGTCGACTCGTCCTCGTCGCCAATGATCACCAGCATCGGCTCCTCGACCTTCTTCAGCTCGTCCGTCCGCTCGAAGAACGGCTGACGCCCGCCCTGGACGCCGCGCATGGTCATGGCGTGGCCCTTGGCCGAGCCGTCGGCGAATTGCTGCTTGAACTCCGCCCAGCCGCGCGGATCCTTGTAGCGGTAGGTGATCCGCGCCGAGCTGGCGCAGTAGAGCTCGGCCATGGCAGGCATGCCCTCCTGCTCGATGCGTCGCGCGAAGGTCTCACATTCTTCCTTGAATTTAGCCTTGGCCGCCGGGTCGGTGGCACCGCCGCCGCCGCCTGCCGCGATGACCAGGGAGCGCGCCTTGCCGGGATGGCGGATGGCGAATTCGAGAGCCGCCGTCGCGCCCATCGACAGGCCGACGATATGGGCCTGCGCGATGCCGAGTGCTTTCATCACATTGGCGCAATCGTCGGCCGCTCGGGCCTGCGAGTAAGAGGCGACATTGTCCGGAACCTCCGACGGCGGCCAGCCGCGGGCGGCGTAGGTGATGCAGCGATAGCGGCGCGAGAAGTAGCGGACCTGCGGCTCCCAGCTCATGTAGTGGCCCCCGAACTCGTGGAGGAACAGGAGCGGCTCGCCCTCGCCGGTTTCCTCGTAATAGAGCTGAACGCCATCGTCGGTTTTGATGTGCGGCACGTCGTCCTCCCCAAGGGTCTTGTCGGCTTAGCAACCCGGCGCGCATGTTGTCGACCGTCATGGCCATCACTCTTCAGGAATCCCTGCGTGCCGTCTTCTACGCACCCTTCTATGTTGCGCTGGCGCGCAACGCTTTCGCAGTCGAGGGCGTGGAGATCCGCTTCACCAGCTCGCCGCGACCGCAGGACGCCGCGCTCCGGCTGATGGACGGTACGGTCGACGTCTGTTGGGGTGGACCGATGCGGGTCATGGAGACCTATCAGCAGGTGGCGGGCTGCGACATCGTCTGCTTCGCCGAAGTCGTGACCCGCGATCCATTCCTGCTAATGGGACGCCAACCCCGGCCGAACTTCACGCTCGCCGACCTCAAGACGACAAAGCTCGCCACGGTGAGCGAAGTGCCGACGCCGTGGCTCTGCCTGCAACACGATCTGCGCCTCGCCGGCATCGATCCCGCCACGATCTCCCGCGTGACGAACCAGACGATGGCGCGCAACGTCGAGGCGCTGAAGGCCGGCGACGTCGACGTCATCCAGGTGTTCGAACCCTTTCCCAGTCTGTTATTGAGCCAAGGCGCGGCGCATGTCTGGTACGAAGCGGCCCACCGAGGTCCTACGTCCTACACGACCTTTTACACGCGGCGCGGAACGCTGGTCGTGCGGCGTGATGAGTTGCTGCGCATGACACGGGCCATCCATCGCACCGAAAAATGGATGGCGCGGGCAAGCGGCGCCGAGATCGCCCGCGCCATCGCCGGCTATTTCACCGATCTGCCGCCGGCGATCCTCGAAGCGGCCTGCTCACGCTACAAGGCGCTCGGCATCTGGAGCGACACTCCGGTGCTGCCGCGCGCAGGCTATGACAGGCTGCGCGACGGGCTCGTCTCGGGTGGCTTCGTTTCGCCTGGTGCAGCCTTCGAGACAGCCGTCGACAATGCGCTCGCCGATTCGGTGGTGGCGGAGCAACTGCCGCCGATCGAATGACGCGACACGCATGGAGTTTTCGGCTGGCCCAGCCTATCGTCCTGACCGAAAAGTTACCCTGGAGGAGATCGCCGTGAATTCACCCGACCGTCTGCGCGCCCTTTTGGCCGAACCAGGCCTCGTTGTGATGCCGGCCGTGTGGGATGGGCTGACCGCCAAGCTGTCGGCTGCCGCCGGTTTCAAGACGGCGTTCCTGTCGGGGT
>PLYQ01000141.1:2887-4047 GCA_003153415.1 Rhodospirillales bacterium | reverse complement strand
TCGGCGCGGCGGTCGTAGAAATCCATGACGATGAAGCCTTCCATCCTGAGGCGCTTGGTGACGACCAGGCCGGGCACCGCCATCGGTCCGGGCGCGGGCTTGTCGACGTCGTATTGCGAGACGTTGCCACAACAGGCGATGCGGCCACGCAGGTTCATCAGCGAGAGTGCTGCATCAAGCACCGGCCCGCCGGTGTTGTCGAAATAGACATCGATGCCGCTGGGACAGGCCGCCGCGAGAGCGCGGCGCACGCCGCCGGCCTTGTAGTCGATCGCGGCATCGAAGCCGAGCTCGCGCACCAGCCAGTCGCATTTGTCCTGCCCGCCGGCCGTGCCGACGACCCGGCAGCCTGCCAGTTTGGCGATCTGGCTCACCATGGTGCCGACGGCGCCAGCCGCCGCCGACACCAACACCGTGTCGCCGGGCTTGGGCCGGCCCACTTCCAGCAATCCGAAATACGCGGTGAGGCCGGTGACGCTGAGCGGGCCGATCAGCATCTCGAGCGGCGCCTCCGTCGTGCGCTTGACGAGGCGGCGCGCCGGCAACGCAGCATAATCCTGCCAGCCCCAGTCGCCCTCGACGATGTCGCCGATCTTAAGACCGGGCGCCTTGGACTCGACCACCTCGCCGATCACGAAGCCGCTCATCACCTGACCCGGCTCGAGCGCGTCGCGATAGGTCTTGCCCATCATCCAGGCGCGGTTGGCGGGATCGAGCGACAGCATGCGCGAACGCACCAGCACCTCGCCGTCGCGCGGCACCGGGATGGCCGCCTCGTGCCACTGAAACGTGTCGGCGGCGATCTTGCCGGCCGGCTGCTTGGCGTAGAGCCATTGGCGGTTCATTGGGCGTCAATCCTTGAAGTTCGCGGCGCGCTTCTGCAGGTTCGACATGATCGCCTCGAGCTGGTTGGGCGCGCCGATCAGCCTCTGCTGCTCGATCGACTCGGCCATCAGGCCGGTCTTGGCATCTGTCGCCACGGCCAGATTCATCAGCCGCTTGGCGGCGCGCACCGCATCGGGGCTCTTGGACGCGATCTCGCGCGCGGTTTCGAACGCCGTCTTCAGCGGATCGGCAACGACGCGCGTGACGAAGCCGTATTGCTGCGCCTCTTCGGCATCGAAGACGCGGCCGGTGTAGGTGAGTTCGCGCACGATGTC
>PLYQ01000141.1:551-2806 GCA_003153415.1 Rhodospirillales bacterium | reverse complement strand
GTGAGATCACGCACGCCGGGCACCTTGTCGCCCTTCTCCTCCATGGCGGCGAAGCTGCCCATGTCGAGGCCGGCGCAGAAGGCCTTGCCCTCGCCCGAGAGCACCACGCAGCGCAGTCCCTTCATCTCGGCAAGCTGGGCGCCGGCCTCGATGATGCCCTCGAACATCGCGGGATCGAGCGCGTTCATCTTGTCGGCGCGGATCAGGCGGACGTCAGCCACGCCGTCCTTGAGGTCGATCGAGACGCGGTCCTTCATTTGTCCTTCTCCGATTTCAGCCACTCGCGCAGGCGGCGTTTTACCTCGTCGGGCGACAGCCGCTCAGGCGGCGTCAAACTGCCGTCATCCTTCTTGGGCCACATCATCACAGCGATGGCGCGCTGCACGTCGGCGAACGTGCAATCGTCGGGCAGGCGATCAAGCAGCGCCCGCACTTCTGCCTTCACATCGATCGGTTTAGGGTCGCTCATCTCGCCGCCATCTGCCACACGCCCTGTCCGATATAGACCACGCCGATCGCCAGGATCACGCGTCGGGTCCAATGATAGAACTGCTTGTCGGACATGCGATCAAGGAAGCCGCGCGACAAGGTGGTGCCGAGCACCGCGAAGCAGGCGGCGAAGGCCATGACCAGCCACTGCTCCCAGTCGCGGCCGCCCGGGTTGGCAACCAGTACTCCGAAGTACGTTACCTTGCTGAGATGGGCCAGAACCTGGGCCGCGGCCTTGGTCGAGACGTTCATCTGCCGCGTCATGCCGGTGCGCACATAGAAGATGTCGAGGATAGGCCCGGTGACGCCCGACACCAGCTGCAGGGCGCCAGCGATGGCGCCGGCGGCGAAGGCCTGGCCGCGCGCCTCGATGTTGGGCGAGATGCGCTGCGGCACCGAAAGGGCAACGAACGGCGTCAATCCGACGGCCATCAGCACCGCCCACTTGGGCGGCACGAAGGCGAACGAGGAAAAGACAAGCAGCGAGAAGGCGGAACCCAGGCCGAACTGCAGCACGACGCTCCAGTTGATGTGGTGGCGCCACAGCCACGAGCGCCAGCTGTTGGCCGCGATCTGGATGACGCCATGGAACACCATAGCCACGGGAACCGGCAGCACCATCAGCAAAAAGCCGATCAACAGCATGCCGCCCGCCATGCCGAAGATGCCGGAGATGAACGAGGTCACGACGGCCACGACGGCAAGGGCTGCGAGGACGGGGAGGCTGAACATCTGCGAGCGGCGTAGCGCAGCGTGCAGAGCGTGTCGAGGATCGGCTAAAGTGGCGGCATGACCGACACCGATCTGCTCTTCATGCCGGCCGTGAAGACCGCCGCCCTCATCCGCGCCCGCAAGCTTTCGCCCGTCGAATACGTCGATACTGTCCTGAAAGCGATCGATCGAGCCCAGCCCCGGCTCAACTGCTTTCGCGTGGTGATGGCGAAACAAGCGCGGCGCGATGCCAAAGCGGCCGAGAAGGCCGTCACCGACGGCGCCACGCTCGGGCCGCTGCACGGCGTGCCGGTCAGCATCAAGGATCTGGTCGACGTCGAAGGCGTACACACCCGCCACGGCTCGGCGATCTTCGAGGACAACGTTGCCAAATCGGACGACGTGCTGGTCCAGCGCCTGCGCGCCGCCGGTGCCATTGTCATCGGCAAATCGACGACGCCGGAATTCGGCGTCAAGGGCCTGACCGACGGGCCGTCGTTCGGAGTGACGCGCAATCCATGGAACCTCGAGCGCACGCCGGGCGGCTCGAGTGGCGGCGGTGCGGCCGCGGTGGCGGCAGGCCTCGGCCCGATCGCGCTCGGCACCGACGGCGCGGGCTCGGTGCGCGGACCCGCCTCGTGCAGCGGCCTCGTCGGGTTGAAGCCGACGCTCGGTGTCGTGCCGGCGAATTCCAGCCGCGACGCCTTCGGCAACAATGTTTATGCCGGGCCGCTCACGCGCACGATCACCGATGCCGCAGTCATGCATTCGGTGCTAGTCGGGCCCAGCGACAAGGACCCCTGGACCTTGGGCGGTGCTGCGCAGCATCCGCTGTCGCCCAAGCTCGCGGGCGAGGATCTGTCGGGCGTGCGCATCGCGTATTTCGAGCTCACCGCCAATCCGCGGATCGCGGCCGACGTGCGCGCCAACACCCGCGCGTCCCTCGCCGCCTGGCAGGAAATGGGCGCAGAGGTCGAGGAGCCCAATGATAAAGTCGACTGGATCGAATACGAGGGCCGCGTGCTCTACCAGGCGAACTTCGCGGTGTTCTGCGC
>PLYQ01000141.1:0-527 GCA_003153415.1 Rhodospirillales bacterium | reverse complement strand
AATGCGGCATCACCCGCCAGGGTTGGACGTCGTACCAGTACCCTTTCAACCTCACTGGCCACCCGGCGTTGGCCGTGCCGTCGGGCTTCGGCGTCGATGGCCTGCCGACCTCGGTGCAGATCGTGGGCAAATGGGGCTGCGAGACCGACGTGCTGCGGCTGGGCGCGCTCCTCGAACAGGCGCGGCCTTGGGCGCAGCATCGGCCGTCTTGATTACGATGGCCGAAGGCGCAAAATCGAAACAGTGCCCATCCAGGAGGCTGTCATGCGCCGCCGCCAACTGCTCGCCTTGTCCGCCGGAGCACTCGCCACGCCGGCGCTGGTCGCTTCGCCCGCCCGCGCCACAGTCGAAACCCGCGAACTGAACGGTTATCGAATCCGCGCCTTCGACATTGGCGCGAAGGCGGGCCTGCACGACGTGGCCTGCGATGCCGGACAGTTCGTGTGGGCGACCGGCCAGCGCAACGGCACCTTGATCCTGCTCGACGCGCGCGACGGCGGGTTCTCCGACGTCGATCTCGGGCCGGG
>PLYQ01000036.1 GCA_003153415.1 Rhodospirillales bacterium | reverse complement strand
AGCCGGCGCGCACCAGGATGGCGATCTGCGCCAGCTTGTGCTTGTCGCGTTGCAGCGCTTCGATCTCCTCGCCGATGGTGCGGGCTTCCTCGTCGCCGTCCCACACGCCGCGCACCGAGATACGCTCGCCTTCCTTCAATTCAGTCCACAGGGTTTTGCCGAGCCGGCCTTCGTTGTGCGAGATCAGGTGTGAGGCGGCCGCCAGGATATGGGGCGTCGAGCGGTAGTTGCGCTCCAGCCGCACGATGGTGGCCCCCGGGAAGTCCTTCTCGAAGCGCAGGATGTTGCCGACCTCGGCACCGCGCCATCCGTAGATCGACTGGTCGTCGTCGCCGACGCAGCAGACGTCGACCGTGCCCTGGGCGAGCAGGCGCAGCCAGAGATACTGGGCGACGTTGGTGTCCTGGTATTCGTCGACCAGGATGTGGCGGAAGCGGCGGTGATACTGTGCCAGCACGTCGGGATGCTGTTGCCACAGGGTGACGCAGAGCATGACCAGGTCGCCGAAATCGACGGCGTTCACCTCGGCGAGGCGGGCCTGGTACTGGCGGTAGATGTCGGCCGCCTTGCCGTTGGCGAACTCACCCGCATCGTCGCCCGAGACCTTGTCGGGTGTGAGCGCGCGGTCCTTCCAGCGCTGGATGATGCCGGAGAGCACACGCGCCGGCCATTTCTTGTCGTCGATGCCCTCGGCCTGCAGGAGCTGCTTGATCAGCCGCGTCTGGTCGTCGGTGTCGAGGATGGTGAAATTGCTCTTCAAGCCCACCAGCTCGGCGTGGCGGCGCAGCACGCGCACACCGATCGCATGAAAGGTGCCCAGCCACATGCCGTCGGCGGCCCCGCCGATCAGACTGGCGACGCGGTCGAGCATTTCGCGGGCGGCCTTGTTAGTAAACGTCACCGCGAGGATCTGCGACGGCCGGGAGCGGCCGGTGATCAATAGATGGGCAATGCGGGTGGTGAGCACGCGGGTCTTGCCGGTTCCCGCGCCGGCCAGCACCAGCAGCGGGCCGTCCTCGTGGATAACTGCCTTGCGCTGCTCCTCGTTCAGTCCGTCGAGATGGGCCATGGACGCCACGGCGCGCCGCGCCGGCCCCGCTTCAGGCGTGTTGGGGGCCGGAACGGGGTCGTCGGTGATTTCGAACGGATCGGCGGGGGGCGCCATCAGCGTCATATAGCAATCGGCGCGGCGGACGCCTATCTTTCCCCGGTGGACGCGCCGACTTCTGGCAGCGGAGGTACTCAAATGGCCCGAGGGTTGAACGGTTCGGCGAACGGCTCGAGCCACTTGCCGACCGGCCAAGGCGGCGTCGAGGCGCTGCGGCCGGGCATCGAAAGCTCCAGTCTTCCGTCGGGCGTGGCCGAGGCGCTGCCGGCCGTGGTCGGCGTGCACACCACCATTCCCGAGAACCGCCGCTCGGCCCAGACGCTGGGCTCAGAGCGCGAAGGCCATGGCACGGTGATCGACGACGAGGGCCTGATCGTCACCATCGGCTACCTGATCACGGAAGCCGACACGATCACCATCACCGACATCGACGACCGCAAGCTGCCGGCCACCATCGTCGGCTACGACTATGAAAGCGGCTTCGGCCTGGTGCGCACCGGCGTGCCGCCCAAGGTCAAGCCGATGCGCCTGGGCGACTCCGACACGCTGTCGCTGCGCAGCGAAGCCTATGTCGCGGGGCTGGGCGGCGAGAAGGCGACACTCAAGGTCAAGGTCGCCGGCCGGCGCGAATTCGCCGGCTACTGGGAGTACCTGCTCGACAACGCCATCTTCACCGTGCCGGCCTATCCGCTGTGGGGCGGCTCGGCGCTGATCGGCATCGACGGCTCGCTGCTGGGCGTCGGCTCGCTGCTCGTGCAGGAGGCGCTGGGGCCAGGTGCACCGGCCTTCCCCGGCAACATGTATGTGCCGATCAACCGGCTGAAGCCGATCTTTGCCGAGCTGGTCGAGACCGGCCATCTGTCGACGCCGGCGCGGCCGTGGCTCGGTCTCTACACGGTCGAGCATATGGGCCAGCTCGTGGTCGGCGGCATTTCCGACGGCGGCCCGGCCGATCGCGCCGGTTTGCGGCGCGGCGACATCCTGCAGTCCCTGAACGGCGATGTGCTCGACGACGTCGCGGACTTCTACAGGAAGCTGTGGGCCTCGGGGCCGGCCGGCACGGCGGTGACGCTGCGCATGGAGCGTGACAACGACGCCTTCGAGGTCACGGTGCGTTCAGGCGATCGGTCGAAGTATCACAAGTACGGTTCCGACTAGGCTCGGGGCGGATCGACCAACAAGCAAGACTCCAATAATCAAGACTAGGGGAACCCAATGGCCAGAGCCTTCGCCTCCCAGGCGGACATGGCGGAGAAGAAGATCACCTTCAGCCGTCTAAGCGAACATGCCTACGCCTTCACCGCCGAGGGCGATCCCAACACCGGCATCGTGGTCGGCGACGACGCTGTCATGGTGGTCGATACGCAAGCGACACCCAAGATGGCCGAGCAGGTGATCGAGCACATCCGCACCGTCACGGACAAGCCGATCAAATACGTCGTGCTCTCGCACTATCACGCCGTGCGCGTGCTCGGCGCCAGCGGATACAATCCCGAGCACATCATCTGCAGCGAGGCCACGCGCGATATGATCGTCGAGCGCGGCGCGCAGGACTACAAATCCGAGCTGCAGCGCTTCCCACGGCTGTTTCAGGCGGCCGAGACCATTCCCGGCCTGACCTGGCCCACGCTCACTTTCAACGACCGCATGTCGATCTGGCTGGGCAAGCTGCAGGTCGACATCATCCATGCTGGCCGCGGCCACACCAAGGGCGACACCATCGTCTGGTTGCCCGAGGAGCGCACGCTGTTCAGCGGCGACCTGGTCGAGTACGGCGCCACGCCCTATTGCGGCGACGCGCATTACAAGGATTGGCCCGACACGCTGCAGAAGCTGCGCGACCTCAGGGCCGAGGCGTTGGTGCCGGGCCGAGGCGACGCGCTGGTCGGCGAGACTGCCGTTGAAGAGGGCATTGCCGGCACCCAGCAGTTCCTGTCGGACCTCTACAAGGCGGTGTCGGCCAGCGCCCAGGCCGGCGAGTCGCTGAAGGACGCCTACGACAAGGCGATGGTCGCGTTGCAGCCGCGCTACGGCAACTGGGTGATCTTCGAGCATTGCATGCCGTTCGATGTGTCGCGCGCCTACGACGAGGCCAAAGGCCTCGACCATCCGCGCATCTGGACGGCCGAACGCGATATCGAGATGTGGGCGGCGCTGGAGAAGAGGGCCTGAGCTCCTACGACTATCGTCACTATCCTTATCGCCGGCCGGCCGAACTCGACGGTCCGGGAGAACGCCGGCCGGTCGTGATCGTGGGCGCGGGCCTCGCCGGGCCGACGCTTGCGCTGCTGCTCGCCGCGCGGAGCGTGCCGTCGTTGGTGCTCGACGAGGACGACACGGTGAGTCTCGGCAGCCGCTCGATCTGCCAGGCCAAGCACAGCCTGGAAATCTGGGACCGCTTCGGCATCGCCCAGCGCATGGTCGACAAGGGCATCACCTGGGAGCAGGGCGAGGTCTATCTCCGCGACCAGGCAATCTATCGCTTCAACCTGCAGCCCGAGCCCGGCCACAAGTTCCCGGCCTTCGTCAACCTGCAGCAGTACTACGTCGAGGAATTTCTCTACGACCGCTGCCTCGCCGAGCCGCTGATCGAGCTGAGGGTGCGCAACAAGGTCGTTGGCGTGCAGCAGCGCAACGATGGCGTCACGGTCGAGGTCGAGACGCCGGATGGAAACTACAGTCTCGAGGCCGACTGGCTGGTCGCCTGCGACGGCGTGCGCAGCGCGGTCCGGCACCTGCTCGGCCTGCCCTATCCCGGCGAGGTCTTCCACGACCAGTTCCTGATTGCCGACATCCGCATGAAGGGCGACCTGCCGAAGGAGCGGCGCTTCTGGTTCTATCCGCCGTTCCATCCCACCAATTCGGTGCTGCTGCACCGCCAGGCCGACGACGTGATGCGCGCCGACTTCCAGCTCGGCCGCGATGCCGATCCCGAGGAGGAGAAGAAGCCGGAGAATGTCAACCGCCGGCTGCGCCAGATGTTCGGCCCCGACGCGCGCTGGGAGCACGAATGGACCAGCGTCTACACCTTCACCTGCCGGATGATGGAGCGCTTTATGCACGGCCGAACGATTTTCGTCGGCGATGCTGCGCACGTCGTCTCGCCGTTCGGCGCGCGCGGCGGCAATGCCGCGGTCGCCGACGCCGACAATCTCGCCTGGAAGCTGGCGCTGGTTCTGGGAGGCCAGGCGCCGGTGTCGCTGCTCGACAGCTACGACAGCGAGCGCCGCGCCGCCTCGCGCGAGAACATCCTGAATTCGACGCGCAGCACCGACTTCATCACACCCAAATTCCCCGCCGCCCGCGCCTTCCGCGACGCCACGCTCGCGCTGGCCAAGGACTTTCCCTTCGCGCGCGCGTTGATCAACAGCGGCCGGCTGTCGGTGCCGACGACGCAATCGGGCTCGCCGCTCGACACGCCGGACGCCGACGGCGATTGGGCCGGTGGACCGGCGCCGGGGCGAGCCATGGTCGACGCGCCGCTGGGTAGAGGATGGCTGATCGACCGGCTCGGTCGCGATTTCACGTTGCTGGCGTTCGGCGGCCCTATCGTGGCGCCGGCGGGTGTGACTGCGGTCGATGTCGGAGAGGAAACGTTGGCACTGCAGCGCTACGATGCGCGGCCGGGCACGACCTACCTGATCCGCCCGGATCGCTATGTCGCGGCGCGCTGGCGTAAATTCGATCAAGCTGCTGTGGCGACTTCCGTCGCACGGGCGATGGGCAAGGAGGCAACATGCTTCGGCGAACGCTGAATCTCGAGCGGCCCGACGATGTCTACAATGCCGTCGTTGATGCCCACAAAGGCCTCGACGACGAGCAGTGCCGGGCCTTCGATGCCAGGCTGATCCTGCTGCTGGTCAACCACATCGGCGACGAGGCGGTGATCCGTGAGGCGCTGAAGGAGGCCGCGGCATGAGCAATCCTGTAGTCGTCCGCCCCGCGACGGTGGCCGACGTCGATCTGCTGCACCGCTTTTCGATCGACCTCGCGACCTACGAGGACGAGCCGCACGCCGTCACCTCGACGCCCGCGACCCTGGCGCGCGACGGCTTCGGCAACGACCCGCAGTTTGGCGCGCTGATCGCCGAGCGGGCCGGCAAGCCGGTCGGCTTCGCGCTCTATACCTTCAACTACTCGGTATGGACGGCGGCGCGCGGCATTTTCATCGAGGATATCTGGGTGGTGCCCGAGGAGCGTCGCGGCGGCGTCGCTCGCGCCCTGATGGTGGCGCTGGCCAAAGAATGCGCCGCCAACGGTTTTAAGCGCATCGACCTCAACGTGCTCGACTGGAATCCGGCCCGCGGCTTCTACGAGAAGATCGGCTTCAAATGGATCAAGAACTGGCTGCCCTATCGGCTGAGCGGCGAGGCGCTGGCGAAGCTCGCTACTTCTTCGTGAGCCCCATCACCCGGCCGGCCTTGGCCGGGCGCGGCAGCGGACGGTGGGCGTCCCAGATCGCTTCCAGCCGCTCGCCCGCCTGCATGGGCCACGGCGCGGAGCGGCGCGAGGCGTAGTCGATGTTCATCACGATCGTTTCGTTGGTGGCGGCCAGGTAACCGTGTTCGGCGTGGTACATCTCGTGAAAGAGATGGACCTTCTTGGCGTCGCGTTCGAGGAGCTGTGTGGTGAAGCGCATCGGCGCGCCCTGCCTCATCTCGCGGTCGTAGGTGACGTGAGTCTCCAGCACGAAGGTCATGCCGTGCTTGCCGTCGACGTAGGGCCGGCCGAGCCCCATGTTGCGCATGAAGGCGCCCGACGCTTGGTCGAAGGCCGTGACGTAGAAGGCGACGTTCATGTGGCCGTTCCAGTCGACCCATTCGGGCAGCACGGTCGAGCGGTGGATGTCGAGCGGCGCGCTCGTGACGAGTTCCGGCAGTTCGTACGGCAAGGTGACAAGCATGGACTCTACTTCTTCTTGGAAATGCCGATGAGGCGGCCGGCCTGCTTCGGCTTGGGCAGTGCGGCGTGGGCGGCGGCGAGCTTTTCGATACGCTCCATGGCGAAGTCCGGCCACGCTGCCGACCGGCGGCTGGCGTAGTCGATGTTCATCAGCATCAGCTCGTTGGTCGCGGCGAGGTAGCCCTCGGTGCCGTGATACATCGCGTGAATGTAGTGCAGGCGCTTGGCGTCGTGGTCGAGGATCTGGCTGGTGAAGCGCAGCGGGTCACCCTCCTTGACCTCCTGGTCGTAGGTGACGTGGGCCTCGAGCACGAAGGTCATACCGATCTTCTGCTTGGTGTAGTCCCAGCTGCAGCCGAACTGTTCGCACAGCACGTCGGTCGCCTTGTCGAAGGCCACGACATAGAAGCCCACGTTCATGTGGCCGTTCCAGTCGATCCACTCCTTCTGGACAGTGGCGCGGTGACGGTCGAGCGGGGCGCCAAGATCGAGATCGATCATGGGGTAGGGAGGTAATTTCATGCGGGCGGACCGTAGCGAAGCCGGCCGCCGCACCGCAAGTTCCCTCAAACCACTTTCCTCGGGGAATTCACATGGCCAAGAAACCGAAGGCAGTCGTATTGGGCGTCGGCGCGGAACGCGGCATCGGCGGCGCCGCGAGCCGTCGTTTCGCCAAGGAGGGTCATCACGTGCTGGTGGCCGGCCGCACGGCGGCCAAGATCGACAAGGTGGTCGACACCATCCGCCAGAGCGGTGGCTCGGCAACGGCCGTCGTGGTCGACGGCACCACGGAGGTCGACGTGATCGCCCTGTTCGACCGGGCGATGGCCGACGATGCCGACGGATCGCCTGCCGACCTCGCTGTGTTCAACATGGGCAACAATGCGCCCGTCGATTTCCGCGAGATGACGGCGCAGCATTTCGAGGACTCCTGGCGGGTCGGCTGCTTTGCCGGCTTCCTGTTCGGCCGCGAGGCGATGCGCCGGCTGGCGCCGCTGGGACGCGGCACGGCGATCTTCACCGGCGCCTCGGGTTCGCTGCGCGGGCGGCCGCGCTTTGCCGCCTTCAATGCCACCAAGGGGGGGCTGCGGCTCCTGGTCCAGTCTATGGCCCGCGAGTTCGGCCCGCACGGCATTCATGTCGCCCATGTCATCATCGACGGCGGCATCGCCGGCGACCGGCTGCTGTCGCGTATGCCCGACCGCCTGGAAAAGGCCGGACCGGATGGATTGCTGAACGTCGAGGCGATCGTCGACAACTACTGGCACCTCCATCGCCAACAGCGCAGCGCCTGGAGCCACGAGATCGATCTCCGGCCGTACAAGGAGTCTTTCTGAGGCTTTCCCCCTCCGCCCTTCGGGCACCTCCCCCGTCAGACGGGGGAGGCAGGGAGGGGGAGAGTCTCAGCGACGGCGCTCGGGAATTTCGGTCAGATCGCGATAGATGCGTTTGCCCAACCGCTGGCCGGTGGCGACCATGTCGTCGGCGCCGGTCGAGGGGCCGCCGATGCGCAGCACGGCGTCGCACTTGCCGATCAACTCGCGGGCGATGGGGTGGAAGATCTCGTCGAACACCGCGTCGCCGATCTTCTTCGAGCCGGCATGCTTCAGCAGAGGCAGCGCGAACCATTCGCCTATCACGGGCAGATGGCCGCGGCGGAAAACCTTCAGCGCCATGTCCTCCATCGCGTCGACATTGCGCTGGATCAGAACGGGATCGTCATTGGTGCCGCCGCGATAAGGTCCGGCGACCAGGATCATCAGTTGCTCACTGTCGTTTGCGCTCATCGCGGGATTTCCAGCAGTTCCGTGGTCACGAGATCGGGCGCGGAGATGATGCAGTTGTGGCCGGCCTCGATGGGGCGAAAGCGGATGTGGCTCATCGTCTGCACCTTCTCGTGCATGCCGGCCGAAACAGGATAGCGCGGCCTGGTACAGGCGATGTAGGTCATCGGCCTTCCGTTGCCCGCCGCATGGCGGAGCCGGATCGGCTTGGTGTAGCAGGCGACGGGATGCGGCGTGAGCTGGCGGTGCGTCCAGGCGGCGAGTTCGGGATCGTCGATGATCAGGCTGCCGACCGGCGCGAAGGGCAGCACCTCGGTGCCGTTCACGATCGTCACCAGCTTCTTTCGTTTGGCCACGATCTCGGGCGGGATGCGGCCGAAGATCGACTGACCGTCGGTCGGGATGCCGCCGTCGATGATCACCAGGTGGGCGACCCGCTCGGGCACCCGGTCGGTCACGAGACCGGCGATCAAGCTGCCGAAGCTGTGACCGACCAGCACGACGTCGCGCAGGTTCTCTATTTCGAGATAGTCGACCGTATCGGCCAGGAAGGCGTCGTTATCGAGTTCGGGCGCGAGTTCGGCGGCGCGCTCGCCGACGCCGCGAAAGGCCAGGGCGCGGGCGTCGTGTCCCGCCGCTTTGAGCCGCTCGACGACGAATTGCCAGGACCACGCGCCCATCCAGGCACCGGGAAGACAGAGGTAGGTACGCATTGCCTCGTGTGTTAGCACATCCGCGAAACAGGAGGACTCCATGGCCGCCACCAATCGCCGCGTGTTGCTGAAGTCGCGCCCGCAGGGCGAACCGACCCATGCCAATTTCGACGTCGTCGATTCACCGATCCCCGAGCCCAAGGACGGCGAGTACTTGTCGCGCACCATCTGGATGTCGCTCGACCCCTACATGCGCGGCCGCATGGCCGAGACCAAGGGTTATGCCGCCAATGTCGGGCTGGGCGATGCCATGGTCGGCGGCACGGTCGGTCAAGTGGTGACGTCGAGGAATTCGCGGTTCAAGGAAGGCGACTTCGTCGCCGAATACTCAGGCTGGCAGAGCTACGCCGTATCGAACGGCGCCATGAGCATGAAGCTCGACCCCAACACCGCGCCGCTGTCGCTGACGCTGTCGGTGCTCGGCATGCCGGGCATGACGGCGTGGTGGGGCCTGATGTCGATCGGCAAGCCCAAGACGGGCGAGACCGTTGTCGTCTCGGCAGCGTCGGGCGCCGTCGGCTCGGTGGTCGGCCAGCTCGCCAAGCTGCACGGCTGCCGCGCCGTCGGCATCGCCGGCGGGCGCGACAAATGCGACTACGTCGTGAAGGAACTGGGCTTCGACGCCTGCGTCGATTATCGCGCGGCCGGCGCCAACCTGTTCAAGGAGATCCGCGACGCTGCCCCCAAGGGCATCGACGTCTACTTCGAGAATGTCGGCGGTGCCGTGCAGGCCGCCGTCGTGCCGCAGCTCAACGACTTCGCCCGCGTGCCGCTCTGTGGCCTGATCTCGCAGTACAACGAGATGCAGATGAATCCCGGCCCCGACTGGCGCCTGCTGCTGGTCAAGCGCGCCACCGTGACCGGCTTCATCGTGTCCGATCACTTCGGCCAGATGGAGGGCTTCTGGAAGGAAGTCCCGGCTGCGGTGAAGGCCGGCAAGATCAAGTATCGCGAGGACATCGTGAAGGGCATCGACAAGGCGCCCGAAGCCTTCATGGGCCTGCTCAAGGGCAAGAACTTCGGCAAGCTCCTGGTGCAGGTCTCCGACGACCCGACGCGCAAGTAGGCGTCAGGCGCGCTTGCGCAGCGCCAGGCCCATCGTCAGCCAGGTCGAGCCGAAGAAGATCAGGTCGATGCCGAGGAAAATGCCGAGCACGTAGAAGCTCGAGGCCGGCCATTTGGCGATGATCATGGCGCCCAGCAGCACGGTCACGACGCCGGAGAAGGCCACCCAGCCCCACGGCGCCTCGTGCTTCATGCGCGTCGCCAGGAAGATGCGCAGCAGGCCGCCGATCACCAGCGAAATGCCGAGAAACAGGGTGAGGATGGTGGCGGCCTCGAACGGGTTCTGCAGGCAGACGAGACCCGCGAACACATAGAGCGCGCCCAGCAGCAGCCAGAACAGGCGGTGTCCCCAGTCCTTGACGTTGAAGGCAGCGAAGACCTCCGCAAAGCCTGCGATCAGCATCATGATGCCGACGATCATCACCGCCGACGCGGTCGCCATCACGACGCTGCCCAGCGCGATGACGCCGGCGATCATGGAGATGACGCCGAAGGCCACGATCCATCCCCATTTGGCGCGCAGCGCCTTGATGCCGTCGGCCAGGCTGTGCGAACCGGTATTGTCTGTGGTGGACATGGCGCTCTCTTTCACTGCGAAACGGGACGGCCAAGCCTACACCCGGCCGATGACACTGTCCCGGTCGGTGTGGGACACTCAGCGCACACAGAAATGCAGGAAATGATGAACGCCACGCCAAAGAAGGAACCTTCGCCACCCCGTCCCGCCACGACCGTGCTGCTGCTGCGGCCGTCCAAGCCTGACGACGCCGCCTCGCTGCTCGAGGTCTTCATGGTGGTGCGCCACCACCAGATCGATTCCTTCTCCGGCGCCCTGGTGTTCCCCGGCGGCAAGCTCGAGGACGCCGACGGCGACAAGAGGTTGCGCGCCCGCTCGACGGGCGCTGCTTCCCTGTCCGACGACGAGCTGAAATTCCGCATTGCCGGCATCCGCGAGGCCTTCGAGGAATGTGGAGTCCTGTTGGCCCACAAGCGCAGTCACAAGGAACTGATCGGCGCGGCGGACTTGAAGCCCATCGAAGACCGCTGGCGCGCTAGGCTCACCAAGGACGAGGCCAGCATCGTCGATCTGGTCGAAGCCGAGGATCTCGAACTGGCCACCGAATTCATGACGCCGTTCGCCCACTGGATTACGCCGACCTTTGTGCCCAAGCGTTTCGACACCTGGTTTTTCCTTGCGGAAGCGCCGGCCGATCAGGTGGCGCTGCACGACGGTTCTGAATCGGTGGACTCTGTCTGGATCGGTGCTCAGGCGGCGATCGACGAGGCCAAGGGCGGCAAGCGCATGCTGGTCCATGCCACGCAGAAGAATCTCGAGCTGCTGGCTGAAGGCGGCACGGTCGCCAGCGCCATCGCTCAGGCGACGAAGCGCAAGGTGGTCACCGTTGCGCCGTGGGTCGAGGTGCGTGACGGCAAGCGCTTCCTGCACATCCCGCCCGACGCCGGCTATCGCAACCTCGTGCGCGAAATACCGCCACAAGGCGGGGTTCCGCACACCGGAAGATAATTTCGGCCGAACGGCAGCCATGCCGAAAACCGGCTCGCCCGTCGCGGGCTGGCGCGCTAAGAGCCAATGAACGCACGTTCATGAACCGGCTAACCGCCGGGCAGCTGGAGGAAGACAAGAATGGTCGGAATCGTCGCCTTCGGGGCTTACGTGCCGCGCCTGCGGCTCAACCGTCAGGCCGTCTACGACGCCAACAAGTGGTTCGCTGCCGGCCTGCGTGGCCTCGCCAAGGGCGAGCGCTCGATGGCCAACTGGGACGAGGATTCGATCACCATGGCAGTCGAGGCGTCACGCGATTGCCTGACCAGCCACAAGGCCGAAGACGTCCGCAACATCTACTTCGCCTCGACGACGCATCCCTTCAAGGATCGCCAGAACGCCGGCGTCATTGGCACCGCGCTCAATGTCGAACAGAACCTGTCGGCCACCGACATCGGCGGCTCGCTGAAGGCCGGTACCTCGGCGCTGATCGCCGGGCTCAACGCCTCGAAGGACGGCGCGCCCTCTCTCGTGGCAGCTGCCGACAAACGCATGGCGCGCGTCGCCTCGTCGAATGAGCTGAACTACGGCGACGGCGCGGCGGCGCTGCTGTGCGGCACCGAGAACGTCATCGCCAAGCTGGTTGGCCATCACTCCGTGTCGATGGACTTCGTCGATCACTTCCGCGGCGATGAATCCGACTTCGACTATGGCTGGGAAGAGCGTTGGATCCGCGACGAGGGCTACTCGAAGATCGTGCCGCCGGCGATCAAGGGGGCACTTGCGGCCTGCAAGATCAAGGGCAGCGACGTCACTCACTTCATCATGCCGAGCCTGATGCCCGCCGTCCCGAAGCAGATGGCCAAGATCTGCGGCATCGGCGAGGGCGCGGTGCGCGACTTGCTGGGCGCCAATCTCGGCGACACAGGTGCAGCACACGCGCTGATCATGCTGGTCGACGCGCTCGAGGCGGCCAAGGCCGGCGACAAGATCATGGTCGTGGCCTTCGGCCAGGGCGTCGACATCCTGGTGTTCGAAGTCACCGCCGAGAAGGACAAGCTGCCCAAGCGCAAGGGCCTGTCGGGCTGGATGGCGCGGCGCAAGGAAGAGAAGAACTACCTGAAGTTCCTCGCTTTCAACGAAATGCTGCCGATCGAGAAGGGCATGCGCGCCGAGTTCGACAAGAAGACCGCGTTGAGCGTCCTGTGGCGCAAGCGCGACATGATCTACGGCCTGGTCGGCGGCAAGTGCCGGGTGTGCGGCACTGCCCAGTTCCCGCGCAGCCAGGTCTGCGTCAATCCCAACTGCCACGCCATCGACAGCCAGGATCCCTACGCGATGGCCGGGCTCGAATGCGCGGTCATGTCGTTCACCGCCGATTCGTTGGTCTATTCGCCGGACCCGCCCGGCTACTACGGCATGATCACCTTTGCCGAGGGTGGGCGCTTCATGGCCGACTTCACCGACAGCGACAAGGAACAGGTCAAGGTCGGCGCCAAGATGCGCATGACTTTCCGCATCCGCGACAACGACACCATGCGCGGCGGCTTCAAGCGTTATTTCTGGAAGGCGGCACCGGTCTGAGTCGTCTCATATTCCTCTCCCCCGTTAGGGGGAGAGGTTAGGTGAGGGGGCCTCGAAAGCAGTGCGTAACCCCCTCACCCGGCCTCTCCTCCTAGCGGGGGAGAGGAGTAAGATATTCAAGCGAGTAGAATTCCAACCCCACTACAGGAGGCCAGCCATGGCTCGGGGCATCAAGGACAAGGTCGCTATTCTCGGAATGGGTTGCTCGAAGTTCGGCGAACGCTGGGACAGCGGCGCCGAAGAGCTGATGCTCGAGGCCTACAAGGAGTGCCTGAAGGACGCCGGCATCGACCAGAACCAGCTGCAGGCGGCGTGGTTCTCCACCGCCATCGATGAAGTTCATGTCGGCAAGTCGGGCATTCCGCTATCGACGACGCTTCGCCTGCCCAACATTCCGGTCACGCATGTCGAGAACATGTGCGCCTCGGGTACCGAAGCCTTCCGCGGCGCCTGCTATGCCGTGGCCTCCGGCGCGGCCGACTTCGCGCTGGCGCTCGGCGTCGAGAAGCTTAAGGACACCGGTTACGGCGGCCTTCCCGGCGGCCGCGGCGGCCCGCTGCAGGCCCTGTGGAACGCCAGCGGCACCGCGCCGGGCAATTTCGCCCAGCTCGCCACCGCCTACATGACCGCGCATGGCGTCAGCGGCGAGGACCTCAAGAAGGCGATCGGCCACGTTTCCTGGAAGAGCCATCAGAACGGCGCCAAGAACCCCAAGGCTCACCTCCAGAAGGCCGTCGAGATGGAGACCATCCTGAACGCGCCGATGATCGCCTCGCCGCTCGGCCTGTTCGACTGCTGCGGCGTGTCGGACGGTGCGGCCGCCGCCATCGTGACCACGCCTGAGATCGCCAAGGTGATGGGCAAGCATGACATCGTCTCGGTCAAGGCGCTGCAGCTCTCGGTCTCCAACGGCTCGGAGTCGGGCCATAATTCGTGGGACGGCAGCTACTTCCACACCACGCGCATCGCCTCGAAGAAGGCCTATGAAGAAGCCGGCATCAAGAGCCCGCGCGACGAGATCTCGATGTTCGAGGTCCATGACTGCTTCTCGGTGACCGAGCTGGTCACCATGGAAGACCTGCACATCTCCGAGACCGGCAAGGGCTGGAGGGACGTGCTCGACGGCTTCTACGACGCCGACGGCAAGATCCCCTGCCAGATCGACGGCGGGCTGAAGTGCTTCGGCCATCCGATCGGCGCCTCGGGCCTGCGCATGCTCTACGAGATGTACCTGCAGATCCAGGGCAAGGCGGGCCCCCGCCAGCTCAAGAACCCGCGCATCGGCATGACGCACAATCTCGGCGGCGCGCCGCGCGAGAACATCTCGAGCGTGGCCATCGTCGGCCGCTACGAATAGCACCCGAAACGGACAACCCTCTCTCTGGCCCCGTGGGCCGGAGAGAGGGTTTTTCATTCAAGGAGGGAGGACGCGGCCATGCAGCTCGACAAGAAGGTTATCGGCCACGAATTCAAGGCGTTCAGCACCACGGTCGAGGCCGGCCGGGTGAAGCTGTTCTGCAAGGCCATCGGTGAGGAAGATCCGGTCTACGTCGACGAGTCGGCCGCCAAGGCCGCCGGCTACCGCGCCCTGCCGGTGCCGCCGACCTTCCTGCAGGCGATCACCAATGACGACCCCGAGAAGGGCGGGCTGCTGAAGCTGCTCAACGTCGATATCGGCCTGATCCTGCACGGCGAGCAGCACTACGACTATTTCGCGCCGGTGTTCGTCGGCGACAAGATCACCTGTCAGCAGAAGGTGGTCGACATGTACGACAAGAAGGGCGGCGCCCTGTGGTTCGTGGTCTCGGAGACCTCGATGAAGGACCAGGCGGGCAAGCTGGTGGCCAAGGCCACCGGCATCACCGTCGTGCGCAACCCCGATGCGGCCAAGAAGTGAGGGAGGGCATCATGGCAACCGTTCCCAAGTTCGACCAGGTCAAGGTGGGCGATCCGATCAAGCCGATCGTCCTGCCGCCGATCAGCCGCCACCAGCTCGCGCTCTATTGCGGCGGCTCGGGCGACCACAATCCGATCCATGTCGATCTCGACTTCGCCAAGAAGTTCGGCTTCAAGGACGTGTTCGCCCACGGCATGCTGTCGATGGGCTTCCTCGGTCGCCTCGTCACCAGCTACGCGCCGCGCGACCGCATTCGCAAGCTCGGTACGCGCTTCACCTCGATCACCTGGGTGGGTGACGTCATTACGTTGAATGGCAAAGTCACGGGCAAGCGCGAGGAGAACGGCGAGAAGCTGATCGACCTCGAAGTGCGTTGCACCAACCAGAACGGCCAGGACACGCTGCAGGGCCACGCCACCGTGGCCGCCGCCTAGTTTTCAGGGAGAGACATCAGATGGGTCAGATGGATGGCAAGGTGGCGATCGTCACCGGCTCGGGACGCGGCATTGGCAAGGAGATCGCGCTGCGCCTGGTGCGCGACGGCGCCAGGGTGGTGATCAACGACATCGACGATGCGCCGGCCCAGGAAACCGTCGCCGAGATCATCAAGATGGGCGGCAAGGCGGTGGCCTGCAACGGCGACGTCGCCAAGCCCGACTTCGGCGACCGCATCGTCAAGACCGCGGTCGACGCCTTCGGCGACTGCCATGTCGTGGTCAACAACGCCGGCTACACCTGGGACTCGGTCATTCAGAAGATGAGCGACGAGCAGTGGTACGCCATTCTCGACGTCCATCTGACTGCGCCGTTCCGCGTGCTGCGCGCCTTTCAGCAGCATTTCCGCCAGGCCGTCGAGAAGGAGCGCTCCGAGGGCAAGCGGGTCGTGCGTAAGGTCGTGAACATCTCCTCGACCTCGGGCGTCAACGGCAATGCTGGCCAGTCGAACTATTCGGCCGGCAAGGCGGGCATCATCGGCCTCACCAAGACCCTGGCCAAGGAGTTCGGCCGTTATGACGTCACAGTGAACGCCGTGGCCTTCGGCTACATCCAGACGCGCCTCACCCAGCCGCTGTCGCAGGGCGAGTCGGGCGAGATCGAAGTGCAGGGCCGCAAGGTCAAGATCGGCGTCCAGGGCGGCCGGATCGCCGCCATGAACCAGATGATCCCGCTCGGCCGCGGCGGCCTGCCGACCGAGGCCGCGGGTTCGGTCTACCTGTTCTGCAGCCCGGACAGCGACTATGTCAGCGGCCAGTGTCTGGTGGTGAACGGCGGGCTGTGAGTCATTTGGACCGCGGCCCTCCAGGCCCGCGGTCCGTTTGGGCTGAATGGCGGGCGTTCTCGATTGTAGGTCAGGTGGTGCGAAGCTCTTTGCGCACGACTGACCGATCGATCATTGCCGCGGGATCGCTCAACTCCTCGGCGCGGCGGCGTGCCAATTCGAGCGATTGCGCCTCCGACAAAGGAGGCGCTGTCGCCGACGACTCGATGCTGTCCCAGAGTTCTGAAATGAGATCCAGCTTTTCTTCGGTGATGAGCTCAGCGAGATCGGCGGGATTGGCGCCCATGAAGTCAGCTCCTGGCAGAGGAGATCGATTCCACACGTTGAGTTGAGTCGGAAAGCAAAGAAAAAGGCCCCCCCGAAGCGCAGCACTAAGATGCGAGGCGCATGATGTATTCGCTTTTGGTTGTCGGAGCCGTTCTCATCATCTTCGTCGGGATGCCAGCGCTAGTGTGGATCATAAGATTGATCCTTCGCCGCCCGCTGAGTCCCGACCAAGCGGCGCTAGAGGAGCGGCTCCGCGAACGACGCAGGGACACTACTTACTTCTGGCGCTAGCGAAGTAGATTGACGAGCAGCCTTCTAAGCCGCTCGGCCTGTTGCGCGACGCCTTCATGGGGACCGCCTGCCATGTGCCGGGAATGCGGTCGCTGATGGCGACCACGCTGGCCGGCCTGCGTTGTGGGTGGCTCTCGTCGGCCGCGCTCGACGTCGGGGGCCGTTGCCGGCTTCAAGGGGGAGGGGGTGGCGAGAAATGAGACCAAATCAAGGAAAGTGCCGATGCCATCGGCATCGGATTGGTCTCACCGGAGTGAGACATCGGTGAGACATCGTGAGAAGCTGGTAGAAAAGTAGGGTCATTTCTAACCTGCCATGGCGCGGCGATAGGCGTTGAGCAGCCAGAGATTGAACTGCTGCAACGTGATTTCCAGCGGCCCGTAGGCGCCGTCGGGCAGGAAGCGCGAACGCTTCGCCGCCTGCATGCCGCGGTTGATCGGCACGTCCTGGGCCCAGATCTTCGAGCCGCCCTGGCTTACGGCAGCGCACCGCGCGTTGAGATCCGGCAGGTCGAGTGTGCTTTGCGGCAACAGCCAGCCGCCGTAGGTCACGCGGTCGCTGCCGGCCAGCGTTGCTTCGGGACCAGTGGGACGGATCAGGGTGTAGGCGACGGTGCCGGCTGCGAACATCAGGGTGAGGCTGGGCGGCAGCATGGCGAAGGTGATCCGCGAGCGCTGCTCCGGCGGCAGCGTCGCAATCGCCGGGAAGGCCGCGTTCTCGCCCCAGCCGTTGCCGTTCATGCCGCCGTCCGGCTTGCGCATCGGCACGCTGCGCACGATGGCATTGTCGTCCGGTGCCATCTCGGTGAAGCGCACGCCGTCGCCCGCCATGACGCTCGGCGCGAAGTCGTGCGTGCCGATATGGACAAACTCGGGATGGTAGGCGTCGGTGAAGTTCTCGACCTGGACCTTCCAGTTCCACGGCAGCGGCGTGTCGCTCATCACCGGCGGCAGGGCCTTCAGCCCGGTCGCCTCGTAGCCCGCCCACAACGGCTCGAGCTTGGCGAGGGTGGGGTCGAGCGGTGCTGCCTGCGGGTCGAGGTTGACGAAGATGAAGCCATGCCACAGTTCGAGGCGCAGCAACGGCAGGCGCACCGTCTTGCGCAGCCGCAGCGTCTCCTCGGCGTCTCCCATGCGCGGCGCGCCGGCCAGTCGGCCCTCGAAGTCGTAGGTCCAGAAATGGAGTGGGCAGCGAAGAGCGTTGCCTTTCTCCGGGCAGGGGATGATCTCGCCGCGGTGCTGGCAGATGGCGCTCAGCGCCCGGATCGTGCCGTCGTCGCCGCGCACCACCAGGATCGGCTCGCCGGCGACCTCGGTCGCCAGGCAATCGCCCGGCTCGGCCACTTGCTCGACCCGGCCGACGCAGATCCAGGTGCGGCTGAACACTTCTTCCTGCTCGAAGGCGAAGAACTCCGGCGCGGTGTAGCAGCCCGCCGGCATCATCTGCTGCTGCACCGCCGCCGCGTCCAGCGCGGCCACTTCGGCAAGCAGCGCCTCGACCACCGGGGAGCGGGGCTTGGCCGTCTTTCGGCGGCTGACGATCGACTGGTCCATGGTTTTTCCTTCCTGCAGACGAGGCTATGCAAGATTCGGGCAGAACCGGCCCGGATCATGCCGCGTGTCGCGCCAGCGCCGCCCAGCGGCCGGGGGTGAGGCCGAAACGTGCCGAAAAGTGCCGGGTAAGGTGGCTTTGGTCGGCGAAGCCCGTCGCCGCCGCAGCCTCCGACAAGGCTACGCCCTCGGCGATCATCGCCCGCGCCCGGGCCAGACGGCGGCCGACCTGGAAGCGGTGCGGCGAGGTCCCGAAGGCAGCGCGGAAATGGCGGGCCAGCGCAAAGCGGTCGAGCCCGCTCACCCGTTCCAGCTCCTCCGACGCCACCGTGCGATGCGCCTCGGCGACCAGGAAGTCGCGGGCCCGGCCGACCGCCAGGTAAGCCACTCGGCCGGCCGTCGTGCCGCGCCGTGGCCTGGCGTCGCCATCGCTGCGTCGCACCAGCAGCTCGGCCAGCCGTGCCACCGCCGCATCGACGGCCAGCGGCTCCAGTGCCCGTGGAAAATCGGCGAATGCCTCGCGCAGCAGGCCGGCGAGGGCCGGATCGTCGGCGACGACATCGGGCACGAAGGGGGTCGCGGCTTCGCCGAGCGCCGCCGAGATCGAGGCCGGATCGACGTAGAGCATGCGGTAGGCAAAACCGTCGGCGACGCCAGCGTGGCCGTCATGCGCCTCGTCGGGATGAATGACCATGACCTGGCCGCCGCGGCTGGTCCGAAGGGCGCCGCGATAGCGGAAGGCCTGGGCGCCCCACAGGGTCAGGCCGATGGCGTAGGTCTCGTGGCGGTGCAGACCGTAGGCGTGGGCGCCGAACCGCGCCGCCAGGCGCTGCAGGCCGTCGCGCGGGTCGTCGAAGCGGATCTCGTCCTCACTCATGCACAAACCTTCAAGACATCCGTGCCACGATGCCCGATATGGGGGCCATGATCTACGATACCAAGACGGCGCTCATCCTGCGCCGCAACCTCGCCGCCTGGCAGTCCGCCAACGTTGCAGCCTTCCTGGCCGGCGGGCTGGTCGGGACCCATCCCCATCTCAAGGGCGAGCCGTACCGTGACGGCGGCGGGCGGGCCTATACGGCGCTGATCCGCGAGCCGGTGTTCGTGTTCGGCGCCTCGCTCGAAGAATTGCGTCGCACCCATCAGCGCGCATTGTCGCGCGAGCTCGTGCCGGCGATCTACATCGAGGCGATGTTCAAGACGACCAACGACGCCGACAACCGCGCCGCGCTGGCGGCGGCGCCGGCCGATGCGCTGGATTTCGTCGGTATCGGCGTGCATGGGCCGCGCAAGACGATCGACAAGGTCACCAACAGCCTGAAATTCCTCGCCTGACGCCCGTCCCCGGGTCAGGCGACGAAAAGGCGGGCGCCGGTCGGCAGGGAGCGCGCCTTGTCGAGCTCTTCCATGGTGGAGCGGTAACCGGCCTCGATGGCGGCGTCGAAGCTCGTCCAGTCGAGCAGGTCAAACCGGTCCATCGGCGGCACGATCAGCAGGTCGGAGGCGGCGCGGTCGTCCTTGGCGCGCTCGGCGCTGGCCACCAGGGCCGAGCGCAGCAGGATGCGCACGATCGACGGAATCGGCAGCGTCTCCTTGCGCTTCCACACCAGGCGCCGGAAGAACTCCCAGGCCGACCACGGCTCCTCGACGCCGGCGCCGGCCGACAAGGCGCCGCCGGTGTCGATGTCGACGCCGATGGTGAGGCCGCGGCCCAGCTTGCGCATCGCCCGCACCGGCAGGTTGTCGATGACGCCGCCGTCGACATGGACTTCGCCGGCATCGTTGAAGGGCGGCAGCACCCCGGGCAGCGACACCGACGCGCGCAGCCAGCGCCACAGTTTGCCGACCGTGTGGATGTCGGCGTTGGCCGTCGTGAGGTTGGCGGTGACGCAGTAGAAGGGCAGGATCAGGTCCTCGATGTCCTTTTCGCCGAACGCCATGCGCAGCAGGCGGGTGACATGCCGGCCGCCGAACAGCGAGACGAACGGCAGCGTGTAGTCCGAGAGCGGATTGACGTCGACGAAGGAGTGCCGGAAGCGTTCGCTCAGTTCCTCGTCGGTCCAGCGCGCAGCTACGCCGGCGGCAACGATGGCGCCCATGCTGGTGCCGCCGATCAGGTCGATCGGCACGCCTGACGCGCGCAGTGCCTTGACGACGCCGACGTGGGTGAAGGCGCGTGCGCCGCCACCCGCCATGACGATGCCGACGGCGTGGCCGGTGATCAGCCGCGCCAGGCGGTCGAAATCGCTGTGGATGTCGAGCCGGACATGATGGTGCTGGCCGTAGACGCCGCCGGCCAGCAGAGGCGAGGTCGCGCCGGAGCGCGGGTCGTGGCCTTCATGCAGCAGGACGAGTTCGCGACGGCGGTGGAAGACGGCACCGGGTTGGGCCGTCTCGATCTCGAACGGCAGCCGGGTCGGCAGGTCGTTGTCGGCGTTGCGCACCACGACCAGGCAATCGGCCTGGCGCAGGCAAAGTTCGGTCCAGGAGCTCAGCGTCGGGTCAGCGCGGTAGAGGACAAATGACGACTCCATCTCAGCACGCGCGAACCATTCCGGCTCTTCATGCAGCGATTCAGGGCCGAGCATCTGCACCTGATCGCCGAGGCGGCCGAGCGCGCCCGCCAACAGTACAGCAAAACGCGCGGACGGCACGTCGGAGCCGGCGGGCAGGAGGGCGAAGGTGCGCGGCTGGCGCCGGCGCTTGGCCGGTCCCATGGCGTTGCGCACCGCCACGTTGCGCATCAGCGCCGGCAGCACCTCGGGGTGCTGGGCGGTCAACGCGTCGAAGCTGGACCGCGCCAGGCGCCACACCTCGGTGTCGCGCAGGGCCGCGACGCTGCGCGTGCGCTGGCTATGCGACAGCAGAGACATCTCGCCCACGATGTTGCCCGGCGTGATCTCGGCGATCAGGCCCGGCTCCTCGTCGCCTTCCTCGTCGTCATGGCGGAACACGCCGAGGCAGCCGCTCGCCACGACATAGACGGCGTCGGCGGCCTCGCCTTGGCGGAACAGCGGCGCGCCGCCGGGCAGGACGAGCGGCGTCAGCTCGCGCTCGATGACCGCCATGCTGGCAGAGTCGAGATCGGCAAACAGCGGCGCGCGCTGCAACGCCCGCCGCAGCCGCAGCCGAGCGGAGTCCTCGTTCGGCGTAGTGGTGCTGACGCTCATCGCGCTGCCCTCATTGGGCCGTTGCCTTCATGGACCCGTCATCCCCTTGAGTGCCCAACCGATCGTTTGATCGGCGCGCGCCCAGACCATTTCGCGCCACTTGTTGCCGGCCGGGAAGAAGCGCTCCTTCATGTCGGCCTTGAGCGCGTGGCCCAGTTCCGACTTGAGATCGCCGCGATGGTGCAGCCAGTTGTCGGCGCGCACCGCGCCCAGCACCTCGGGCACCGTGTAGGTACCGTACTCGATCGCGATCGGCGTTATCTCAGCGTCGGGCAGCTCCTGCGGGAACGCATCGGTCATGATGCCAACCACCACCGCCGACGTCGAAGTGCCGCCCTCGGGCGAGGTCATCTCGTCGCCGTACCAGGCCTTGGCACGGGCGAACGACTTGGAGGTGGGCGGCACCGCGCAGATCAGCTCACCATGGCCAAACGGGCCTAGCCCGGTGTGGAAGTCGATTATCCCGACCCGGCGCGCGCGCGCCAATTCCTTGCGGGCGATGGCGCGCAGCGTGCGGTTGCTCCAGGTCGGCGTGCTGCCGCCGAAGAAGATGCCGTCGGGATGGGTGTACTGGCCGCTGCTGATGGCGCCCTGCAGGCCGTAGGCGCCGTGCTTCTGGGCGTAATCGGCGAACACGCGCTCGGTCTCGGCGCGGCTCGCGTCGTTCCATTCTCGGGGCAGGACGGCCTTGGCGATGGCGAGGTACCCGTCGTTCTTGGGGTAGCCCTTGTCGTGGTCGACGAAGTTGCGGTTGAGGTCGACGTTGTCCTCGGTCACGCGGCGCGTCCAGGCGAAGCCGTAGGGGTTGATGGCGTGGATCAGCAATGCGCCGGTGTCTTTGGGCAGCTTGGTCGGGCCGCCGGTCCTCAGCCAGGCGATCTGCGCCCCCGAGCCGCAGTGGCCCTCGACGCCGTGCGTGCTCGAGATCAATACCAGTATGTTGGTAGCGTCGGCGGGGCCAAAGCGCGCCGTGTCGAGGTAGAGCAGCTCGCCGTTCGGCCCTTTGGCCTTGGGGTTGAGCCACGAGCGCAGCGCACCGTTGGCGTTGGCCGCGGCGCTGCAGAATTTGGCCCGCGCCTCGGCGTAGCTCTCGGAAAAGCACTCGGAAATTGAAACCATTGATTTCCCCCCGGCCATGCTAGCACGGAGAGGGGGTGGCGTTCTTCACCCTGGCAGTTGCTTCAGCTATCGTATTTCAGCAGCGTCTCGACCGGCACCTTGAGTTTGCTGCGGCCTTCGAGGAAGGTGAGTTCGATCACGCACGCCGCCGCCGAAACATGGCCACCCAGCGTCTCCAGCAGCGTCACCGCCGCCGCCAGGGTGCCTCCGGTGGCGAGCAGGTCGTCGACCAGCACGACCCGCGCGCCCTTCTTGAAGGCATCCTGCTGGATCTCGATCGTGTCGGTGCCGTACTCCAGCGCATAAGTGTGGCGCACCGTGGTGCCGGGCAGCTTGCCCTGCTTGCGCATCATCACGAAGCCGGTGCCGAGTGCGAGCGCGAGCGGCGCCGCCAGCAGGAAGCCGCGCGATTCGATGCCGGCCAGAACGTCGGGCTTGTAGGGACGGATGGCGGCGGCCATCCGTTCGATCGTCTCGTGCCAGGCCTTGGCGTGCGCCAGCAGGGTCGAGATGTCGTAGAACAAAATTCCCGGCTTGGGAAAATCCGGGATTGAGCGGATGTGCTTCTTGAGGTCCATCGTGTGAGGCATGTCGTCTTCCAACTCCTAAGCGAAGGCCGGTGGCGGCACGAAGCTGCGGTATTCCTGCTCGAGCAGATTGGCGAACTGGATGCAGTCGTAATCGCCATACTGCCGGCCGATGATCTGCACGCCGATCGGCAGCCCTTCCTTGCTCTGGCCGATCGGCGCGACCGACGCGGGCAGGTAGGCGAGGCCCGCGTAACCCGCCCAGAAAATCTGGTCGACCACCGGCACTTGTCTGTTGTTGACCACGATGGTGCGCTTGTGGCGCAGGCCCGTCTGGTCGTGCGGGAAGGCCGCCGTTACCGAGACCGGGCAGAGCATCAGGTCGTAGTCCTTGAAGAACGCATCCCAGGCGAGTCGCATCCGGTGCCGCTTTTCGTTGAGTTGGATCCAGGTGCGATGCGACAGGGAATTGCCGCGCTGCATCTGGGCGTAGTAGCTCATGTCCGACGCCGGCCGCGTCTGGGAGTCGGCCAGCGCCTTGCGATAGTCTTCGTCGGATAGCCGGCCCGACGTCGCGGCGCGCAATAGGCGAATGAAGACGTCGTTCAGCTCGGCGGTGTCGATGGCCGGTCGCGCCTTGTCGCTCACCCTGGCCTTCTTCTTGTCGAGGAAGTCGGCGAGCACCTGAATCTGCTCCTGCACCGAGTTGTCGACCTCGGCATTGGGATCGGAGAGCAGCACACCGACCTTGAAGTCGCGAAGCCTCTTTTTCTTCGAGCGCGGCAGGCTGAGCTTCCAGCCTCGGCCGTCGATCTCGTCGGGGCCGGCGATGGCATTCATGGCGATCTCGAGATCCTCGGCGCCGCGCGCCAGCGGGCCGACCACGGTAATGTCGCCCACGCCGACATTGCCGCGGGTGTGGCCCTTATATGAAACCACGCCGTAGGTCGGCTTATGGCCGTAGACGCCGCAATAGTGCGCCGGATTGCGGATCGAAGCGCCGACATCGCTGCCGGCGTCGATGCCGGTCAGGCCGGCGGCCAGCGCCGCGCCCGAACCGCCCGACGAGCCGCCCGGCGTGCGTGACAGGTCCCACGGGTTGTTGGTGCTGCCGTAGATCTCGTTGTAGCTCTGCCAGTCGGCCAGGTTCAGCGGGACGTTAGTCTTGCCGAACAGCGTCACGCCGGCATCGATCATGCGCTGGGCGACCAGCGAATTGGTCTTGGCAATATTGTCCTTGAATGTGGGATCGCCAAAGGTCGTGGGGTAACCAGCGACGTCGTAGGACTCCTTGATGGTCATCGGCACGCCGTGCAGCGGCCCGAGCTTTTTGCGGGCCTTCACTGCCTTGTCCGCCGCCTTGGCGCGCTTGCGGGCGCCCTCGATGTCGGTGGCGATGATGGCGTTGAGCTTGGGATTGTGCATCTCGACGCGCTTGAGATAGAGGTCGAGCAGTTCGACGCAGCCGATCTTTTTCTTCCGGACCGCCGCGGCGAGCTGCTTGGCGGTCTGGAAGGGCAGGTCAAGGGACATGGAGGGGTTCCGTTGCGGCGATGGACGACGATAGAGGCCGTACCATATTGTGCCCGGCGTCGTGAAGAAACTCCCCGCGTCCTACTTTCGTTTTGCCGTGCCGCTGGGCACGTCGTTTTTCATGACGTTCCTGGTCCCCGGCGTCGCCACTTACCGCGCGCTGGGGCTGGGCTGGCACATGGTCAATACCTGGATGACGTCGTGGATCATCTCCTGGGCGATTGCCGCTCCCACCATGTATTTCATGATGCCCGTGGTGCGGCGCTGGCTCAACCTCGTGGTCGA
This sequence comes from Rhodospirillales bacterium, assembly GCA_003153415.1. GTDB lineage: Bacteria > Pseudomonadota > Alphaproteobacteria > Reyranellales > Reyranellaceae > Reyranella. The sequence continues at coordinate 16,553 of PLYQ01000036.1, read as the reverse complement.
GGAAGAATAGGATGGAGCTCGTCATCTTCGCCCGCTTTCACGCCCGCGAGAGGCAGTAGAAGGCGGTTGCGGCGATGCTCGGCGAGCAGGTCCTGAAAGCGCGGGCCGAGCCGGGGTGTCTGGCGACTTCGACCTATCGCTCCAGCACATCAAGGTTGGGGTTGTCCTAGTTCTGCTTTCCTTCCCTTCGCGGACCATGCGAAGGGAAGGAGGTCGCTATCTCGGCCTCACCCGCGCCGGCTCAGCGCTATTGGCAGGAAGAATTGCCGAACGGGTTGGTGCCTGGCTGGTTGCCGAGGCATTGCAGGGGCGCCCTGCACGAGCCCCACCAGTTGACCAGCCCGGGATTCGTGATCAGCACATTGGGCGTGCCCCAGCCCACCGGGAAATTGCAAGGACAACGCAGCCCCTCGACCGGTTGACCCTTGTCGTTCGGTCCTGCTGGGCAGTTGGCCGTTCCTGCGCCAGTCGAGCTGAGATCGAGCGTCTTCAGGCTCGGAACGCAGAGCAGCTGGGAATTGGTGACGTCGAGAATTTGCGTGCCGAATTGATTGTCGACCCGGACTCTCTTGTTCGCGGGCTTTGCTCCCTCGATCTGGTAGCACACCAAGTGGGTGGTCATGTCGGGAGACGGCTCCTCGTTCTTCTGCACCGGCGCGCAGAGCATCACCGGATCGCCGACCACTACCTTCGGGGCCGTCTGGAACTGGTCATGCAGCATGACCGTCTTCGGCGGCGTGTGTATCGGCTTCAAGGCGTAGCAGTGGTAGTGCTCTGGATTCAGGGCCGTCGCCGCTGGCACGCCGAGGTCGCCGCGGACGATTGCGAATCCGTTGTTTTGTGACCCGGCATTCCAGGACCAGGTGGCGAACTCGGAGTCGATTACCTGGTAGTCGCCTGGCGGAACAACGATGTTCACATCCGCAACCCAATTGACGTTTGGAGCGCCTCCCTGGCCGGGCGAGCCGGTCGCGGCAAATGGCCCGAACTGTATGCCGGTCGAGGGCTGGAAGAACATGATCGTCCCAGGCTTAGCGCCCTGGCCGTTGTTCCAGTGGTAGGTGACGAGTTGGGTGATGTGTGCAGGCGCGCTGAGGTGGCAGGGGGTGCGGTGGCTTGCCGGATTGTTTTGCACCGCGTTGCCATTGGTGTTGTTGCACAGATCCACCGCGTAGGCCGGCGTCGCGACGACAGCGGCCAAGGGCAAGCCGACCGCGCCGACGATCCGGCGCAGCCCTGCCGACAGGTGACCGTGCAAATCCCGAGAACCGCGTCAACCGCAAGATCAGTTGCGTGATCGGGCTCATGCTGGCTCCTCCCCCGGTTGCTCTACCCAGAGTTGTTAGGGCAGGGTGCGCTGTCAAGCCGGCGCCGGCGTCGATCCACCGCTAATTGTATCAGTGAAAGAGCAACAAGATTCGATAGCGTCGGGAAGCTGGACCGCTGCGGAAGAGATCTCATTTTGCTCTCGGCTGCACACGCGCCGTCGGCTCGGCGATCAGAGGATCGTCGGGCCAGTAGTGCCGCGGATAGCGACCTTTCAGCTCTGCCTTCACCGACTTGTAGCCGTTGGCCCAGAAGCTTGCGAGGTCGCGCGTCACCTGGACCGGCCGGCGCGCGGGCGACAGCAGATGGATCGTGACCGCCACCTTGCCGCCGCCGACACGCGGCGTGTCGGTGAGGCCGAACATCTCCTGCAGGCGCACCGACAGCGTCGGCTCGACAGGATTGCTGTAGTCGACCGGCACGTGGCTGCCGCTCGGCACCTCGATATGGGTCGGCGCGAGCGAGTCGACCAAGCGCTGGCGGTCCCATGGCAGCAGCGCCTTGAGCGCCGCCGCGAGGTCGATCCGCGCCAGATGATCGCGCCGAGATACCCCGTCGAGGAACGGCGCCAGCCAGTGCTCGACCGACCTCAACAGCGCTTCGTCGGAAAGATCGGGCCAGCTTTCGTCCTGCCGGCGCAGGAAGGCGATGCGCTCGCGCCATTTGCCAAGGTCGTCGTTCCACGGCAGCGCGCCGAGACCGAGTTGGCGCACGCCATCGAGCATCGCGGACTTGAGCTTGTCCGGATCGGGCTTGGCGAGCGGCTTGTCCTCGAGGATCAGCGAACCCAGCCGCCGTCGCCGTCGTGCCAGCACGGCGCCGTGGCGCGCGCTCCACTGCACGATCTCCTCGGCGATGATGCGACCGGCATAGAGTTCCTCGATCTCGGCGGCGGCGATGGGCGCAGCGAGGAAGATACGCGAGTCCTGTGTCGAGCCGTCGAGGTCAGCCACGACCGCGAACTCCTCATTGGCCATCGGGTCGCCCTCGGGCAACGCCGCGCCGCGGCCGCCGGACAGCAGATAGCGTCCCCCCGTGCCGGGCCGGCGGCGGCCGATGCGGTCGGGATAGGCCAGCGCCAGCAGCGGCCCGGTCATGGAAATGTCGGGCGTCTCGTTCTTGGCGTCGCGCGGCATCAACCGGCGCGCGGACTCCTGGATGAGCCGCAACGCGCCATCGCGTTTGCCACTCAAGGCGATGTCGACGCGATGGCGCAGATCGACGTCACGCTGGCCCGGCGGCAGGCGCAGGAAATCGCGCTCGCTGAGGATGGCGACCAGCAGGGCGGCGACGCGGCCTTGACCGAGTTCGCGGCCCTTGAGCACGAGATGCGCGAGACGCGGATGCTGGCCCAGTCGCGCCATGGCCCGGCCATGCGGGGTGATGGCCTCGGCAGCATCGATCGCCCCGAGATCGAGCAACAGCGCGCGGGCGGTGGCGAGCGAGGAGGCGGGTGGCGGCGTCAGCCAGGGCAGCGTCGCGGCATCGTTGACGCCCCAGGCCGCGAGCTCGAGTGCGAGCGGCGCCAGATCAGCGTCCAGAATTTCCGGCGGCGTGAAGGGCAAGAGGCCGCGCTGCGCCTCCTCGGTCCACAGCCGGTAGCAGACACCCGGCTCGAGCCGACCGGCGCGGCCGCGGCGCTGGTCGGCGGAGGCCTGGCTCACCCGCACCGTCTCCAGCCGCGTCATGCCCGAGCGCGGCGAGAAGCGCGGCACGCGCATCTGGCCGCTGTCGATCACGATGCGCACGCCCTCGATGGTCAGGCTGGTCTCGGCGATCGAGGTCGCCAGCACGATCTTGCGCCGCCCGGGAGGCGAGGGCGCGATGGCGCGATCCTGATCGGCGGGCAACAGGTCGCCGTAGAGCGGCGCCACGTCGATGCCAGCGCCAACGCCCTGCAGACGCTCCTCGACGCGGCGGATTTCCCCGACGCCAGGCAGGAACACCAGTGCGCTGCCGCTCTCTTCGGACAACGCGCGCCGGATCGTTGAGGCAACGATGTCTTCCACCCGGCCGGCAGGCTCGCGATCGAGGTAGCGCGTCTCGACAGGGAACATACGGCCGGACGACTCGATCAGTGTTGCGCCACCCAGCCGCTCGACCACCGGCCCGGGATCGAGCGTCGCCGACATGGCGACCACTCTGAGGTCATCGCGCAGCGCCGTCTGCGCCTCGCGCACCAGCGCAAAGGAAAGATCGGTCTCCAGTCCGCGTTCGTGCAGCTCGTCGAAGATCACGCAGCCGATGCCGTCGAGCGACGGGTCGTCCTGCAGCAGGCGCAGGAACAGCCCGTCGGTGACGACTTCGATGCGGGTGCGCGGTCCGACCTTGCTGTCGAAGCGCACGCGGTAGCCCACGGTCTCGCCGACGGCTTCGCCCAAGGTCGCCGCCATGCGACGGGCGGCGGCGCGGGCGGCCAGCCGGCGCGGCTCCTGCATGACGATCTTGCGTCCCGCCAGCCATGGCGCGCCGAGCAAGGCCAGCGGCACATGCGTCGTCTTGCCGGCGCCGGGCGGGGCGACCAGCACGGCCGCATTGAGCGCCGCCAGCGCCTCCTTCAGGCGCGGCAGGGCTTCGTCGACGGGCAGCGAGTCCATGGCGAGGGCTTATAGCCTAATGCCGGCGTCCGAGGAGGTGATCGTGGCCAATCCGGCAGGGGCCGGCTAGGCTCGCCGCCATCATGCTGCGCATCCTTCTCGGCCTCTGCGCCGCCGTGCTGGTCGCCGGACCGGCGCTGGCACAATCCTATCCGGCCAGGCCGATCCGCCTCGTCGTGGGCTTCTCGCCGGGCGGCGGCAACGACCTGATCGCCCGCATCGTTGCCGCCCGGCTGCAGGACAAGCTCGGCCAGCCAATCGTGGTCGACAACAAGCCGGGCGCCCAGTCGATCGTGGCGACCGAGCTGGTCGCCAGGGCAGCGCCCGATGGGTACACGCTGCTGATCGCCGCCAGTGGGGCGCTCACCATTAACCCCGCGGTCTATGCCAAGCTGCCCTATGACCCGCAGCGCGACTTCGTGCCGGTGTCGCTATTGGCGGAGTTCCCGCTGCTGCTGGCGGTCGGCGCCGAGCAGCCTATCAAGTCGGTGCGCGAGCTGGTCGAATACGGCAAGGCCAACCCCAGGCTCGCCAACTACGCCTCCAGCGCCACGCCGTTCCAGCTCGCGGCCGAGCTGTTCAACCAGCGCACCGGCTCGACGTTCCAGCACATCCCCTATCGCGGCAGCGGCGATGCGGTACAGGCGGTGATGGCCGGCCAGGTGCTGATGACGGTGGCCGATTCCGGACCGATGGCCGGGCCGATCAAGGGTGGCAAAATACGGGCGCTGGCGCTGACTGCGGCCAAGCGCAATCCGACCTTTCCCGACGTGCCGACCATGGCCGAAGCTGGCATCCCGGAAATGGACATCTCGCTGTGGACCGGCATTGTGGCGCCGGCGGGCACGCCGGCTGAGATCGTGACCCTGTTGCAGAAGGCGATCGCCGACACGATCGCAATGCCTGAGGTGAAAGCCGCGCTGCTGGCGATCGCCGTCGAGCCGCGCAGCACGACGCCCGACGAATACCGCGCGCTGATCGCCCGCGACGCGGCGCGCTGGAAAGCGGTCGCCGCCACTGCCAATATCAAGGTCGAGTGAGGAACAGATGGACAGCAACGAAGGCCGCCACTCGACGGCGCATTATTTCCTCGAAGGCCTGGAGGAGCTGGGCTTCGACTATCTGTTCTGCAATTTCGGCACGGACCATGCGCCGCTGATCGAGGCCATGGCCTCGTTCAAGCGCGCCGGACGGGAGATGCCCCAGACGATCCTCTGCCCGCACGAGAACACCGCCGTGCACATGGCGGCGGGTTATGCGGTCGCCACCGGCCGCGGCCAGGGCGTCATGGTCCATGTCGATGCCGGCACCGCCAACTCGGCGATGGCGCTGCACAATCTCTGCCGTGCCCGCATCCCCGTGCTGCTGATGGCCGGCAAGGCGCCCTACACGACGCGCGGCGAACTTTTGGGCACGCGCGACACCTACGTGCATTTCGTGCAGGAGCCGTTCGACCAGGCGAGCGTCGTGCGGCCCTACACCAAGTGGGAATACAATCTGCCGTCCGGCGTGATCGCCAAGGAGGCGCTGCGCCGCGCTCACACGGTGATGCAGAGCGACCCCAAGGGCCCGGTCTACATGACCTTCCCACGCGAGACGCTGACCGAGAGCTGGTCGGAAGGCCAGATCCGCTCCTACCCGGCCGAGCGCTTCGGCGCCGTTGCGGCGCGCGGGCTCGATGCCGGGTCGATCGACGCCATCGCGACCAAGCTGCTGGCCGCCGAGCGGCCGTTGCTGATCACCGCCTATTCGGGGCGCAACCATGCCACCGTGGCCGTGCTCGACGAGCTGGCGCGCTTCGCCGGCATCCGCGTCGTCGAATTCAATCCGCTCTACGTCAATCTGCCGCACAACTCGCCCTGCCATGGCGGCTTCACGTCGGCCAAGGCGCTGAGCGACGCCGACGTCGGTCTGATGGTCGATGTCGACGTGCCGTGGATCCCCAGCGACATGCCGGACAATCCCGCGACCTGGTGGGCGCAGATCGATATCGACTCCGAGAAGCGCAATTTCCCGATGTGGACCTTCCCGGGCAATTTGCGCCTGAACGGCGACAGCCACCGTATCCTCGCCGACCTTTTGGCGGCGCTGAAGGCGCGCGCCGATGCGGGCTTCAAGAGCCGCGCCGCCGCGCGCGTCGCCAAGCTCGCCGAGGAGGGCAAGGCGCGGCGCGAGCAGGCGGCCAAGACGGCGGCCAATCGCGGCGTGCCGGGCCAGATCAGCCCGCACTATCTCTGCGCGACGCTCGCCAAGGCGCTCGATCCGTCGGCCATCGTGCTCAACGAGGCGATCCGCAACGGACCCGTCGTGTTCGGCCAGATGCCGCGCACCCAGGCGGGCACTTTGGTCGGCCTGGCTGGCGGCGGCCTCGGCTTCTCCGGCGGCATGGCGCTGGGACTGAAGCTCGCCCAGCCGGAGCGCACGGTCGTGCAGATCGTGGGCGACGGCACCTTCTATTTCTCCAACCCGCAATCGACGCTCGCGGTGTCGCGGCAATACAAGCTGCCGGTGCTGACCGTGGTGCTCGACAACACCGGCTGGGCCGCGGTCAAGGAGGCGACCTTGCGCGTCTATCCCGACGGCGAGGCCAAGGCCGGCGACGACTATGGCGCCACCCTGTCGCCCGACATGAACTTTGCCATGGTCGCCCAGGCCGCCGGCGCGCACGGTGAGCTGGTGTCCGACCCCGACGCGGTCGAGGGCGCCGTCGCGCGTTGCCTCACCGCCCTCAAGGAAGGCCGCTCGGCGGTACTGCATGCCAAGGTAACGAGGCTCTGAACCATGGCCGTCGTCGTCGAAGCCTTCGACCATATCGTCATCAACGTGCGCGACGTTGAGGTCGCCGCCGCCTGGTACCAGCGTGTGCTCGGCATGACGCGCGAGGACTGGGACGCCGGGCCGGGCAGGGGCCACGCCACGGCGATGAAGTTCGGCCGGCAGAAGATCAATTTGCGGCCGATCGCGGCGACCCAGAAGCAATGGTTCACGGGCAGCCAGGTGGCGCCCGGCAGCGACGATCTGTGCTTCCTCACCAAGGCGACGCCGCAGGCGGTGGCCGACCATCTGCGGGCCTGCGGCGTTGCGATCGAGCAAGGCCCGACGGAGAAGCGGGGCGCGATGGGGACGATCGTCTCGGTCTATTGCCGCGATCCCGACGGCAGCCTGATCGAAATCTCTTCGTACAAGTAGCTCTCAGCGCCCGGCATTATGGCGACGCGCATGGCGCCCTAGAAGGGGATCGCGACGAGCGTGTCGAAGCGACCACCGTCGCAGACCACGATGCGTTCGCTGAAGCGCAGCGCGCCGGTGCCGGTGGCCAAGATCTTGTCACGGTAGCAGCCGGTGGCGAACACATCCATGGCGCCGTCGCGCATGATGCGCACGATTAGGAAGGGCGTCTCGACGTCGGCGGTGCCGCTGGCCTCGCCCAATACGGTCGGCAGCCCGACGATATGGCGGTAGCGGTGGCGCTCGTAGATGTTGGCCTTGCGCAGCGCCGACACGCGGTCCTGCAGCATGGCGCGCGAATCGGCGTACATGATGCCGGCCTCGAGGCCCTTGGCGACATTCTCGGCGGTCGTCAGCTTGTAGAGGCAGGGGTCATGGAACAACTCCGGCCACTGCTCGAACTGCTCGTTGTCGATGGCGCGCGCGTAGGCGGCGTTCAGTTCGACCAGACGCGCGACGTCCATCCTAAAAGCCCATATACCGGCGATAGGCTTTCCAGAAGCCGCGTACCGAGGATTCGGTGGCGCGCGTCGCCTGGCTTTCGGCGCCCCTGCCGCCCATCTCGACGACGGAGATCTTGTCGCCGGCCGAGGCAATGCCGCGCTGCACGAAGCCGCCGACGCAGCCGTCTTCCATCGACACGAAACCGGCCGGCCCAACCAGGTTCTGCTGCTTCAGTCGCCGCTTGTTCATCTCCGGCGTGTCGTCGGCGAAGCCGAAGTAGGTCCACAGCAGTTCCATCCTGTCGATGCCCTTGGGCACGACCTGGCGCACGGCCAGGCAGTTGTGGATCTGCTGCAGGATCAGGCCGGGAAAGATCGACAGGATCTGCAGCTGGATGTCATCGCCGAATTCGACCACCGGATCGAGCAGGCTGGGATCGGCCAGCTTGTAGTCGTCGCGCTCGGTGCGCAGGTCCTTCTCACGGAAGGCCTCGGTGCCGGCGACGTCGGTATTGCCGATGGTGTAGCTCGCGTGATGGGCGCCGTCGGGACTGACCAGCACGCCACCCGCCTGGGTCAGGCGCGTGATGCGGAAGGTGGCGAAGAAGAGGTGCAGCAGGCTCGCGTGGTAGGTGTCCTTGACGTTCTCGACATAGAGCTTCCAGTTGTTGGGCAGCGGCTGGCTGAAGCGGCCCATGATGCGGATCGGCCGGTTGAGCACGCGCCTCACGCGGCCCAGGATATCGCTGCCGAGATAATCCTCGATCGGCGGCGTGTCGGGCGACAGGGTGACGAACACCAGGCCGCACAGGGTCGTGGTCCGAAGCTTGCGCGGGCTGTGGGTCTGGCGATTGAAGTCCTTGGACATGCCGCCGGTGCCGTTGATGCCGCGCTCGAAGGCGATGCCCTTGAGGTTGCCGGCGAGGTCGTAGCTCCAGGCGTGGTAGATGCACTTGAAGTTGTTCTGGACGTTGCCGGCATCGTCAAAGGCGATCAGCGCGCCGCGATGGGCACAGCGGTTCTCGAAGCAGTTGACCGAGCCGTCGGCGTCGCGCACCACGATCACCGGCATGCCGCCGACCGAGTTGGTGCGGTAGTCGCCCTTGTTGGGGATGTCGGCCTCGAGGCAGACGAAGTTCCAGGTGGCGCCCTCGAAAATGCGCTGCATCTCGCGGGCGTAATTGTCCTGGTCCTGGTAGACCCAGTAGGGCACGCGGGCGAGCGAGTCCTCGGGCCACGGACCGTGCGGGGTCGTGGCGGGTTCGTGAATGCTCGCGTCGTGGCGGATGTCCATGCAGACCTCCTCAGTCACTCAAGCTTACGTTGGCCGACTTGATGACGTCGCGCCAGCGGGCTTCTTCCTCTTTTATGAAGGCCGCAGTTGCACTGCTGGTGCCGCCCTGCGGCTCGGCCCCCTGTTCGAGGAACTTGGCGCGGACGTCGGGCTGCTTCAGCGCCGCGGCCGCATCAGCATTGATCTTTTGCACGATGGTGTCAGGCGTGCCGGGCGGCGCCACCAGGGCAAACCAGGCGCTGGCTAAAAGGTCGGGCAGGCCGATTTCGGCGGCATCCGGCACATCGGGCGCCACAGGGCTGCGGCTCCTGCTGGCAAGGCCAAGGAACTTCACCTGTTTGGCCTTCTCGAAGCGAAGTGCAGCCGAGATGTTGCCAATGAAGATGTCGACCCGGCCGGCGATGATGTCGATCAGCGCCGGACCCTCGCCCTTGTAGGGCACATGCACCATCTCGATGCCGGCCATGGTCGCCAGCATCTGTGCGGACAGATGCGAGGTCGAGCCGTTGCCTTGGCTTGCATAGGTCACCTTGCCGGGGTTGGCCTTGGCGTAGGCGATCAGCTCCTGCGCGGTGTTCGCCGGCAGGTCCTTGCGGGCGGTGATGACGTTGGGCACGACGGCCAGCACGGTGATGGGCATGAACTTCGCCCAGTCGTAGGGCAGCGTCTTGTAGAGATTGTGGTTGATCGACAGCGGGCCGGGCGGGCTGCACAGCAGGGTATAGCCATCGGGCTCGGCGCGGAAGGCGATCTCGGCCCCGACATTGCCGCCGGCGCCGGCGCGGTTGTCGATGATGACTGGCTGGTTCCAGGCGCTGCCGAGCTTCTCGGCCACGAGGCGGCACAGCGTGTCGGCCGAACCGCCGGCCGGAAAGGGCACGATCACGCGCACCTGCTTCTGGGGATAGGGGGTCTGGGCAAGGGCCGGTGCCGCGGCCAGCAGCACCGCGGCAACGCTCGCACGAAGCAGCCCCATCATCGGCGTCACCATCCCGGGTCCCTGTTTTGCCGGCGATGGTGCCGTTGTTCGGTCAAGCTTGCAACAGCTGGAGCAGATCGGGACGACTTCGCGAGACGCAGAGATAGTTGCTGAATCGAAAGTCTTCGGCCATCCAGTCGTAGTCCGTGAACGCGATGTGATTGGGGAAGATCTTCCCAATGAAGTACTGGCCGGACAACAAGGCGAAGTAGTCCTTCAGCAGGAAGCGCGTCTCGATCGAAAAGGCGCCGTATTCGAACTGGATGCAGTCGATCTTTTGCGCTTCCAGGAGCTCACGAGCCCCCTCAAGCACGCGGTGTTCGGCTCCCTCGACGTCGATCTTCAGGAAGTCAATGGCTTCAATCCGACGTTCGCGGCAGAAGGCGTCCAAGGTCGTCAGATAGGCTTCGAACGGAATGACCTTGTAGTCGTCATGCCGCGGCATGTCGGAGGTCAGGTCGGGGTGATCGGGGAAATAGTACATCGTCTGGAGGCCGACTCGATCGGAAAGCCCAACGTTGTGCGACTCGAGCCGAGAGCCGAGCGGCGTGGCGCGCGATTCCGCCTCCAAGAGCGGGTAGATCTGTGGCGCTACTTCAACGGCGTGTACGCGACACGTCGGCCAGAGCTGCAGTGCTGCGCGAGACCAATCACCGACGTGGGCTCCGACATCGATAGCGAGACGAAAGTCAGCCGACTCCAATCGCTCGAGAACGAATCTCTCGCCATTGGTCGAGAGTTCCAGGCCCTCGTTGCGCCACGCTGACTCGAAGAACGATGCTGCTTGATGCATTGCCGTGACGAGCGCCGACCGTCGATTTCGTCCAATGACGCCTCGAACGGCGTTCTTCGCACCTGTCCAGCTGATAGGCATGTCTGTTGGGGGTCCCTGTCATCCTTGAAAACACCGGCTGATTGAGTTCACAACAAGGCGACTTGTGTCGCGCCGGCTATAGTTGCGTCTTGGAGTGAGCGATATGTCCCCTGCGCCCTTTCTCGCTTTCGCGCAATCGTTGAAGCCGCAAAGTCCGCGGCGCGCCGCCATCACTGCGGCTTATCGCCGGCCCGAGCCGGAGTGCCTGCCGCCGCTGATCACAGTTGCCACCTTGCCGGCCGCGACCATGGCCGAGGCCACCGGTTTGGCCCGGCAGCTCGTCGGGAAGCTGCGCGCCAAAAGCCGGGGCGGCGGCATCGAGGGGCTGATCCACGAGTATACCTTGTCGAGTCAGGAGGGCGTGGCGCTGATGTGCCTGGCCGAGGCGCTGCTGCGCATTCCCGACGACGCCACGCGCGACGCACTGATCCGCGACAAGATCGGCGGCGGTGACTGGCAGGCCCATCTCGGTCATAGCCCGTCGCTGTTCGTCAACGCCGCGACCTGGGGTTTGCTGTTGACCGGCAAGCTCGCCGCGACCCACAGCGAGCAGGGACTGTCGGCGGCGCTGACGCGGCTGGTGGCGAAAGGCGGCGAGCCCCTGATCCGCCACGGCGTCAATCTCGCCATGCGCCTGATGGGCGAGCAGTTCGTGTCGGGCCAGACGATCGACGAGGCGCTCGACAACGGCCGGCCGTGGGTGGCCAAGGGTTTCCGCTATTCCTACGACATGCTGGGTGAGTCGGCTGTCACGGCCGTGCAAGCCGAGCGCTACCTCGGCGAGTACCAACAGGCAATCCGGGCGATCGGCGAGGCGTCGGCCGGCCGCGGCATCTACGAGGGTCCGGGCATTTCGGTGAAACTGTCGGCGCTGCATCCGCGCTACAACCGCGGCCAGCTCGAGCGAGTCCAGGCAGAGCTCTATCCGCGGCTGAAGGCGCTGGCCGTACTGGCGCGCGATTTCGACATCGGCCTCAACATCGATGCTGAGGAAGCCGACCGGCTGGAGATCTCGCTCGATCTCCTCGAGCGACTGTGTTTCGAGCCGGAGCTGGCGGGCTGGAACGGCATCGGCTTCGTCGTGCAGGCCTACCAGAAGCGCACGCCCTTCACGATCGACTGGCTGATCGACCTGGCTCGACGCAGCGGCCATCGCCTGATGGTGCGGCTGGTCAAAGGCGCCTATTGGGACGGCGAGATCAAGCGCGCGCAGGTCGACGGGCTGGAGGGCTTCCCGGTCTTCACGCGCAAGATCCACACCGACGTCTCTTATCTCGCCTGCGCGCGCAAACTCTTGGCCGCACCCGACGCCGCCTATCCACAGTTCGCCACCCACAATGCGCTGACGCTCGCGACCGTCCACGCCATGGCCGGGCCGGATTTTCAGCGCGATCAGTACGAGTTCCAGTGCCTGCACGGCATGGGTGAAAGCCTCTACGAGGAGGTCGTCGGGCCGGACCGGCTCAACCGGCCGTGCCGCATCTATGCGCCGGTCGGCACGCACGAGACCCTGCTTGCCTATCTGGTGCGCCGGCTGCTGGAGAACGGCGCCAACACCTCGTTCGTGAACCAGATCGCCGACGCAGACTTTCCTTTGGATCGTCTGCTCGCCGATCCAGTCGATAGGGCGCGGGCATTGCAGCCAGTCGGTGCGCCCCATCCCAAGATCGCCCTGCCGCGCGATCTGTTCGGCACCGAGCGCGCGAACTCGGCGGGCCTTGATCTCTCTAACGAGCAGCGGCTTGCGTTGCTGTCGGCGGCGCTGCTGGCCAGTGCTACCGAGCCGTGGCGGGCGATGCCGCTGCTGGGCGACGGGCCGCGCGACGGTGTGGCGCGCGAGGTGCGCAATCCCGCCGACCTGCGCGATTTGGTAGGCACTGTCGTCGAAGCCTCGCCGGCGCTGGTCGATGCCGCCTGCGCGCGGGCAGTGCCGTGGCAGGCGACGCCCCAGGATCGCGCCGCCTGTCTCGAACGGGTGGCCAATCGGCTGGAGGCACGGATGCCGGCCCTGCTGGGGCTGATCGTGCGCGAGGCGGGCAAGACGCTGGGCAATGCGATCGGCGAGGTCCGCGAGGCCGTCGACTTCCTGCGCTACTACGCCAGCCAAATTCGCAGCTGGTCGAACGACACACATCGGCCGCTCGGCGTCGTGGCCTGCATCAGCCCGTGGAACTTTCCGCTGTCGATCTTCACCGGCCAGATTGCCGGCGCCCTTGCCGCGGGCAACGCGGTGATCGCCAAGCCGGCCGAAGAGACGCCGCTGATTGCCGCGCAGATGGTGAGGCTCTTCCTTGGCGCCGGCCTGCCGCCCGGTGTCCTGCAACTCCTGCCCGGCGACGGCGAGGTTGGCGCGCGGCTGGTCGGCAACCAGGCGATCGCGGGCGTGGTATTCACCGGGTCGACCGAGGCGGCGCGTTCGACCCAGCGCCAGCTCAGCCAGCGGCTGGGCCGCGACGGCAAGCCGATCCCGCTGATCGCCGAGACCGGAGGGCAGAATGCCTTGATCGCCGATTCCTCGGCGCTGTCCGAGCAGCTGGTGGGCGACGTGCTGGTCTCGGCTTTCGACTCTGCCGGCCAGCGCTGCTCGGCCTTGCGCGTGCTCTGCCTGCAGGACGATATCGCCGACCGCGTGCTGTCGATGCTGCGTGGCGCCGTGGCCGAACTCGGGATCGGCAATCCCGATCGCCTGTCGGTCGACGTCGGTCCGGTGATTTCGGCCGAGGCCCGCCAGCGCCTGATCGACCACATCGAACGCATGCGCGCGCGTGGCCACGTCGTCGAGCAGGCGACCCTGCCGCCGGAAACGCAGCACGGCCTGTTCGTGCCGCCGACCCTGATCGAGATTTCTGCCGTCGCCGATCTGCCGGGCGAGGTCTTCGGTCCGGTCCTGCACGTGCTGCGCTATCCGCGCGAGCGGATGGAAGACATAGTCTATCAGATCGATGCCACTGGCTTCGGACTTACGTTCGGGGTGCACAGCCGTATCGACGAGAACATCGAGCGCGCGACGAGCGCAAGTGATGCCGGCAACCAATATGTTAACCGCACCGTGATCGGCGCCGTGGTTGGCGTGCAGCCTTTCGGTGGTCGCGGACTATCCGGCACTGGGCCGAAAGCGGGCGGGCCACTTTATCTGCTGCGCCTGCTTTCACAGCGGCCAGCCCCCGCTATTCCGGTGGGAACCGAATTATTGGGCCCGGTCGGGGAACGCAACACTTATTCGTTTCGACGCAAGGGAACGGTACTTTGCATCGCCAGGGATGCGACGAAGCGACAACTCCAGCTCGATGCCGTGGCTGCCACTGTGTGGCGTGCGACATTCGACGAAAGCGAGCAACATATTGAAGCTGCGCTATTCTCCGGCACCTCGGCTGAATTGCTAGCGCTCAATCGACGCCTTGCCGAGCGCGAGGGGCCAATCGTACAGGTCTATGTCGAGCCGTACCCGCTGGAATTCCTGTTCGACGAAGTGTCGCTCAGCGTCAACACCGCTGCCGCAGGAGGCAACGCCAGCCTGATGGCGATCGGCTAGGAAAGCTATCCGCCCGGCGGCGCAAAGGGCGAGATCGTCGGAGAGTACGGACCCACGGCCCCCGGCTTCACCATCTCCCTGATGCAGAGCATGCGGTCGGGCGTCGTCGCCTTCATCCGCTCCTCCTCGCACTGGTCGTAGGAAAAGGGGCCAGCGAAGATCCGCGGTCCCGCGATGAACAGCGGCCGCGGCAGCTCGAGATACCAGCCCGGCGCGGTCCACTCCGTGGGGGTGCCGCAGGCGCCCAGGGAGGCCGCCAGCGCCAGGGCCGAAAGGACCGCCGCCGCCCGATGAACCGACCGTTCCGACATCCAAACTCCACGTCAGCAATGCACGTGGTACCACGTTACAGGGGCTTTTGCGTTGCAACAATCGCTTTTGGTTCCGCCTTCCGGCTACACTGCCGGGCGAAGGCTGACATGAGATCTGCGGCATTCTTCTGTTGGGCGGCCCTGCTGGCGGCATTTCCCGCCGCCGGCCAGCCGCTCGACCGCACGGCGCTCAAGACGACGCTCGTGCCCTTCGCGGTCGACTACAAGGTGACGCGCCTCAAAGCCGACGGTTCACCGGTTGGCACGCCGACCAGCGGGCAGAGCCAGATCATCCGCCGCGCCGGCGAGACCATCGCCTATACCGTGTCCGGCCCAGGGCGCTATATCCGGGTGCGCTCGGTGCACCCGCTTATGGCCACCGAGAGCTATTTCTCCCAACCCCCGCGGACGCGCACCTGGAGCTATTCGATCGACCCGACGGTCGACTACGTCGCCCGGCGCCAGCCGCTCGACTTCACGGCCGAGCAGAAGGAGGCCGATGGAACGATCTTCCTTTCCGCCCGGGCGACCATCGCCTTTCTCGGCACGGTATCGGGCGAGGCGCAGGGCTGCCGCTTCGAGCTGGTCAAGGTGGCCCGCACATTTGAGGGAACGGCCGGCGGCAAGTCGCTGTCGAATAGCTCCGAGATCTGGATGTCGCCGGAGCTGCGGGCCGCGTTGTTCACCCGCATCGTCGATAACACCTACATGGTGACCTATACCACCATGGGGATCACCCGGGATTTCAAGCCCGTAGAGTAGCCACTTCGCCTCTTGCGTCGGCCCGGCTAATGTTGGACATGCAGTATATTCCGGGGGGAATCGCCGCGCTTGGCGATCCCGTCCGGCTGGGCAAATCGAGGCTTTGGGCAATGGGACTGCCGGCTAAACAAGGGCTTTACGATCCACGCAACGAACACGATTCGTGCGGCGTAGGCTTTGTTGCCAACATCAAGGGCGCCAAGTCCCACGACATCATCCGTCAGGGCCTGCAAATCCTGCTCAACCTCGACCATCGTGGCGCCGTCGGGGCCGATCCGCTGGTCGGCGACGGCGCGGGGTGCATGATCCAGACCCCCGACGCCCTGCTGCGCGACTGGGCGCGCAAATCGGGCGCCGACCTGCCGCCGCCTGGCCACTATGCCGTGGCCATGTGCTTCCTGCCGCAGAACGAGAAGGCGCGGCAATTCGCGGTCAAGCGGCTGGAACACTTCATTAAGGTCGAGGGCCAGAAGCTGGTCGGCTGGCGCGACGTCCCGACCGATTCGACCGGTCTCGGCACGGCGGTGATCGAGCGCATGCCGGTGATCCGTCAGGCCATCGTCGGTCGCGGCCCCAAGGTCGCCGACCAGGACGCCTTCGAGCGCAAGATCCTCGCCATCCGCAAGCAGACCCAGAACCCGCTGGTCGACCTCGAGAAGAAGCACAAGCTGCCCGGCCTGTCGCAGCTCTACATGCCGTCCTTCTCGACGCGCACGGTCGTCTACAAGGGCCTGCTGCTGGCACCCCAGGTCGAGAGCTTCTACGCCGATCTGCGCAATCCGCTGACCGAGTCGGCGCTCTGCCTCGTCCACCAGCGCTTTTCGACCAACACTTTCCCCTCGTGGAAGCTGGCGCATCCCTATCGCTTCATCGCCCACAACGGCGAGATCAACACGGTGCGCGGCAACGTCAACTGGATGTACGCCCGCCGCCGCACCATGGAATCCGACCTGATCGGCGCCGATCTCGACAAGATGTGGCCGATCATCCCGCACGGCCAGTCGGATACGGCCTGTGTCGACAACGCGCTCGAACTGCTGCTGGCCGGCGGCTACTCGCTGTCGCACGCCATGATGATGCTGATCCCCGAGGCGTGGGCCGGCAATCCGCTGATGGATACCAAGCGCAAGGCCTTCTACGAATATCACGCCGCCCTGATGGAGCCGTGGGACGGGCCGGCCTCGATCGCCTTCACCGACGGCCGCCA
>PLYQ01000318.1 GCA_003153415.1 Rhodospirillales bacterium | reverse complement strand
AAATCTTCGCGCAGGAGCTTGGCGTAATCCTGCTTGGCGAACCAGCGCGAACGCCACGTCTTCGTGACGCCCAGCCGGAATCCGTAGGGATGTGTTTTCTGGCCCATTTAATTAGTCTCTCCGGCCTGCTTGGCTCCCACCTTCACGTCTCCCACCTGGACAATGATGTGCGCCATCCGCCGCTGATAGCGGAACGCGCGCCCCATCGGCGCCGGGCGCACCCGTTTCATCCGGGGCCCTTCGTTCACGTAAGCCTCGGTGACCATGAGCTTGTCGACGTCCACGTCGTTGTGGCGGTTCTCGGCGTTGGCGATCGCCGAGCGCAGCACCTTTTCAATCGACGGCGCGACGCGCTTATTCGTCGTGCGCAGAATGTTGATGGCGTCGCCCGCCTTCTGGCCGCGGATCAGATCGATCACCAATCGCGCCTTCTGCGGCGACGTTCGTAAATATCGTGCTTCTGCTCTGGCTTGCATGTTCGCTTCCTACTGGCGCCCGGCCCGCCTGGGTTTATCCAGAACGCGCCCTGCCCCTGTCTCCTAAGTGGCCGGCTTCGCGGTCTTCTCCGGCGCGACCTTGGCCGCATGCCCTTTGAACACGCGCGTCGGCGAGAACTCGCCGAGCTTGTGTCCGACCATTTCCTCGGTGACATTCACCGGGATGAATTTCCTGCCGTTGTAGACGCCGAACGTGAGACCGACGAACTGCGGCAGGATCGTGGAGCGGCGCGACCAGGTCTTGATCACTTCGCTGCGCACGGTCTGGCGCGCCTTTTCGGCCTTCTTGATCAGGCTGCCCTCTACGAACGGACCCTTCCAAACGGAACGTGCCACTTAATGCCTCCTACGCTGCCGTCAACGCGTCGCGCGACGGCGGCGGATGATGTACTTGTCCGTCGCCTTGTTCTTGCGGGTCTTGGTGCCTTTGGTGCCCTTGCCCCACGGGGTGACCGGATGGCGGCCGCCCGAGCTCTTGCCCTCGCCGCCGCCATGCGGGTGATCGACCGGGTTCATGGCGACGCCGCGGACCGTCGGACGAATGCCGAGCCAGCGCTGACGGCCGGCCTTCCCGATGACGATGTTCTGGTTGTCCGGATTGCTGACCGCACCGACGGTGGCCATGCACTCGGCCGGCACCAGGCGCAATTCGCCGGAGCTGAGCTTGATCTGGGCGTAGCCGGCATCCTTGCCGACGAGCTGGGCGTAAGTGCCGGCGGAGCGCGCCAACTGGCCGCCGCGGCCCTTCTTCAGCTCGATGTTATGCACAATCGTGCCGACCGGCATGCTGACCAGCGGCATGGCGTTGCCCGGCTTGATGTCGACCTTCTCGCCCGACACGACCTGGTCGCCCGCCTTCAGCCGCTGCGGTGCCAGGATATAGGCGAGCTCGCCGTCGGTGTACTTGACCAGGGCGATGAAGCCCGACCGGTTGGGATCGTACTCCAAGCGCTCGACCGTCGCCTCGACGTCGAACTTGCGACGCTTGAAGTCGATGACGCGCAGGCTCCGCTTGTGGCCGCCGCCCATGTGCCGGCCAGTGGCGTGGCCGTGGTTGTTGCGGCCGCCGGTGCTGTTCTTGCCGCGAGTCAGCGCCTTGACCGGCTTTCCCTTCCACAGGCCCGAGCGGTCGACGATGACCAGCTGCCGCATCGACGGCGTGGTCGGTTTGTAAGTCTTCAGAGCCATTTTCGTTCTCCCGTCCTACAGGCCTGTGGTCACGTCGATCTTGTGACCCTCGACCAGCGAGACGATCGCTTTCTTCCAGTCGCTGCGCACGCCGGGGCGTCCGCGGAACAGCTTGGCCTTGCCCTTCACCGTGACGGTGTTGACCGCCTTCACCTTGACCTTGAACAGGCCTTCGATGGCCTGCTTGATCTCGGGCTTGGTGGCGTCCTTCGAGACACGGAACGTCACCTGGCTGTGCTCGGAGCCGTTGGTGGTCTTTTCCGTGATCAACGGCGAGCGGATCACTTCGTACATCCGCGCGCGCGATACCGGGCTCGGCTTTTCCCTGCCTCTGCTCATTGCAGGCGCTCCTCGAGATGCTTGACCGCGTCGCGGGTCAACACGAGCGTGTCGCGGCGCAGGATGTCGTAGACGTTGGCGCCCTGCTGCGGCAGCACGTCGAAATGGGCGATGTTGGCGGCGGCGCGGGCGAAGTTCACGTCGACGGTGGCGCCGGCGATGACCAGCGCGCTCGAGATGCCGAGCTTGCCCAGGTGCGCCGTCAGCTTGGAGGTCTTAGGCTCGGCCAGGACCGCGGTCTCGACCACGATCAGTTTGCCTTCGGCCGCCTTGGCCGACAGCGCCGAACGAAGTGCCAGCTTGCGCACCTTCTTCGGCAGGTCCGACGCATGGCTGCGCACGACCGGGCCGAACGCCTTGCCGCCGCCGCGGAACTGCGGCGCCGCCTCGTTGCCGTGGCGGGCGCGACCGGTGCCCTTCTGGGCGTACATTTTCTTGGCCGTCGCCGTCACTTCGGCTCGACCCTTGGTCTTGTGCGTACCCTGCTGGCGACGTGACAGCTGCCACACCACGCAGCGCTGCAGGATGTCCTGGCGGACGGGCGCGCCGAATACCGCATCGGCGAGATCGATCTCGCCGGCGCTGCCGCCCTCGATGGTTTTGACCGCGACTTTCATGGTTCTGTCCTCAGGCCGACGGAGCAGCGTCGGAGGGGGCCGCTTCGGCCGCAGGCGCGGCCGGCTCGGCGGCAGCCTTGCGCAGGCCGGCCGGATAGGGCGCGTTCTTCGGACGGGCGCGCTTGGACGCGTCCTTGACGATGATGTAGCCGTTGTTCGGGCCGGGAACGGCGCCGGAAACCAGCAGCAGGCCCTTGTCATCGTCGGTGGCGACGACCTTGAGGTTCTGCGTGGTCACGCGCTCGTGGCCGTAGTGGCCGGCCATCTTCTTGCCGGGGAAGGTGCGGCCGGGATCCTGGCGATTGCCGGTCGAGCCGTGGCTGCGGTGCGAGACCGACACGCCGTGACTGGCCTCGAGGCCGTGGAAGTTCCAGCGCACCATCGAGCCGGTGAAGCCGCGGCCGACCGTGGTGCCGACGACGTCGACGAACTGGCCGGGCACGAAATGGCTCGGCACCAGCTCGGCGCCGACTTCGAGGATGGCGTCCTTGGCGACGCGGAACTCGACAAGCTTCTTCTTCGGCTCGACCTTGGCCTTGGCGAAGTGACCGCGCATCGGTTGGGTCACGTTCTTCACCTTGGCTTTGCCGTAGCCGAGCTGGACAGCGATGTATTTGTCCTTCTCTTGCGAGCGGACGGCGACAACCTGCAGCGTATCAACCTTCAGAACGGTGACAGGCACGTGTTCGCCCGCGTCGTTGAAGACGCGGGTCATGCCAACCTTCTGGGCGACGAGACCGCAACGCATGGTCCTATTCCCTCTTCCCTGCCCGTACGCCTAGGCGCCGAGCTTGATTTCGACGTCGACGCCCGAGGCGAGGTCGAGCTTCATCAGCGCGTCCACCGTCTGCGGCGTCGGATCGACGATATCGAGCATGCGCTTGTGCGTACGAATCTCGAACTGCTCACGCGACTTCTTGTCGATGTGCGGCGAGCGGTTGACCGTGAACTTCTCAATGCCGGTCGGCAGCGGGATCGGACCGCGCACTTGCGCGCCCGTCCGCTTGGCCGTGCTCACGATCTCGCTGGTCGACTGGTCGAGTACGCGATGATCGAAGGCCTTCAGCCTGATCCGGATATTGGTGTTGTCCATGGCCATTGTCTGTACTCGCCTATCGCCGGTTGCTTTACTTCACGACTTTTGTGACGACGC
>PLYQ01000232.1 GCA_003153415.1 Rhodospirillales bacterium | reverse complement strand
GATAGGTCGGCACCGGCGACACCGGCGACAGCACATAGTCGAAAGGCTGCGTGGCCTTCACCGCCGCCGCGCGGATCGCCATGTAGTTGTTGACGCCCTTGATCACCATGACACCCGAAACGTCGGCACCACCGCGGCACCAGTCGGCGATGAAGGGCAGCACTCTGGCCTGGCGCTCGTGGGTCAGCGCTGAGAAATCGTTCCAGCTGCGCACGCGCCAGAAGAGATCCTGCAGATGCAGCATGTCGGGCGAGAGGAAGCCGGCCAAGGGCTCGATCTTGGCGCCCGCATCAGCGAACAGCGTGGCGGCCGCTTCGACCGCGACCATGGTTTCGGCATCAACCGGCAGGCCCGACCCGGCATCGAGATGGAGGCCGATCTTCAGGCCCTTGGGTTCGAGCGCGCCGGCCGACCAGTCGATGTTGGCCGCAGGCAGGCTCATGTGATCTCGCCAGTCGGGCTTGGAAAGCTCGGCCAGCAGCAGCGCAGAATCGCCTACCGTGCGCGTCATCGGCCCGACCGCCCGACCGAGAAACGGCGGATCGACCGGCACGCGGCCCAAACTGGGCTTGAGCGTGAAGATGCCGTTCCAGCAGGCCGGCAGACGCAACGAGCCGCCAATGTCGGTGCCGAGATGCAGCGGGCCATAACCTGCCGCCGCCGCAGCCCCCGCACCGGCACTGGAGCCGCCGGGATTCCAGGCGAGGTTCCAGGGATTGCGCGTCAACGGATGGAACGAACTGCGGCCCGACGACAGCATGCCGTAGTCGGGCATGGTGGTCTTGCTGAGGATGATGGCGCCCGCCTCGCGCACCCGCGCCGCCGGCGGCGCATCGGCCGCGGCGGGCACCAGCTCGGTCGCCGCCGTGCCGAGCGGCACCGGCACGCCCTTGGTGGCGATGTTCTCCTTGATGGTGATCGGTACGCCGTCCAGCGCGCCCTGAGGTTTGCCGGTCTGCCAGCGTTTTTCCGATTCCTTGGCCGCCTTGCGCGCGCCGCCGAAATCCGGCGCGTAGAGCGCCTTCAATTTCGACTCCCAAGCCTCGATGCGCGTGATCACAGCGTCGACGGCGTCGACAGGCGAGAGTCTCTTCGATTTGTAGGCGGCCAGCAGCTCGCCGGCGGTCATGTCGTGGATCGTGGTCATCGATAAACGTTATCCCCTCTTCGCGTGCGTGGCGATGAATTTGGTCAACACAGGCGCCACGAACATGACGACGAGCATACGGACGGTTTGCATGGCCATGACGAAGGAGACATCGACGTTGCTGGAAGCGGCGATGATGGCGATCGAATCAGAGCCGCCCGGACTGGTCGCAAGGTAGGCGGTCATCGGATCGATCCCGGCAAAGACCACGAGAAGGGCGGCGATGCCGCCGCACAGCACTATCAGCGTCACGGTGCAGGCCAGCATACGCGGCAGCGCAAGGGCTGCATGCACGAGCAGCGGGCGCGAGAACCGGAGGCCGACGTTCCAGCCGACCAGCGCGTAGCAGATCGCCAGCAGCCAGGGTGGCAGCTCGATCGTCAACCAGCCGAGGTGCGTCAGCACGATGCCGCCGATCAGCGGCACCAGGAAGGCGCCGGCCGGGATGCGCAGCACGCGCGCCACCAGCGGCCCCAGCATCGCCAGCGCCAGCGTCGCGGCCAGGGATAGAAAGTCGATCGGCGGGAACCAGACCACGGCCGCCGCCTGGTGGGGAGCGCCGGCACCGAATGCCTTGGCGACAACCGACGCTACAGCCGCCACCAGGACGACCCGCGAATACTGCATGAAGGCGACTAGCCGCACGTCGGCGCCATAGTCCTCGGCCATGATGCTCATCACCGACGCCGCCCCCGGACTCGAACCCCACAGCGCCGTCGTGCCGGGCAGCACGCCCAGGCGCATCATCGCCCAGCCGAGAAGGCTGCTCGCGATGATCACCGAGACGATGCCGAAGGCGAAGAGCGGCCAATGGTCGACAACGTCGCCCACGATCGACAGCGGCACCATCTTGGCGATCATGCAGCCCACGATTCCCTGAGCGACGACGGAAGCCGACACGGGAATGCGGACCTGCCCACCGCTGGAAGCGACCACCATGGCCGCCACCAGGGGGCCCAGCATCAGCGCCGCCGGAGCATGCAGCCAGAACAGCAAGGCGGCGAGGCCGGCGGAAAGCACGATGAGCGCCGGCCAGGTCATGGATCGCGGTCCTGGGTTACTGGACGAATTCCTCGGCCTCGCCGTTCATCTTCTTCAGCGTGACCATCAATTCGGCCGACGCGCTGGCGAGCCTTGCATCATTCGTGCCGCGCAGCACCAGCGAGACGCTGATCTTGCCGTTGCGGAAGCCCGGATAGGAGCCGATGTCGAGATCCTCATAGCGCTTCTGCAGCGCGCCGAGCGGCTCGGCGATGATGCCCTCGGGCAGGTTGGTGCGCACGGTGCGCGAGACCACCGGGTCGCCGCCGACCAGCCGGTGCTTCATCGCCTGGAACATCCCCTGAGCGATCGACGGGATGCCGGCGAAGGTGAAGACGTTCTCCATCTGGAAACCCGGCGCCACCGAGACCGGATTGTCGACCAGCACGCCGCCATGAGGCACCCGTGCCATGCGCCGGCGGGCCGGCGTGAACAAGGCGACGTCGCCATAGTGCCTGGTCATGCGGGCGATCGCTTCGGGATGCTCGGAGATGCCGACGCCGAACGCCTTTGCGATCGAATCGGCGGTGATGTCGTCGTGTGTCGGGCCGATGCCGCCGGTGGTGAAGACGTAGTCGAACTTCCGGCGGACCTCGTTGATGGTGGCCACGATGGTGCCCTCGATGTCAGGGATCACCCGGCACTCCCTAACCTGGACGCCGAGCGCGCCTAGTTCGCTGGCGAGATACTGGATATTGGCGTCCTTGGTCCGCCCGCTCAGGATCTCGTTGCCGATCACGACGATGCAAGCGGTGACGGTCTTTACGGGTGGGGCAGTTGATTCGGGCATGCGCGACATTTTCCTTTTCTTTCAAAACATTAGCGGACGGTGCCGGGCCGGCCAAGCCATGGCACGGCCTTGTTAGCGCCAGTATCGCATGCCAAATAGGACCCATGAGCAGCCCGCGCGATATCGAAGACGACAGCGTCGACTATTGGCGCCGCGACGAGCGGACCATCAAGATCCACGGCCCCGAGGGTTTCGAGGGCATGCGTCGCGCTGGCCGCCTGGCGGCTGAAACGCTCGATTTCATCACGCCTCATGTCCAGCCGGGCGTCAGCACTGGTGAGCTCGACAAGCTCTGTCACGAGTTCATCCTCGATCACAAGGCGATCCCCGCCCCGCTCGGCTATCGCGGTTTCCCGAAGTCGATCTGCACCTCGATCAACCACGTCGTGTGCCACGGCATTCCCGGCGACAAGCGCCTGCAGGACGGCGACATCGTCAATATCGACGTCACCACCATTCTCGACGGCTGGTACGGCGACACCAGCCGCATGTTCTTCGCCGGCGACGTCGGCGTGAAGGCGCGCCGGCTGTGCGACATCACCCACGAGGCGATGATGCGCGGTATCGCCGCCGCCAAGCCGGGCGGCCATGTCGGCGACATCGGTGCGGCCATCCAGTCTTACGCCGAGGCCCAGCGCTTCTCGGTGGTGCGCGACTTCTCCGGCCATGGGCTCGGCCGCATCTTCCACGACGCCCCCAACATCCTGCACTACGGCAAGGCCGGCACCGGGCCGGTGCTCAAGCCCGGCATGTTCTTCACCGTCGAGCCGATGATCAATGTCGGCACCTGGCAGGTGAAGATCCTGAGCGACGGCTGGACGGCGGTAACGCGCGACAAGCAGCTTTCGGCGCAGTTCGAGCACTCGGTCGGCATCACCGAAACCGGCGTGGAGTTCTTCACCCTCTCGCCCAAGGAGCTGGCCAAGCCGCCTTACGACCTCGCGCCGGCAGGCGCCGACCAAAAGCGGGCCGTCTCAGCCTAGGCCATTTGTTGCCGCCTTTCTGCCGCGGTTGCGTAGGACCGTAGCGGCATGGGGAAGGCAGAGCGGGCAGAACTCGATACCACTGCTGACGACGATGTCCTGGTGGCGCTGCTGGCCGCCGGACTGCGCCTGCAATCAACCGACACTTTGTGGAGGGTGAGCGGCAACACGCTTCCCCACCGCGCCCTGCTGCGCGACACGGGCGGGACCTGGAACAAGCTCGATCAATGCTGGGAATTCTCCGGCGAGAACCCGACCGCGAAGCTGGCGGCGGCGCTCGACGCCCAGCCAGTCGCGGCGGCCGGTCACAACAGCGGTCTCGCAGAAGCCACTCCGCACTATCACGGCCATCGCGCCCGCGTGCGCGAGCGCGTGCTGAAGGCCGGCATCGAGTCTCTGGCCGACTACGAGCTGCTGGAGCTGATCCTGTTCTATGCGATCGAGCGGATCGACACCAAGCCGCTCGCCAAGAAGCTCATCGAGCGTTTCGGCACGTTGGGCGACATCTTCGCCGCCGAAGCAGCCCAGCTGCGCGAGTTCGAGATCGACCAGAGGACGCTCGTCCTCTTCCGCAGCCTGCACGAGTCGGGCCGGCTGCTGGCCGAGCGCAAGGTCAAGGACATGCCGGTGCTGACCAACTGGCAGTCACTGCTCGACTACTGCCATGCAGCGCTGGCACACGAGAAGACCGAGCAGTTCCGCATCCTGTTCCTCGACCGCAAGAACGTGCTGATCGCCGAAGAGGTCCAGCAGCGCGGCACCATCGATCACACGCCGGTCTATCCCCGTGAGGTCATCAAGCGGGCGCTCGAGTTGGGCGCCGCCGCGCTTATCCTGGTGCACAACCATCCCTCGGGCGACCCCAAGCCATCGCGCGACGACATCGAGATGACCAAGGAGATCCGCAAAGCCGCCGAGGCCCTCGGCATCGCGATCCACGACCACCTGGTGATCGGCCGCAAGGGCCATGCGAGCTTCAGGAGCCTGGGATTGCTCACGTAAGAAAGCAGGAAGCGGCTGCCTCTTGTTGCGTCCGGTAGGCGATCGTCGAATACTGCACCGGCGGACAACTAACTGACGCCCAGGGAGGAAGATCGATGCCATTCTACCGAGGTATGACCTGCGAGAACGTGACCATCAAAGGCGATGGGGGAACCCCGATCACCGCGTACGTGGCCAAGCCGGAGGGCAAAGGTCCCTTCCCCGGCGTCGTGCTGATCCATCATCTGCCAGGCTGGAGCGAGTTCTACATCGAGACGACGCGGCGTTTTGCTCACCATGGTTATCTTGCGATCTGCGCCAACCTCTATGAGCGCGAGGGCGGCCAGAACAACCCCGACGACGTCGCAGCCAAGGTGCGCGCCGACGGCGGTATCCCCGACGCCCGGATGGTCGCCGACACCGAGGCCGCGGTGAAGTGGATGCGCGCGCAGCCCAACCTCAACGGCAAGGTCGGCCTGTTCGGCTCGTGTTCGGGCGGCCGCCACGCCTTCATCTATGCCTGCCAGAAGAAGGACGTCGACGCCTGCGTCGAGCTGTGGGGCGGGCGCGTGGTGATGGGCAAGGAGGAGCTCAATGCCAAGACGCCCGTCGCGCCGATCGACATGACGAAGGGCCTTTCCTGCCCGCTGCTCGGCCTGTTCGGCAACGACGACCGGGCGCCGCCGCCTGAGCAGGTGAACCAGCACGAGGCCGAACTCAAGAAGCATGGCAAGAACTACGAGTTCCACCGCTACGACGGCGCCGGCCACGGCTTCTTCTATTGGCACCGGCCGCTCTACCGGCCCGAGCAGGCGATGGACGGCTGGAGCAAGGTGTTCGCCTTCTTTGGCAAGCACCTGGCGAAGAAGTAGGAGGCGCAGACATGTGCACCTCCATCATCGAAATCGCCCGCGCCGAGGGCATGGCCAAGCGCGGCGACGAATGGTTCCCGCTCACCCAGACGGTGGTTGCCTATGACCACGCCCGCCATGCGCCGCTGGGCGACGTCATTACGCTCGACTTCTTCAACACCAGCCTCGACCCCGGCGCCCGCGCCGGGATCGAGCTCACGCTGGAGACGGCCAAGGAACTCCGCGCCGCTCTCGACCGGGCGATCGCCGCCGCCGAGTTCGAAGAGGCGGAAGTGAGGGGCAAGGGAGCGGTACCACGCCTTGTGCGGGCGGCGTGACACGCGAGATTGATGCGGCCGCGCCCCTCGGGGCGCGGCCGCATCATTCCAGGCGGATACCGGCGTCGGCGATGACCTTCTTCCAGATCTCGGTTTCGCGACCAATGTGAGCTGTGGCCTCGGCCGCCGTGCTGGCCAGGGTCTCCATGCCCTGTTGGCCATACGCGGCCTGGACCTCGGGTGCCCTGAGCGCCTTGGTCAGGATCGCGTTGAGCGTTGCGACGATCTCGGGCGGCACCTTTGACGACACCACGACGGCATACCAGTTGGTGGCGGCATAGCCGGGGAAACCCAATTCGGCGATGGTCGGAATGTCGGGATCGAACGGCGAGCGCTTGGCGCCGGTGACGGCCAGCGCGCGGATGCGACCGTCGCGCATGAAGGCGGTGGCGGTGGGTGCACTGGCGAACAGGGACGGCACATGGCCGCCCACCAGGTCATTCATCGCCGGCCCCCCGCCGCGAAAGGGCACATGATTCAGGCGCGCGCCGCTGCGCGCCTTCAAGAGTTCGCCGGCGAGATGCCCGGCGCTGCCGACGCCCGACGTGCCGTAGTCCATGCCCTCCGGTCGCTTGGCCAGCACGAGATACTCGGCGAGCGTCTTGGCCGGCACGCTGGGATGCACGACCAGCACGTTGGAAAAATCGACCGCTAGGCACACCGGCGCGATGTCGGTCTGCGGATCGTAGCCCGCGTCCTTCATCGCATAGGGATTGACCGCCAGCACGCCGACATTGGCTAGCCCGATGGTGTGTCCGTCGGCCGGCGCGCGCAGCATCTCACGGGTCGCCAGAGTGCCGCCGGCGCCAGGTTTGTTGTCGACCAGGACCGCTAGGCCGCCGCTCTTGGTCAGCTCCTGCGCCAGGATGCGGGCCACGATATCGGCGCCGCCACCCGGCGCAGCGCCGACCAGCAGCCGGAGCTGCTTCGACGGGAACGACTGCGCCCGGCCCGAGCCCGGCAGCAGCCCGGCTGCCGCGGCAGCCCGGATCAGCGATCGCCGATACATCGTCGTACGGTCGGTCAGACCTTCACATGCCTGCCGACGAACTCCACCATCCGCCCAAACATGTCGCTGCACTTCGACAGGTCCGGCGACGAGCCGGGCTTGCGTTCCATGTCGACGTATTCCAGCACGATCGAACCGCCGGCCTTGCGATAGGCAGCGCAAAAGCGCTGCGGCTCGTTGCCGTCGAAATCCGACTCGACGTCCTTGTAGTCGTGCATGATGTCGCCGTGGGCCTGGTACCAGATCGCCGGCGGCGTGAGCACTTTCTCGGCCCTCTCGAGCGCGACCGTGGGGCTGCCCTCCGCCATGTTGGCCTCCGAGCGCCAGTAGGCGTCGTGGCGCGCGATGATCGACTTCGGCCATTCCGGCGGAGGCGTTTGCATCTGGGCGCGCTTGGCATGGCGGTAGCGGCTGAGCGGATTGATCACCGGCCACGACATGATCACACAGCGCACGCTGGCGTCGTGCGCCGGCGATCCAGTCGGCAGCGCGATCGCGGCATAGCGCGGATCGTGCGGGCGCATGGCCACCAGCATCGCCAGATGGCCGCCGCTCGACTGACCTGACAGGCCGACGAGGTCGGGCCGGGTTTTCAGCTCGCGCGCGTTGAGCTTGGCCCAACGCACCGCATAGTTGATGTCCTGCACCGAGGCGGGATAGGGATCCTCGTTGCCGGAGCGGAAATCGAGCGCGATCGACACGATACCGTGCGACGCCATGAACTGGTGACGCAGCTTCTCGGTGTTGCGGTCGCTCATGCACCATGCGCCGCCGTGGCACTCGACCATGGCCGGAAACGGCCCCGCTCCGTGCGGCTTGTACACGCGCGCCAGCAATGGCTTGTCGCCGTGGCGCAGGTACTCGACATCGTCGACGTCGAACTCGGCGGCCTTGGCCTCGAGGATTGCAGTCGTCATGGCGCGTTCCCCTGTGTGTCTTGCTTCACGTGACTGGCAGCCTAGCGCAAATTCGGCAGGCGTGAAATCGGAGCTTGCCTCGCGAGTTTCAGAAGTTTGGGACTGCTATAGAGTAGGCGACGGAACACGACGCACAATCGCTGCGCCGCCTAACGAGCAAACGGCTGAACGGAGTTGGCAATGGCAGGCAAGATCTATGTCGGCACCGGCGGCTGGACCTTCGAGCCGTGGCGCGGAACGTTCTACCCTGAGGACCTGACGCAAAAGCGCGAGCTGGAGTACGCCAGCCGCAAGCTGACCTCGATCGAGATCAACGGCACCTACTATTCGAGCTTTAAGCCGGCGAGCTGGGCCAAGTGGAAGAGCGAGACACCCGACGGTTTCGTCTTCGCTATGAAGGCGTCGCGCTTCTGCACAAACCGGCGCGTGCTGGCGGATGCGGGCGAGTCGATCCAGCGCTATGTGAGCCAGGGTCTGGTCGAGCTGGGCGATCGCCTCGGACCGATCAACTGGCAGTTCATGGCCACCAAGAAATTCGATCCCGAGGATATCTCAGCCTTCCTGAAGCTCCTGCCGCGCGAAGCGGGCTCGCTGCCGCTACGTCACGCGCTTGAGGTGCGACATCCGAGCTTCCAGGACAAACGGTTCTACGATCTCTGCCGCAAGCACAATGTGGCGATCGTCTATGCCCATGACGCCGACTTTCCGGAGATCGACGAGCCGACGACCGATTTCACCTACGCCCGCCTGATGAAAAGCGAGGAGAAGGTGAAGACCGGCTACAAGGCCGCCGAACTCGACAAATGGGCCAAGAAGGCCAAGGCCTGGGCAAAAAAGGGCGACGCTTTCATCTATTTCATCTCCGGCGCCAAGGTGCGCAATCCAGCGGCGGCGCAAGCGCTGATCGAGCGGGTATAGACCGGCCGGCGCTTGACAGGGCAGCCCGGCGGCTCAATACTTAACGGTATGGTTAACTATCAACAGCAGCCTGCGCTCGACCGCACCTTCGCCGCCCTGGCCGATCCGACCCGGCGCGCTCTTCTCGCCCGGCTCGACGCCGAGGAGAGCCTCTCGGTCAGCGATCTTGCCCGCCCCTTCCCGGTGTCGTTGCCGGCCATCATGAAGCATCTCGACGTGCTGAGCGACGCGGGCCTGATCGTGCGCAAAAAGACCGGGCGTACCGTGGCCTGTCAGCTGACCCCGGCGCCCATGGAGCAAGCGATGAACTGGCTGGCCCGCTACGAACGCTACTGGACCGACCAGCTCGATCGGCTCGCCGACTTCCTGGAGAAAGACCCATGGCAACCAAGCCCAGCCTCGCCCTCAAGCGCCGCCTCAAAGCGCCGCCCACCCAAGTCTACCAAGCCTGGACGGTCCCAGAAAAAATGACCCAGTGGTGGGGCTCCCGCTACGACACGCCCCGCACGGCCGAAGCCGATGTCCGCGTCGGCGGCCGCTTCCATGTCGGCTTCAAGGGCAACGACGGCGAACAGCACGACGTGAGCGGCATCTACCGCGAAGTCGTGCCCGACCGCCGGCTGGTCTTCACCTGGGCATGGCGCACGACGCCGGAACGCGAGTCGCAGGTCACGGTCGATCTCAAGCCCGATGGCGACGGCACGATCCTGACGCTGACGCACGAGCAGTTCTTCGACGAGAAGGCGCGCGACGACCACCGCGTCGGCTGGATGCTCGGCCTCGACAACCTGGAAAAGCTTTTCCCATGAGCCACGATTTCTACCGCCGACCGGTGACGATGAGCGCGACTGGACAGCAGGCGCGGCTGTTCGACGGCCTGCCACGCGACGTCGCCGGGTTGGCGAAGATCGTGCAAGGCCTGCTGGTCCACGAGCACATCGCACCGGCCTACGGCATCACCTTGACCGGCGCCCAGCATGCCCAGTCGCATCTCCGGCCGGTCGAAAGCATGCTCGAGCAGATTGCTGCGCACGATCCCAGGCCGCTCGCCACCCCCCGCCCGGCCGGCGAGCGCCTAGTCTGTGTCTGCCGCCACTTCACACTGCTCCTCGTGGCAACGCTGCGCACCCAGGGCATGCCGGCTCGCGCCCGCTGCGGCTTCGGCGCCTATTTCG
>PLYQ01000191.1 GCA_003153415.1 Rhodospirillales bacterium | reverse complement strand
TTTGCCACGCCAGGCCGAGCGGCCAACCGATTACCGAGGTGCGCGCGATCTCCTGTGCGGTGCGGAAGGAGTTCAGGATCACCACGACCAGCGGCAGCAGGAAGAAGACCGCGAAGGCAGCCAGCACGGCGTAAAGTAGCCACCGTCCGGGACGAAGAGCGTCAACCATTGGCACGATTCCGCCGTGCCCGCCATTGCGCATAGGCGTAGTAGGGCAGCAGCACGGCGAGCAGCGACAGCAGCAGCAACACGGCGGCGGCCGAACCGCGGCCGAGCTGACCGCGCTGGAACATGAAGTCGTACACTACCACCGCCGGCAGCATGGTGGCGATGCCCGGCCCGCCGCCGGTCATGGCTCGCACTAGGTCGAAGGTCTTGATGGCGAACTGCAACAGGATGACGAGCACGGAGAGTGCGATCGGAGCGATGCCAGGGGCCGCGATGCGCAGGTAGTAGCGCACCGGCCCGGCACCGTCGATTTGCGCCGCTTTCGCGAGGTCAGGATCGATCGAGCGCAAGCCCGCCAGGAATAGCGCCATGGCAAAGCCGGCAGCGTGCCAGACGGCGGCGAAGACGATCGTGTAGAGCGCGAGATCGCGGTCGATGATCCAGTCGAAGCGGAAATCCGACCAGCCGAGGCTGCGCACGAATTTCTGGATGCCCATGCCGGGATTGAACAGCCAGCCCCACGCCGTGCCGGTGACGACGAACGACACGGCGAGCGGATAGAGGTAGATCGTGCGCAGCAGGTTCTCGGCGCGGATGCGCTGGTCGATCAGCACCGCCAGCACGAAACCCACCAGGGTCGTCAGCCCGACGAAGCCCACGCTGTAGATCAGCAGGTTGATGTAGGCGATCTCGGTGTTCTCGGTGCGCAGCACGCCGCGATAGCTGCGCAGCCCGGCCCAGTCGTACTCCGGCATCAGATCGGACGGCGTGAAGGAGAGCCACGTCGTCCACGCCGTGAAGCCCACGACGTGGGCTGCGTTGATCAGCAGCGGCAGCCAGATGACGACGAGCGGCAGATAGTCCGTGAGCCGCCGCCTCATCCGCGCGCGGTATCCACCGCGGCCGCCAGCCGCTGCACGCCCTGCTCGGGCGTCACCTTGTCGTTGTGCACGTACTCGGTGAGGACGTCGATCATGGCCGCCGTGATCGGGTTGGTTTGCGCCATGTTGTGCGCGAGGCTGAGGAGCACACGCTTGCTCTTGAAGGCCTCGTTGAGCACGGTCGAGGCCTCACGTTGCCCGTCTGTCCAGGCCGGGCCGCTCAGATCGACGTCAGTGCGCACCGGGATCGAGCCGGTGGTTTGCGAGTATTTCTCCTGCACGTCCTTCTGCATCATCAGCTTGGCGAGCAGCTGCTGGCCGGCGGTGAGATCGGCCTCCTTACGCTGCCAGAAGATCATCGAATCGGCGTTGAGCACGAACACCGGCTTGCCCTCGTTCTGTGGCACCGATGTGATCAGCACGTCGTCGAGATTGCCACCGAGGTTCTTGATCACGCCCTGCGCCCAGCCGCCCATCATCAGCATGCCCATCTCGCCCTTGAGGAACTTGGGCAGGTTCACCGAGTAGTGCTGCGCGGCGATGGCCGGATCCACCCAGTTCGCGAACTTGCGCAGCTGCGCGAAGGCCTCGAGCATCTCGGCGCTCTTCAGCGCCTTGGGATCGAGCTTCATCAGCGCGGCGCGATAGGCCTCGCAGTTGATGCCCGACAGCGCGATTTCGAGTTTCATGCCGTCGTCCCAACGGATGCCGCCGTTGGCGACCGGCGTGATGCCGGCGGCCTTCATCGTGGCGGCGAGCTCGTTGAACTCGGCCCACGTCGCGGGCGCTTTGGTGGCCCCGACCTTCTTCATTGCCGGCCGCGACATGAAGAGCGTCGTCGTGCGGTAGACCTGCATCGGCAACGCGATCCAATGGCCCTGCGGTTTGTGCAGGCCGATCAGCTCACCGGGGATGAGCTTCTCGTAGCCGGCGGCCTCGACCAGCGGATCGAGGTTCACCGTCGGCGCGATCTTCGACCACACCGCGATCTCCGGCCCCTTGAGTTGAGAGGCTGCTGGCGGGTTGCCGGCGATGATGTCGGCGCGCAGCTTGTTCATCATCTCGGTGGTGAAGCCCGGCACCGGGCTGTGCTGCCAGATGCCGCCTTCCTCTTCGAGCCGCTTGCCGAGACCGCTGATCGCCGCACCATCGCTGCCCGACGACCATTGCGAGATGAAGGTGACGCGGGGCTTGGCCTGCGGCCACGCCGCGCCGGAAGCGCCTGCTATCGCAGCCGCGCCGGCGGTGCCGGCCAGAAAGTCGCGCCGTCGAACAAGCATATGTTCCTCCCTCGGAACCGGTTTGTTGCCGGACATTCTGAGGCAATCGCCAGCCAGTACAAGCCGGTTCAGCGCAGCTCGCCGCAGAACTCCTGGATGCGCTTGCAGCCCTCGCGCAGGCTCTCGAGATCGGTCGCATAGGAGATGCGGATGTAGGGGCTCATGCCGTAGGCCGCGCCCTGCACCGTGGCGACGTGGCGCTCCTCGAGCAGGGCCGTCACGAAGTCGGTGTCGGTCTCGAGTTTCTTGCCCTTGGGCGTGGTCTTGCCGATGCAGCCTGCGATGTTGGGGAACACGTAGAACGCGCCCTCGGGCATGTGGCAGGTGATGCCCTTGGCCTCGCGCAGCCAGCCGACCACCAGATTGCGGCGGTTCTGGTAGTCCGCGACGTGGCTGGCGATGATGTCCTGCGGCCCGTCGAGCGCCGCCGTGACCGCGGCCTGGCCGATCGTCGATACGCCGGCCGTCGCCTGGCCCTGCATGTTCATCATCGCCGCGATCATCGGCGTCGGCCCACCGGCATAGCCGACCCTCCAGCCGGTCATGGCATAGGCCTTCGACGCGCCGTTCACCGTGAGCGTGCGTTCCTTCAGCTTCGGCTCGACCTCGGCGATCGAGCAGAACTCGCGACCGTCATAGGTCAGGTGCTCGTAGATCTCGTCCGACATGATGAGCACGTGCGGATGCTTCAGCAGCACGTCGNNGGCCGCAGCTTGAAGTGGTTGTTCTCCGGGCACGACACGGAGACGGGAATGCCGCCGCAGAGCTTGATCTGGTCGGCGTAGCTGATCCAGCCGGGCGAGGGCACGATCACCTCGTCGCCCGGGTTTATCGAGGCCATCGTGGCGCCGAACATGATCTGCTTGCTGCCGTTGGAGACCATGATCTCGTCGAGCGCGTAGTCGAGCTTGTTCTCGCGCTTGAACTTGCGCTGCACGGCTTCCTTGAGCGCCTTGGTGCCGTCCTGCGGCGGATACTTGGTGTCGCCCGCGAGGGCTGCCTTGTAGCCCGCCTCGATGGCATGGCGCGGCGACATGAAGTCGGGCTCGCCCGACGACAGGCCCACGATCTTGACACCCTGGGCGCGCAGCTCGCGCACCTTGCGGGTCATGGCGGAGGAGGCGGAAACCTTGACGCTCTTGAGACGCTCTGCTGGCTCGAACATTAACCCTTCCCCAATCGGCGGCGGACAATAGAGCGGTTTCCGACAAGATGGAACCGCTCGCGGTTCCATCTTGTCGGAAACGCGCGCAGGAGGTTTCAGCCCGACACCAATCCCGCCGCTTCGATACCCGCTATGCAAACCGCCTCGTCTTCTTCGCCCGTGCCGCCACTCGCACCGGCTGCGCCGATCACGTTGCCGTCCTTGTCCTTGATCACCACCGCGCCGGTCTGCGGAATAAATTTGCCCTGGGAGGTGGCCGACAGGGCGCCGAAGAAGTGCGGGTTGCCCTTGGCACGCTCCAGCAGGGTGCGGCTCGCCACGCCCATGCCGACGGCGGCCCACGCCTTGCCGACCGCCACGTCGTTGCGCAGCATGCTGGCGTTGTCCTCGCGCTGCAGGCTCTTCACGTGGCCCGCCTCGTCGAGCACGGCGACGGCGAGNNGCCTTGATGCCGGCGACGCGGATGACCTCGGCCCAGCGCACGGCTTCCGACTTGATGATGGCGTCGAGTTCCTCGGGCGAGCTCGGGGTGACCGAGAGGCTGAGCTCGGCGAAACGCTGCTGCAGGTCGGGTGCGGCGAGCGCCTTGCGCACTTCGGCATTGAGGCGTTGCACGATGTCGCGCGGCGTGGCGGCGGGAGCGGTGAGGCCGAACCAGGTCTCGACGTCGGAATTCTTCACGCCCGATTCGGCGAGCGTCGGTACGTCGGGCAGGCTCGGCGCGCGCTGGGGCGAGGTGACGACAAGTGCGCGAAGGGCGCCCGACTTTATCTGACCGGTCGATACCGAGACATTGGAGAACACCAGCGGCACCTGGCCGGCCAGCACGTCGGCGATCGCCGGTGCCTCGCCGCGGTAGGAGACGTGGGTCATGCGGATGCCGGCGTTGAACAGGAACAGCTCGGCCGCCATGTGCGGCGTCGTGCCGACGCCGCCCGAGGCGAAGTTGATTCCGCCGGGGTTGGCCTT
This sequence comes from Rhodospirillales bacterium, assembly GCA_003153415.1. Taxonomy (GTDB): domain Bacteria; phylum Pseudomonadota; class Alphaproteobacteria; order Reyranellales; family Reyranellaceae; genus Reyranella. Next base: position 1,057 of record PLYQ01000191.1, on the reverse strand, counting down.
GGCCATCTCGATGAGCTCTTGGATCGTCTTGGCGGCGAACTTCGGGTTGGCGACCAGCACCAGTGCCGAGGCGCCGAGCATGGCGACGCCGGTGACGTCGCGCGGGGCGTCGAACGTCGCCGACTTGTAGAGCACGGGCGCCACCGCGTAGGTCGTCTGCGAGGCCACCATCAGGGTCGTGCCGTCGGGGGCTGCCTTGGCCAATATATCGGCGGCAACGAGGCCGCTGGCGCCTGTCTTGTTGTCGACCAGCACCGTGCCGAGCGGTCCTTCGGAGAGCGTCTGGGCCAGGATGCGCGAGATCACGTCATTGCCGCCGCCGGCGGCGAAGCCCACCAGGATGCGGATCGGCCGCGACGGGAAGGGCGCGGCTTGAGCCAGGGCACGACGTGGCAAAGCGGACAAGGTCGCTACAGCGGCGCCGCCGTGGCCGATCAAGCGTCGGCGGGTTAATTTACCCATATCGTGCTCTCCCAGAGGTCTTATTGGGGCCGAATCTACCCCGGATTCCGGGTTGACGGGGGCCTATCCGGTCCCTATTTTCCGCGCGCTTTCGGAATTCACCCCGGCCCGGCCGGAGCTTTTTGTTGAGTAAGGGCCATGAAGATCCGCCATTCGCTGAAGTCGGTTAAGCTGCGCCACAAGGATTGCCGCATTGTGCGCCGCAAGGGCCGCGTCTACGTCATCAACAAGACCAACCCGCGCTACAAGGCCCGCCAGGGCTGATTTAGGCGTCCGGGACGATTTAGGAGCGGCGGGGCCTCGGCTTCCGCCGCTTTTTCATTTGGCGTAATGATCGGGGCATGAAAATGCCGCCGCTCGATCCCGACATCCTGCGCCGCCGGTCGGACATCGTGGCCGCGCTCCGCGCCATCGTTCCGGGCGAGGGCGTGATCGACGACACAGAGGGCATGCGACCCTACGAGTGCGACGCGCTGTCGGCCTATCGCCAGATGCCGCTGGTCGTCGTGCTGCCCAACACCGTCGAACAGGTCGCCGCGATCCTGCGCTATTGCCAGGACCACAAGGTCAAGGTCGTGCCGCGCGGCGCCGGCAC
>PLYQ01000055.1:40811-57857 GCA_003153415.1 Rhodospirillales bacterium | reverse complement strand
TCCTAATACCGCACGGGGGTGAGGCTAGATTCTGGACGAATCGCCTAAAACCCTTATGCTATGGGCATCCAAGGCGTCCCACGCCAGTGGGACGCCGCGACCGTCCAGACCAGTCTGGACGATTTTGGAATTTGGGTAATAAACGAACCCTGCCTCAGCCCTTCGCGATCCGCTTTTCGATGGTGGCGAAGATCGCCCGCGCCGCCTGGGCCTCGCCGCCCTCGGGCCGGCCGGGCCGGCTGGAGTTGTTCCAGGCCATCATGTCGAGATGCGCCCACGGCACGTCGTCGGGCACGAACTCCTGCAGATAGAGCGCCGCGGTGATCGCACCGCCGAACGTGCCGCCCGAGACGTTGTTGATGTCAGCCACCTTGCTGGCGAGCAATTGGCGATAGGGCCGATAGAGCGGCATGCGCCACATCGGATCGGTGACTTCCGTGCCTGCGGCCAGCAGGCCGTTGGCCAGCTCGTCATCGTTGCAGAACAGCGCCGGCAGGTCGGTGCCGAGCGATACGCGGGCAGCACCCGTGAGCGTCGCGCAATCGACCATCATGGTGGGCTTCTCCGACGCGCCCTCCGCCAGGGCATCGCACAGGATCAGACGGCCTTCGGCATCGGTGTTGCCGATCTCCACGGTGATGCCCTTGCGTGTCGTGATGACGTCGAGCGGTCGGAAGGCGTTGCCCGACACGCTGTTCTCGACGGCGGGCACGAGCAGCCGCAAGCGCACGGGCAGCTTGCACGCCATCACCATCGCCGCGACGGCCATCATCGTGGCCGCCCCGCCCATGTCCTTCTTCATGTTGAGCATGCCGGTCGCGGGCTTGAGATCGAGGCCGCCGGTGTCGAAGCACACGCCCTTGCCGACCAGCGTGACCTTGGGGTCGCTTTCCTTGCCCCAGCTGAGATCGATCAGGCGCGGCGGACGCGTGCTCGCGCGGCCGACAGCGTGGATCGTCGGATAGTTCTTCTTCAGAAGATCGTCACCGACGATGACGCTGATCTTCGCCTTGTGTTGCTTGGCGAGCGCCTGCGCCGCGGCCGCGAGCTCGGCCGGTCCCATGTCGGACGACGGCGTGGTGATGAGATCGCGCGCCATCGCGATCGCCTCGATCATCGCCGTCGCGCGAACCTTGTCGACGCCCTGCGGCCACACGATTTTGGCGCCCGGCTTGGCCTTCTTGGCGCGATAGCGTTCGAAGCGCCAGGCGCCGAGCCCGATCGCCACCGCGGCATCGGTCGGCGACACCGGAGAAGTGTCCGCGAGCTTCCAGGTTCCGGGCGGCAGCTTGGTGGTGAGCGCGCCGAAGTCCCACAAGGTGGGTTTGGCCGACAGCACAAGCACTGCACCGGCGGCCTTGCCGTCCCTTCCGGGCAGCACTGCGAAATCGCCGGCCACGCCCGCGATGCCCAGCGACTCGAGCCAGCCGCGCCGCGGCGCGCTTTGTTCCTTGAGCCAGCTCCGCCACTTTGGTTGCAGGACAAACTGCACGGGCAGGGAAGAAGAAGAGCGGTCGACGAAGGGCAATGACATAGCCATGCTCACCAAGCTGTAATGGATCGGTTAAGATTGCCCGCCAAAGTGATGTGCTGGCAAGCGAACTGACGAAGCGAACTGATCAGGGGAGGGCGTATGGCCGACTTCACGGTCGTGATCGGCAACAAGAACTATTCGTCGTGGTCGCTGCGCGGCTGGCTGATGGCCAGGATCGCCGGCATCGAGTTCGACGAGGTCGTGGTGCCGCTCGACTTGCCGGAGACGCAAGCCGCGATCCGCAAGCACTCGCCCTCGGGCCGCGTGCCGGTGCTGCTGCATCGCGGCCTGGCGGTCTGGGAATCGCTGGCGATCGCCGAGTATCTCAATGACCTCAAGCCCGAGGCCGGCCTGTGGCCTGCTGCGGCCGCCGCGCGCGCCCATGCCCGCTCGATTTCCTGCGAGATGCTCTCGGGCTTCGTCGAGCTGCGCAACAGCATGCCGATGAACATCCGCTCCTCCTATCCCGGCAAGGGCATGACGCCGGCGGTACGCGCCGACATCGAGCGCATCACCGGCCTGTGGCGCGACTGCCGCAAGCGCTTCGCGGGCGCGGCGCCCAAGGACGAGGGTTTCCTGTTCGGCGCCATCAGCGCGGCCGACGCCATGTATGCCCCGGTCGCGACCCGCTTTCGCACCTATGGCGTGCAGCTCGATTCGGACTCGGAGGCCTACTGCGCCGCCGTCCTCGCCCATCCCGCCTTGAAGGAATGGACCGACGCCGCCAAGAACGAACCCTGGCTGATCGCGGCCTACGAGCTGCAGTAGGCGCTCAGCACACGCCGAAGGCCACCATGCCCCCGAACTTCATCTTCATCCTGGCCGACGATCTCGGCTACGCCGATCTCGGCTGCTATGGCGGTCGCGCACCGGTCTCGCCCAACATCGACCGGATGGCAGCCCAAGGCCTGCGCTTCACGCGCGGCTATGCCAATTCGGCGGTCTGCTCGCCCACCCGCTTCGCACTGGCGACGGGCCGCTACCAGTACCGCGTCCGGGGTGCCGCCGAGGAACCGATCGGCAGCGCGATGCGCGGCGACAAGGTGATCGGCCTGCCGCCGGACCATCCGACCCTGCCCTCGCGGCTGCGCGAGGCGGGCTACCGCACGGCGCTGGTCGGCAAATGGCATCTCGGGTTTCCACCACACTTCGGCCCGCTGATGAGCGGCTACGACGAGCATTTCGGACCGGTCGCGGGCGGCGTCGACTATTTCACTCATCAAGACAGCTTCGGCGTCCACGACCTGTTCGAGAACGGTGCGGAGGTCCACCGCGACGGCTATCTCACGGACCTGCTGTCCGATCGCGCCGTCGATTTCGTCTCGCGTTGCGCGGAGTCACGCAAGCCGTTCCTGCTCAGCCTGCACTACACCGCGCCGCACTGGCCGTGGGAGACCCGCGAGGACGAGGCGCTGGCAAAGTCGCTGGGCCGCGCCATCGCCCATCTCGACGGCGGCACGATCCACGTCTACCGGCGCATGATCCACCATATGGACGAGGGCATCGGCCGCATTCTCGCCGCGCTGGACGACAAGGGCATCGCCCAAGACACTATCGTCGTCTTCACCAGCGACAATGGCGGCGAGCGCTTCTCCGACAACTGGCCGCTGGTCGGCGGCAAGATGGACCTAACGGAAGGTGGCATCCGCGTGCCTTATGTCGTGCGCTGGCCCGCCCGGACGCCGGCCGGCACGACGACCGACCAGCTCGCAATCACGATGGACTGGGTGCCGACCTTCTTCGAGGCCGCCGGCACGCGCGCCCATCCGGACTATCCGAGCGACGGCGCCTCGTTGCTCCCCATGCTCGCGAAACCCGATGCGGTCGCCGACCGCGCGCTGTTCTGGCGCATGAAGCACAACGATCAGCGGGCGATGCGCCAAGATCGATGGAAATACCTGAAGGTCGGCGAGCACGAATACCTGTTCGATGTCGTCACCGACGAGCGCGAACGCGCCAATCTGGCCAAACGCCACCCCGCGCGACTGGCCGAGATGCGCACGGCCTGGCAGCGCTGGGACGCGACCATGCCGCCGATCCCCGACGATGCCCAGGTCCGGTTGGTCTATGGCAAGAAGGACATGCCGTAGGCGACATGACCGACGCTTTGTCCATCCGCGACATCCTCGATTTCTGGTTCCTGCCGCTAAGCCATCCCGACCATGGCAAGCCACGCGAAGTTTGGTGGCAGAGCGCGCCCGAATTCGACGGCGAGATCGCAAGCCGCTTCGGCACCCTGTTCGATCGGGCCATCGCCGGCGGCTTCGACTCCTGGACGCGATCGCCCGAGGGCGCGCTGGCCCTGATCCTTCTCTGCGACCAGTTCCCGCGCAACTGCTTCCGTCGGTCGGCGCGGGCCTTCTGTGGCGATGCCAAGGCCATCGAAACAGCACGACTGGCGCTCGCCCGCTTCTATCCCGCCGCGTTCAACGAGACGATCCGCCTGTTCTTCTATATGCCGTTCCAGCACAGCGAGGCGCTGGCCGACCAGGAACTGGCCTGCGCCCTGTTCGGTGCGCTGAGCGGCGAGGACAACGTCAAGTACGCCGTCGAGCATCGCGACATCGTCGCCCGCTTCGGTCGCTTCCCCCACCGCAACGACGTGCTGGGGCGGCCCTGCACGCCCGATGAACTCGATTATCTCAAGACGGCGAAGCGCTTCGGGCAATGATCACGCGATAGAGATCGGCCGTCGCTCTATCGAAGCAGCAGAAGGTGACGTGCTCGAGGGACGGAGCGGGCGCGCGCACCTCGCGCACGGCGATCTCGGCCGCCGGCTCCTTCGGGTAGCCATAGATGCCGGTCGAAATCGCCGGAAAGGCGACACTCTTGAGGGCGTACTTCTCAGCCAGTGCCAGGCTGTTGCGATAGCAACGGGCCAACAATTCTGGCTCGTTTGCCTGACCGCCCTGCCAGACCGGGCCGACCGTATGGATGACGTGGCGCGCCTTCAGCCGGTAGCCCTTGGTGATCTTCGCTTCGCCGGTCTTGCAGCCGTGCAACATCCGGCATTCCGTCGCCAATTCCGGACCGGCAGCGCGATGAATAGCGCCATCGACGCCGCCGCCGCCCAGCAGGCTCGAATTCGCTGCATTCACGATCGCATCGACATCGAGGCGGGTGATGTCACCTTCGACGATCTCGATGCGCGCCATCGCGGCTACCAGTAGCGGATGGGGCCGGTGTCGAGGTGGACAAAGCCGGAGCGCGGATAGAAGCCGACGCCGCCCATCTGCAACGAGCGCGCGGCCTGGCGGATCTTGAACACCGGCACGCCGACGAAGCGGATGTCCATGGCGTTGCCGTTCATGTGCTGGCTGTCGCGCGCCACGCCGCGGCTGACGCTGGCCAGCCAGGCGTTGGTGGTGGGCGAACGATAGGCCGACAGCACCTCGACGCTACCGCCGAAGCCGGTGAGCTGCATGGTGTGCCACAGCACATCGAACAGCAGCGGATCCATTTCCGTCTGCGCGTTGTTCTGCGAGTCGCGCAGGAAGCGGTTGAGCTGATTGAGCGCATCGCGGCGATAGGCGCCGTCGGACCAGTAGGTCACGGTGAGCGTCTCGGTCGTATTGACGTTGACCAGGGTGAGGCTGCGCGGGCTCCTGAGGTCGAGCTGCGGCGGCTCGGGTGGCGCCGATGGCGCGAAACCGCCGTAGCGCGAGCCGCGCAAGGCCTGCGGCGTGGTCGGTTGTTTGGCGGGCTGAGCCGGGCGGGCCGGCTGAGCAGCAGCGGACTTTTGAACCGTCGCCGGCTTGCCAGGGGTGGCTTTCTTGCTGGCCGGATCGGCCGACGCGCCGCGCAGCACTTCGGTTTGTGACGCTCCCGAGGAGGTCGTTTGGGCGAAGCTTGCGCCGGATAGAACCAGCGTGGCTGCCACACTCAACGCAAAGCTCCGCATCCCCCGCCCCGATTGTTGTATTTTTATCACATGCGGTTCTATCAGAGACCGATTCGAGACTCAAAGTGAAATTCAGTGTTCCGTGCGACGGCCAATCCGACAACTTCACCCACCATGCACAGTGTGGGGCCCTGCAGGCGTGCAAGCATTGCTTGCCGTTCGATGGTGGCCAGGGTGCCGACGACCCGCCGCTCGCGATCGGTCGTGCCGTTCTCGATCAGCGCCACTGGAGTGGCGGCCGGCAAGCCGTGCGCGATCAATTGGCGGGCGATCACCGGCAAGGCTTCGGCGCCCATGTAGATGACGACGGTCTGGCGCGGCCGCGCCAGCATCGGCCAGTCAAGGGCGACCACGCCGTCCTTGAGGTGGCCGGTCACGAAGATGCAAGCTTGGGCGTGATCGCGGTGGGTGAGCGGAATGCCGGCACTGGCCGCGCAGCCCAGCGCCGCGGTGATGCCGGGCACGACCTCGATGGCAATGCCCGCGTCGGCCAAAGCCTCGATCTCCTCGCCACCGCGGCCGAACACCAGGGGATCGCCGCCTTTCAGTCGCACCACGCTCTTGCCGGCGCGCGCCAGCGCCACCAGGCGATCGCTGATCTCGGCCTGGGGCACCGAGTGATGCCCTCGGCGTTTGCCGTCATAGATCCGCTCGGCGTCGCGCCGCGCCATCGCCAGAACTTCTGGCGACACCAGCCGGTCATAGACGACGACGTCGGCACGCTGCAGCAGGCGATGGGCCTTGAGTGTCAGGAGATCGGGATCGCCCGGACCGGCGCCCACCAGATGCACCATGCCCTGCACCGGCGCGGTTTCCTTACGAGTGCCGTCGAGCAGCCGGATCAGTTCGCGGCGCGCGGCGATCTCGTCACCGGCCAGCGCCAGCTCGCCGATCCTACCCTCGAACACGCGATCCCAGAAGCGGCGGCGCGCCCGCGGCTCGGCCAAGGTGCGGCGCACCTGCGGGCGGAAGATTTCGGCGAAGCGCGCCAACCGGCCGATCGCAGCCGGCAGCGCCCGCTCGATCTCGGCCCGCAGCCGTCGCGCCAGGGCCGGTGCCGCCCCGCCGGTCGAAATGGCGACCGTGACCGGTCCACGGTCGACGATCGCCGGCATGATGAAGCTCGACAGAGCCGGCCGATCGACGACGTTCACCGGCACGCATCGGCGTTGCGCGGCCTGCGACACGCGCGTCTGCAGGAGATCGTCGTCGCTCGCCACGATCACCAGCGAGATGCCGACCAGATCGGCATCGTCGAAGGTACGGCCAGACCAGGAGATGCGCCCGTCGGCAATGAGCTGGGCGATCTCGCCCACCACCGTTTCGGCGATCAGCGCGACCTGGGCGCCAGCCGACAGCAGCAGCTCGGCTTTATGCGCCGCAGGCTCGCTACCGCCGACGACCAGCACCTGACGATCCTGCAACGACAGAAAGAGCGGGAAGGTCTGCATTACGCCGCCTTCCGCATACGCGCACTGCGCAGCAACGCGCGGATTTCAAGACGGCAGGAGCCGCAATTGGTGCCGGCGCGCGTGGCGCTGCCGACGGCGTCGAGCGACGGAGCGCCACCGGCGATAGCGGTCTCGACGGCGGCGCACGACACGCCAAAACAGGCACAGATCTCGCCGCCGCGGTCGGCCGCATCGCCGCCCTGCAGCAGCGTGTTGCGCTGCTCGACGCTGAGCCGTCCCACGGCCATGAACGGCGCCAGGCGGTTGCGCGCCGCCTTGTCGTGCGTCTCGCCGATCGCCAGCACCGCTTCGAGATGGCCATCGCCGATCACCGCGCCGATGCCGGCCTCGCCTTCCAGCCAGGGGCCGGGATTGGTCGCGCGCAACGCCGCCGACAAGGTCCGACGCGCCTCTCCGAGCGGCTGCTCGCCCGCCAGCACGTAGGCGTGGTAATCGGCGCCCATGATGCGCGTCCAATAGGTGATCTCAGGCAGCATTACCGGCCGACGAGCGAGAATCGTGCCATACCAGTTCACCGAAAGATGACGAACCTCGACGGGCGTATGCTTGAGTTCCGGCTGGCCGGAAATCGGGTCGACGGCCGGATTGACCGCCGCGTTGATGCGGCCGGCGCGCGAGACCTGCGCCGTCCAATGCATCGGCACGAAGACCTCGCCTGCCCGCACGGCATCCGACCGATGCACCTTGAGTGCCGCCTGTCCCCATTCGCTCGTCACCTCGGCGATGTGGCCGTCGGCCAGACCGCGCGCGGCCGCGTCAAGCGGGTGCAACTCGATCGTCGGCTCCGGTCGATGGCCGGCAAGCCGCGCCGACTTTCCGGTGCGGGTCATGGTGTGCCACTGGTCGCGCACGCGGCCGGTGTTAAGACGCAGCGGCCGCTCAGTCGTCGGTGCATGCGCGGGCGGGCGCATCGCGGTCGCCACGAAGCGGGCGCGACGATCGGCATGGAAGAAGCCGCCGTCGGCGAAGAAGCGCCCGCCGCTTAGGCCCCCGTCGGCGCGCGCCGGCCAAACAAAGGGCGCTAGCGCCTCGTAGCCGGCGTTGTCGAGGTTCGCATAGGCACCGATGTCGAAGTCGCGCGTGCTGCCGTTCTCGAAAGCCGAAAGCGCGGCATGCTCGCGAAAAATGTCCGAAACGCCCTTCCAGGCGAAGGCATCGCCAAAGCCCAGCCGCCGCGCGACTTGGGCGACGATCCGCCAATCAGCCCGCGCCTCGCCGGGCGAGGGCAGGAACGGCCGCTGGCGCGAGATGCCGCGTTCCGAACTGGTGACAGTGCCGTCCTTCTCGCCCCACGCCAGCGCCGGCAGCCGAATGCGGCAGGCATCGACGGTGTCGCTCGCCCGCACCGCCTCCGAGACGATGGAGAACTCGCAGGCCTTCAGCGCCGCACGTACCGCATCGGCGTTGGGCAGGCTGGCGACCGGATTGGTCGCCATGATCCACACTGCCTTGATCTCGCCACGGCCGACCGCCTCGAACAGATCGACTGCCTTCAGGCCCGGCCTGGTCGCCATGCGCGAGGCTCGCCAAAAGCGGCCGACCCGGTCGACTTCGGCTGGTGAGAAGTCCATGTGCGCGGCAAGCGTGTTGGCAAGTGCGCCCACTTCGCGTCCGCCCATGGCGTTGGGCTGGCCGGTGATGGAGAACGGCCCCATGCCGGGCCGGCCGATGCGGCCGGTCAGCAGATGGCAATTGATGATGGCATTGACCTTGTCGACGCCGGCGCTCGACTGGTTCACGCCTTGGGAATAGAGCGTGACGGTCTTTTCGGTCGTGGCGAACCACTCAAAGAAAGTCGCAAGGTCGGCCGCCGGCAGATCGCACGACGCAAGGTCGCTGGCGCGGGCAACGGTAAGTGCTGCCTCAAGGCCACTGGTGTGGTGCTCGACGAAGCCTGCCGCCACGCGGCCGCGGCGTTGCAGATCGGCCAGCAAGCCATTGAACAATGCGACGTCGCTACCCGCCTTGAGCGCCAGATGCAGGTCGGCAATATCGCAGGTCTCGGTGCGGCGCGGATCGATCACCACGATCCTCATCTCGGGCCGCGCCCGTTTGGCCGCCTCCAGGCGCTGGAACAGCACGGGGTGGCACCAGGCGAGGTTACTACCAACCAGCACCACGAGGTCGGCCAGTTCGAAATCCTCGTAGAGACCCGGCACGGTGTCGCTGCCGAAGGCGCGCTTGTGGCCGGCGACCGACGAGGCCATGCACAGCCGGGAATTGGTGTCGATGTTGGCGGTGCCCAAGAAGCCCTTGGCGAGCTTGTTGGCAGCGTAATAATCCTCGGTCAGGAGCTGACCGGAAACGTACAAGGCCACCGCGTCGGGTCCGTGACGGGCGATCGTGTCGCCCAAACCCCGCGCCACCACATCGAGCGCAGCGTCCCACGACACACGCCTGCCATCGATCTCGGGATGGAGTAGCCGGTCTTCCAGCGACAGCGTCTCGCCGAGTGCTGCGCCCTTGGAACAGAGCCGGCCACGATTGGCGGGGTGCTGCACGTCACCCGCGATCTCGGCACCGCCGCGACCGTCCGGCGCCGCGACAATCCCGCATCCAACTCCGCAGTAAGGGCAAGTGGTCTGGACCATGGCCCGCTCAGTAGACGTCGCGCTGGTAGCGGCCGGCCTTGGCGAGGCCATCGAGCCAGGCCTTGGCCTCGGCCGCGCTCTTGCCGCCCTGCTCGACTGCGATCTGCAGCAAGGCGTCCTCGACATCCTTGGCCATGCGCTTGGCATCGCCGCAGACGTAGAAGTGCGCGCCCTCGGCCAGCCACGTCCACAGGTCCGCGGCGTTCTCGCGCATACGATCCTGGACGTAGATCTTCTCCGCCTGGTCGCGCGAGAAGGCGAGATCGAGCCGCTGCAGCACGCCCCGGCGCTGCCAGTCGACGATCTGGTCTTCGTAGAGGAAATCGGTGGCACGCTTCTGGTCGCCAAAGAACAGCCAGTTGCGGCCCCCTTTCACACCAGTGGCTGCACCGCGCGCTTCGCGCTCCTCGAGGAAGGCGCGGAACGGCGCGATGCCGGTGCCTGGCCCGACCATGATGGCGGGCGCCGAATCGTCGGCCGGCGGGCTAAAGCCATGGCTCTTCTGCACGAAGATCGGCACAACGTCGCCCGGCTTGGCGAAGTCGGCGAGATAGCAGGAGCCGATGCCGGTGCGCTGGCGGTCGTTGCTGTCCCAGCGCACCGCCGAGACGGTGAGATGAACTTCGCGCGGATGGGCCTTGGGTGAGGAAGCGATGGAATAGAGCCGGGGTTGCAGGCGATCGAGCGACTTCAGCAGGCCGGGCAGCGACGGCATCACCGAAGGGAAGGCCAGCAGGAGATCGAGCAAGTCGGCCTCGGCCAGTTCGGACGGTCCCTCGCCGCGCGCCAGGGCCTGCAGCTTCAACGCCTCTTCGCCGTTGAAGGCACGCGTCGCCAGGAACTCCAGGCAATCGTCGCTCGGCCGCGCGATGTCGACCTTGCTCAGCAGCACCTGGCGCAGCGGCAGGGCCTCGCCGTCATGTGCCACCATTTCCTCGCCGCTGGCGCCCAGACGATCGAGCACAGCCTGCACGAGCTCGGGGTTTTTGCGCGCGAACACGCCGAGGCTGTCGCCGGCTTCGTAGGTGACGTCGCTGGTCGACAGGTCGAACACGACATGCCGCACGTCCTTCTCGGACCCGGCGCGGTTGAGCGGATAAGCATCGACCAGGGTGGCCAGCGCCGGCCGGTCGCGCGACGCGCCCAGTATGCCNNTCGAGCTGGGCCATCGCCGCCATCAACTGGCGCTGCGGCTTGCGGTCCTTGGCGAGCTCCAGGCGCTCGGGCATCGCCAGCGCAGCGTCGTGCCAGGGGAAATCTTCGTCCGGGTCGTCGGCCGGAGCACTCTCCTCGGCCGCCGTCTCGCCGGTGACGCCGAGATAGGCGGCGAAGAAGCCATTCAGCCAGGCACGCTGTTCCGTCGAGAACGGCGCGTTCTCGGGGATCAGCTGCGGGATCGGAGCCATGGCGTTCATGCGGCGAGCGCCCGCAGCGGCGCGCGGCTTGCGAGCTCGCGTAGTGCTGCGATCTCGTGGCGGCGGCAGAATTCGAAAAAGGATTCGCTCGGCGTCTTGCGGTGCGCCAACCACGCCGCGAGCAGCTTCTCGAGCAGCGGCGGCAGGTCGTCGAAGGCGACCGACTGGGCGTATCCGCGGGCCATCGCCTGCTCGGCGGTCGAAGCGGCGCCACCGCCGATATAGACGTGGTAGCCCTCGACGCTGTCCTCACCCTGCTCGACCTTGCAGGCGAGCAAGCCGATGTCGCCGACATAGTGCTGGGCGCAGGAATGGTGGCAACCGGTGAGGTGGATGTTGATCGGCAGGTCGACAGCCGCCCGCATCTCGAGATAGTCGGCGAGCTTCAGCGCATGGCCCTTGGTGTTGGACGCCGAGAACTTGCAGCCGGCGTTGCCGGTGCAGGCGACGAGGCCGCGGCGGATGGCGCTGGCTTCGACCCCGAGACCGAGCGCATTGATGGCAGCGACGACGACACCCACGTCGCAATCAGCGATGTCGGAGATCAGGAGATTCTGCCAGACCGTGAGCCTCAGCGTGCCGCTGCCGAAGCGCTCGGAAATCTCGGCAAGACCGCGCATCTGGCCCGAGGTCAGGCGGCCGACAGGTAGCACCAGACCGAGATAGCTGTGGCCTGCCTGCTTCTGGCCATGCACGCCGACATGACCATGCTTGTCGGCCATCGGCCGCGGCGCAATCTCGGCACCGGCCACAAGGCGCAGCGGCGCGCCGAATTCCGTTTCGACTTCCTTCAGGAAGGCCTCGCGGCCCATGCGGTCGAGCACGTACTTCAGCCGCGCCTTCAGGCGATTGGTGCGATCGCCGTGGGCGATGAAGGCGCGCACGACGGCGCCCGCTACTTTCACGCACTCCTCGGGCTTCAGCAGCACGTTGGTTTCGAAGGCGAAATCGAGATGGCCGGTGATGCCCCCCAATTGCAGGCGGAAATAGATGCCAGGCTCGAAGCCCGTACCACCGGTCACTTCGCAGGCGACGAAGCCGATGTCGTTGGTGTCTTCCAGCACCGGCACGCGGCCGCCGCCGTCGAAGGCAATGTTGAACTTGCGCGGCAGGCCATACATCTCGCGGTGATTGAGGATGTAGTGGTGCATGGCGCTGCAGAGCGGCCGCGTATCGTAGAGCTCCTGCGGGTCGATGCCGGCGGTCGGGCTGCCGGTGATGTTGCGGATATTGTCGGCACCCGAGCCGCGCGACGTGAGACCGAGCGCCTGGATGGCCAGCAGCATGTCGACGGCGTGCTTGGCCGGGATCTCGCGGATCTGCAGGTTGGCGCGCGTGGTGACGTCCGAGTAGCCGCCACCGAAGGAGTCGGCGGCATCGGCGAGCCCACGCATCTGCCAGGCGTTCAGAATGCCGTTGGGGACACGCAGCCGGCACATGAAGGATTTCTGCGCCGGCGCCACATAGAACAGGCCCTGCCACTTGGTGAGAAAGACGTCGATACCCTTGGGGAACTGGCCAGCCTCGGCGCGGGCCGCAACGTCATCCCAGAGATCGAGCGGATTGCGTTGACGCTTGGCAGTCTCCTCGGCGACCAGCTTGCCGCCAGCCGCCACGGCGCGGTCCTGGGCGGCGTGTTGCAGCGCGTCGGGCCCAGTCAGTTGGGAGCCCGGCTGCCCAGCCGGCGCCGCAGCGCGGCCCGCCAGCTTGTCAGCGGCCTTACGGGCCTCGATGCCGCTGACGAAGCCTTGCAGCCACTGCTTCTGCTGGTCGTCGAAGTCGCTCATGTCGCCATCTAGGCGGCCGCTCGCGCCGGGACCCGATGGCGCGCATAGAGGAACTCGAGCACGGCCGCCCGGCAGCGCGCGTATTCGAGATCGGTCGCCAGCTCGAGCCGGCGGCGCGGCCGTGGCAGCTTGATCGGCAGCACCTCGCCGATGGTGGCCGACGGACCGTTGGTCATCATGACCACGCGATCCGACAACAGGACGGCCTCGTCGACGTCGTGGGTGATCATCAGCACGGTGTTGCCGAGGCGGGCATGGATTTCCATCACGCTGTCCTGCAGATGGGCGCGGGTCAGTGCATCGAGCGCGCCGAACGGCTCGTCCATCAGCAGCACCTTGGGCTGCATGGCCAGAGCACGGGCAATGCCGACCCTCTGCTTCATGCCGCCGGAGACTTCGTGCGGACGCTTGTCCTTGGCCTGGGCCATCTGCACCAGCTCGAGATTGTGCATGACCCAGTCGTGGCGTTCGGACTTGTTCTTGGCCGAGACGAACACCTTGTCGACGGCGATGGCGATGTTGCCGTAGACGGTGAGCCACGGCAGCAACGAGTGATTCTGGAAGACGATGGCGCGGTCGGGGCCGGGCTCGTCGACCACCTTGCCCTCGAGGAACACTTCACCCGTCGTCGACTTCAGAAGGCCGCCCAGGATGTTCAGCAACGTCGATTTACCGCAGCCGGAGTGGCCGATCATGGACACGAACTCGCCCTGCTCGATGCGCAGGTTGACGTCGCGCAGCACTTCCGTCTCCATCTGGCCGCGCCGGAAGGTCATGCCGATCTGTTCGAACTTCAGGTAGGGCTGCTTCATGACCGGTCCTCCTACTGCGCCGCAACGCCGTGCGAGACGAAGTGCCCGACCGTGGCGATCAGCTTGTCGAGCAGGAAGCCGACGATGCCGATGTAGACCAGGGCCACGATGATGTCGCTGATGCGCGAGGAGTTCCACGCGTCCCAGATGAAGAAGCCGATGCCGACGCCGCCGATCAGCATCTCGGCCGCCACGATGGCGAGCCAACTCAAGCCGACGCCGATGCGCAGACCGGTGAAGATGTAGGGCACCGTCGCCGGCAGGGTGATCTTCCAGAACACCTCCCACCACGACAGGCGGATGACGGCGGCAACGTTGAGGTAGTCCCGCGGGATGTTCCGCACGCCCACCGACGTGTTGATGATGATCGGCCAGATCGAGGTGATGAAGATCACGAACAGCGCCGAGGGGTGCGAATCGCGGAAGCCCGCGAGCGACAGCGGCAACCATGCAAGCGGCGGTACGGTGCGCAACACCTGGAAGATCGGGTCGAGGCCGCGCATCGCCCAGGTACTCTGTCCGACCAGCACGCCCAGCGCGATGCCGACCACGGCGGCAAAGCTGAAGCCGATGCCGACGCGGCCGAGACTCTTGGAGATCTGCCAGAAGGCTCCCTTGTCGATGCCACCGTTGTCGTAGAACGGATCGACGATGAAGTCCCAGGCGTCGGACACCACCTTGGTGGGCGGCGGCAGGCGCGCGCCTGGCTCCGAGCACAGTAGCTGCCAAACGATGAGAGTGAGCGCGAGCACGATCAACGGCGGCAGCAGGATGCCGGCGGCGCGGCTGGCGATTTCGCGCAACCGCTCGAAGATCGGTCGAGCGGGCGGACGGAACGACACGATCTCGGCCGTGGCGCCCGGCACGGGAACAGCGACGGCGATCGTGGCGTTGCTGGCCTGCGCCGCCTGCATCACGCCACCTTCTTGATCTGGAGGCTGCCGACGTAGGCCTTCGGGTCGGCCGGGTCGAAGACCTTGCCGTCGAAGAACGTCTCCTTGCCGCGCGACGTGCTGGCCGGCATGGCGTTGGCCGGAACACCGATTGCCTTGGCGGCTTCGCGCCACAAGTCTTCGCGGTTGACCTTGGCAATGACGGCCTTGGTGTCGAGGTCGGCGGCCATCATGCCCCAGCGCTGGTTCTCGGTGAGGAACCACAGTTCGTGGCTCTGGAACGGGTACGAGGCATGGTCGCGCCAGAACTTCATCGACAGATCGCGGTTGTCGATCTTGCGGCCGTCGCCGTAGTTCACCTCGCCCTTGATGCGGTTGACGATGTCGGCCGGCGGGCAGTTGAACCACTGGCGCTTGCCGACGATCTCAGCGAGCTCCTGGGCGTTTTCCAGCTTGTCGCACCATTGCGCGGCCTCGAGCACCGCCTGCAGCACCGCCTTGGCGGCCTTAGGGTTCTTGTCGACCCAGTCGGCGCGCAAGCCGAGGCTCTTCTCGGGATGGTTCTTCCAAATATCGCCGGTCGTGCAGGCGGTGTAGCCGATGCCCTGATGGACGAGCTGCTCGTTCCACGGCTCACCGACGCAGAAGGCGTCCATGCTGCCGACCTTCATGTTGGCCACCATCTGCGGCGGCGGCACGACGATGGTCGAGACGTCCTTCTCCGGGTCGATGCCGCCCGCGGCCAGCCAGTAGCGGATCCACAGATCGTGGGTGCCGCCGCGGAAGGTCATGGCGCATTTCGGGTCCTTGCCCGCGGCCTTCGCCTTGGCAAAGGCTTCCTTCAACGGGGAGCAGTCGACCTTGGCGCCGGTCGACATCAGGTCCTTGGCCACCGAGATCGCCTGGCCGTTGGTGTTGAGTCGCGACAGGATGTACATCGGCACCGGCTTGTTCTCCGGCGTCGTGAGGCCCAGCGTGATCTGGTAAGGCTTGGGCGTCAGGATATGGGCGCCGTCGATACCGCCCGAGCCCGAACCCAGAACGATGTTGTCGCGCGTCGTGCCCCACGACGCCTGCTTGTTGATGTTGGCGTCGGTGATGCCGTACTTGTCGTATAGCTTTTTCTCCTTCGCCACGATCAGCGGCGAGGAGTCGGTGAGCGCAATGAAGCCCAGCGTCACCTTATTGGTCTCCGGCCCGGCGGCCTGCGCGAACGCGCCGGCCGGGAAAGAGGCGCGCACGGCGCCCATCAAGACTGCTGTCGCGGTGGCGCCTTTGAGGACCTTGCGGCGACCGAATTTTCCGGTGTTGATCATGAGCCTTCTCCTGAACGTAAACGGGTTGGAAATTTCTTGGCCTCGAGCTCGGCAAGCGGCGCGATGGGCTCGCCGTGTCCGCCGGGCGGCAGGCGGTCGACCTCGGGACAGGCGACGCCCATTTCCAGCGCCGCCCTGCGATAGATGTCGGTGCGATAGACGCGGTCGGCGGTGGCCTTGATGTCGATGCCGGGCGAGACCTGGCGCCAGCGCACCATCTGCGCCAAAAACCAGTCGGCATGGCTGCGCCACGGAAAGTTGGCGTACTGGCGATGGAACAGATGGAAGTCGGGCATCTCGAGCGTGCGCGCGAGTATCTCGACCGGCGTGTTGAGATAGCGCGGGCTCGACAGCACACGAGCCGCTTCCGCTCGATTGGCCGCATCGTCGAGCCACATGCAGGCTTCGAGCAGCGCCTTGATCAGCGCGTTGAGCGTCTCGGGATTACGCTCCGCCCAGGCTTCGGTGGTGCCGAGCACCTTCTCCGGCATGCCTCGCCAGATGTCGGTGCCGGTGAGTGCAATGCGACCGATGCCGAGTGCCACGGCCCGCTGGTTCCATGGCTCACCGACACAGTAGCCGTCGATCACCTTGGCTGACAGATGCGCCACGGTGTGGGGCGGCGGCACGACGGTAAGGCGTACGTCGCGGTCGGGATCGAGGCCGCCCGACGAAAGCCAGAGCCGCAACATGTAATTCTGCACCGAATAGGGAAACACCGAAGCGAGCACGAGCTTCGGGGCACCGTTGGCGGCACGTTTGCGGACCACCGCTGCAAGGGCCTGGGCGACAAGCGGCGCATGCCCGGCGCCCACGAGTTCCGGTGCCGTGTCTTCCATCTCCTGCCAGAGGCTCTGCGAGAGCGTGAGCGCGTTGCCGTTCACCTGCAGGGTCATGACACTGACGAGCGGCACGCTGACGCTGTCGATGCCAAGGGTGAGCGCCAGCGGCAGCGGCGCCAGAATGTGCGAGGCGTCCAGCACGCCCAACGTCAGCTTGTCGCGCACGTTGGCCCACGACACTTCGCGGCGGATCTCGACTTCCAGTCCCTGCCGCTCGAACGCGCCCAGCTCCTCGGCCAGCACGACCGGTGCACAGTCGATGATCGGGATAAACCCGACTTTTAGTTTGGCTCGCTCCAGATCGGCCATGCGCTCGAACTCCACGCAACAAACAAAAAGGCGTCCGCCTCGACCGGTTCGCACCGACCGCGCAGGACGCCATTGTCCAGATGGCAGACCGCCATTGGCCTGCCGCTTAATTCAGAGGAGACCCGCCATTGGGCCCAAAATCACAATGCTCAAACTATGATGCACCGCGATATC
>PLYQ01000055.1:5918-40792 GCA_003153415.1 Rhodospirillales bacterium | reverse complement strand
AACAAAGAATGGGCACATTATTTCTTCAGGGCCTTGGCATAGGTGACGACGTCCTGCGCCACCTCGCCGATGCGCTTGTTCTGGTCCATGGCGAGTTTGCGCAACAGCCGGTAGGCCGCCTCCTCGTTCAGGCCCTTCTGTTCCATCAAGAGCCCCTTGGCCCGGTCGATCATCTTGCGCTCCAGCAAGGTTAGGCGCGCCCGCTCCAGCTCCTCGCGCATCGAGTGGTAACGGTTGAAATGGCCGACGGCGACGTCGACGACCGAGCGCACACGATCCTCGGCCAGCCCCTTCACCACATAGGCCGAGACGCCAGCCTCCATGGCCGCAGCGATGGTGGCGGGATCGGACTGGTCGACGAACATCGCGATCGGACGCGGTAGTAGCTCGGTGCTGCGGCGCATGTCCTCGATTGCGTCGCGGCTCGGACTGTCGGTGCTGACGACAACGACATCCGGCTCGAGCTCGCGCACCCGCACCGTCAGATCCTGCGTGCCTTCCAGACGGGCCAACAGGCGATAGCCGGCATCGCGCAATCCTGCCTCCACGATCTCGGCGCGGGCGGGATTGTCGTCGATCAGCAGGACGGACAAAGTCTTGGTCAAGGCGGGGCGTGTCACTCGTGTTGCAGCCTGTGGGCCGCAACTTCCATGCCACCCGTCGCCACCAGGCCTAGGGCACTGATTCCACGAGCTTTCCGTCGTTCCACCGGCCGGGATGCGGCTTCTCGTCGGGGCCGATCACTTGGCCGTAGCCATGCCGCAGGCCGCCGCGAAAGCCACCTTCGTAGCGCTCGCCGTTAGCCAGGGTTTCGACGCCCGGGCCGTCGAGCGACCCGACATGCCATTCGCCTGCCTGAACGATCGCGGGCTCGACGAGCATGCGGCGCACGCCCGCGCCATCGAAGTGGCCGCCGACGAAGTTGCCCTCCTCGCGAGCGACACCGGGCTTTTCGCGCAGGCCGAGACCGGTCGACTGGCCGGAACGCCATTGGCCTTCGTAGCGCGTGCCGTCGGGTAGTCGCTCGAAGCCGAGCCCGTTCAGCAGGTCGTCCTTCCATTCACCGGCTTGACGATCGCCGTCTTTGAGATCGGCCATACCGAAACCTTGCCGCTTGCCATCGGCCGCCTGGCCGACATAGCTCGCGCCGTCATCGGACGTAATACGCTGGCTGTTCTCCAGGCCGGGCCGGGCCGCGCGGGCGGCGGCAATGCGCGCTTCGCCCGCCATCGTGCGGGCGGCACTTGCAGCCTCCTTCGCGCGCTCGAATACGTCGCGCGCCTCCGCCGCCGCGCGCTCGGCCTGTTCGATCAGTTCCTTTTGCGCCACTTCCGCCGGCGAAACTGCAGGCACTTCGGCAGGCGTACCCGGGGCTGGCGTTGCTGCATTCGCCGACGATTTGGGGACGGGCTTGGCCGGAACTGGCGCGGGCGGCGCAGTCTTTTGCACCGCGTCGGTCGAAGGAACCGGAGTCGTGGCGGGCGGCGGCGCTGCCGTACGCTCCAGCCGATTGCGGATCTGCGGCTGCAGGTACCATAGCGCCACACCCACGGCAGCGACCACGACCAGGCCGATCCAGATGAGCGCGCGCGAGCGCTGCGGCAGCGCGGGCGAGGCCGGTGGCGGCGGCGCCAGATCGTGGTTGCGGCTCGCGCCCCCCAGCCGCGGCGCGGCAAGAGGCGCGGCACTCATTCGCTGCGTCGGCGCCTCGTCGGCCGAGGGCAGCGAACTGCCGAACAGCTTGCGCCACGCTTCGATCGACTGCGGCCGATCCTCCGGCGCAAAGGCGAGCGCCCGGTCGATCGCGGCCAGGAACGTCTCGTCGAAACGGTCGGCCTGCAGCTTGGCGAGCGGCAGATAGGGATCGCGGCTCACGCGACTGGCGGCCTCCGGCGGCGGATGGCCGGCGATGGCGTGATGCAGCACCGCCGCGGCTGAATAGATGTCGCTCCACGGGCCCTGCTTGCCGTCGAGCGCAAACTGCTCGATCGGCGCGTACTGCGGCGTCAGCACCGACGTCAACGTGCGCGTGCGGCCGCCTATCGCCTGACGCGCCGCGCCGAAATCGATCAGGATCGGCACGCCGTCGCGCCGGATGATGACGTTCGACGGCTTGATGTCGCGATGGAGAAACCCCTGGGCGTGGACGGCGGCCAGCCCGCTCAGCAGGCCCTCGGCCAGCCGGCGCACGTCGTCGGGCGGCAGGCGACGGCCCTTGTCGTGCAGCAGCTGGGCGACGCTGCGGCCGTCCTCGAATTCCATGACGGTGTAGGCGGTGCCGTTGGCGTCGAAGTAGCGCAGCACCGGGACGATATGGGGGTGGCGAAAGCGCGCCAGCGCGCGGGCTTCATCGAGAAAACGTTCGCGACCCCAGGCGAAATCGTCGGCGAAGCGCGCGCCACGCGGCACGACCTCGCGGTCCTTGCGGATGGCGAACTCGACCGGAAGGTATTCCTTGATCGCCACGATCTTGGCGAGCTGGCCGTCGAAAGCACGGTAGGTGATGCCGAAGCCGCCGTGCCCGATCACCGCGTCGAGCCGGTAGTCGCCGAGCTCGGTGCCGAGCGGCAGGGCTTGGACGTTGTCGAGAGTCATGAGCGGAACATAGGGGCGCGCAACCTCGTCCCCTAGATGCGCGCTCCTGCTCGCGCGCACAAGCGCGCGAAAAGACGCTCGACNNGGTCGGGTGCGCAAATGTGGCGACGGCGCGCGGCGTTCGTCCGGCATGGCGGACACTCCCCTCAAAATGGCTTCATCAAAACGACGGCCGGAGACCCGAAATATGAATGGGTGCAGCCGAAAAAATCATAGGGTAAGGCCACTATGTCTTCAAGAAAAATATTGCAATCACAATGAGTTAGGTTCCATTGTGACATTTTCACTGTAACACACTACAGGTCGCGGTTCGACGCCCCTGCTGCCACCTCTTATGGTCGGCACGACGACCCGAAACGCGTTTAGCGATGCGTTTGCAGCGTCGCTTCGGAGTAGACTTCACTCATGGCTGCAGCCCCCTTGCTCGACAATACGCGCACCCTGGTGCTGACCGGCGCAAGCCGCGGCATCGGTCATGCGACCGTGAAGAAATTCAGCGCCGGCGGTTGGCGCGTGATCACCGTATCGCGCCAGCCTTTCAGCGTTCTCTGCCCGTGGCCGGGCGGCGACAAGAACCATGTCCAGATCGACCTGGCCGAAGCCGACGATGTCGGCCGCGGCATCGAGGAAATTCGCGATCGCCTGGGGGGTGGACGGCTCGATGCCCTGGTCAACAACGCCGCCATCTCGCCCAAGGACGAGACCGGCGGGCGGCTGGGCGCCATCGACACGCCGTTCGATCTCTGGCAGCGCGTGTTCAACGTCAATTTCTTCGCCCCCGTCGCCCTGGCGCGCGGCCTGATGGGCGAGCTCTCGGAGGCGCGCGGCTGCGTCGTCAACGTGACCTCGATCGCCGGCAGCCGCGTGCATCCCTTCGCCGGTTCTGCCTATGCGACCTCCAAGGCCGCGCTCGCGGCGCTGACGCGCGAGATGGCGCACGACTTCGGACCGCGCGGCATTCGCGTCAACGCCATCGCGCCCGGCGAAATCGACACCGCGATCCTCTCGCCCGGCACCGAGCAGATCGTCGAGGAGCAGATCCCGATGCGCCGTCTCGGCACGCCCGACGAAGTGGCCGACGTGATCCACTTCCTCTGCGAGAAGGGTGCGAGCTACGTTTCCGGCGCCGAGATCCAGATCAACGGCGGCCAGCACGTCTAGGCGCGTATCGGGAGAGTTGCCATGGACAGCAATGCTTCGACGTTCAAGGGCGAGACCGGCCGCGATGCCCGCCGCCGCATCCGCGCCGGCACCAACCTCGCGCCGACCTCGGGCATGGCGCCGGGCTATGTCCAGGGCAACCTCGCCATCCTGCCCAAGGAACTCGCCGCCGACTTCGCCCGCTTCTGCCAGCTCAATCCCAAACCCTGCCCGCTGCTCGCGTCGTCCGAGCCGGGCGATCATCGCCTGCCCGCGCTCGGCGAGGATCTCGACATCCGCACCGACATCCCGCTCTACCGCGTCTGGAAGAACGGCGAGATGGTCGAGGAAGTACGCGACCTCAAGAAAGTGTGGCGCGACGATCTGGTGTCGTTCGTGCTCGGCTGCTCGTTCTCCTTCGAGGAAGCGCTGATCGAGAACGGCCTCGAGATCCGCCACCAGACCTGCAACGTCAACGTGCCGATGTATCGGACCAATATCGAGTGCAAGCCCAGCGGCCCGTTCCATGGGCCGATGGTCGTCTCGATGCGGCCGTTCAAGCCGGCCGACGCGATCCGCGCCGTGCAGGTGACAACGCGCTTTCCCTCGGTGCACGGCGCGCCAGTCCATCTCGGCAAGCCCGAGCTGATCGGCATCAAGGACATCGCCAAGCCCGACTACGGCGACGCCGTCCCCGTGCGCGACGATGAGTTCCCGGTGTTCTGGGCCTGCGGCGTCACCCCGCAATCGGTCGTGGCGACGGTCAAGCCCGAGTTCTGCATCACCCACGCGCCGGGCTACATGCTGGTGACCGATCTGTTGAATTCGCAGCTCGCCATTCTCTAGATGGCGCGGCTGGAATTCGACGTCGGGGCCGCCGACGTCGATCGGTTGGTGATCGCCGGTTGGACCGGCCGCGATGTCGAAGCCCTCAATCGTCATATCGAGGAACTGAAGGCGGTCGGTGTTCAAGCGCCGTCCAAGGTGCCGCTCTATTATCGCGTGGCCACCCAGCTTCTGACGCAAGCCGACACGATCGAGGTGCTGGGCCGCGATACGTCGGGCGAGGTCGAGCCGGTTCTTGTCGGCACGCCCGACAGACTTTGGGTGACGATCGGCTCCGATCACACCGACCGCAAAGCCGAGAGCATTGGCGTGGCAATCTCCAAGCAAATCTGCGCCAAAGCCGTCGGCCGAACGGCCTGGCGCTTCGAGGAAGTCGAGGCGCATTGGGATCGGCTGATTCTGCGGAGCTTCGTCGCCGACGGCGGAAGGCGTGTCCGCTATCAGGAAGGCCCGCTTGCCGCGATCCGCCCGCCGCGTGAACTGATCGCCGGTTGGACGGGTGGCGACAAGCGGCTGCCGGCCGGTGTGGCGATGTTCTGTGGCACTCTGCCGGCGATCGGTCCCATCCGGCCAAGCCGGAGCTTCGAAATGGAGCTCGAGGACCCCACCCTTGGCCGCAAGCTCACGCATAGCTACCAAGTCCAAAGCTTGCCTGTCGTCTCTTGATCGGGCGCCCCCGGTAAACGTACGTTCAGTGCCCGGGGAGGATACAGGGGCATGGTCAAAGGCGCGTTCGACGGCATTACCGTTCTCGATTTCACGCAAGGCATCGCGGGCCCGCACGCCTCGATGCTGCTGGCGTTGCACGGCGCCGACGTCATCAAGATCGAGCCGCCGGAAGGCGACTGGGGCCGCGCACTGGGTGAGCTGAAGGGCGACCACTGCGCCCATTCCGTGGCCTTCAACCGCGGCAAGCGCTCGATCGCGCTCGACCTCAAGTCGGCCGACGGCATCGCCGTGGTCAAGAAACTCGCGGCCAAGGCCCAGGTCGTGCTGGAGAGCTTTCGGCCCGGCGTCATCGCGCGGCTGGGTTTTGGCTACGAGGAGATCAAGAAGACCAATCCCAACGTCGTCTATTGTTCGGTGTCGGGCTTCGGCCAGACCGGCCCCTATGCCAAGCGCCCGACCGTCGACGGGCTGATCCAGGCTTTCAGCGGCATGATGGTGATGAACAAGATGCCGGACGGCACGCCGTGGCGTCAGGGCATGATCGCGGTCGACGTCACCACTGGCCTCTACACCTTCCAGGCGCTCTCGACCGCCATCATGCGCCAGTTCCGCTTCGGCGAGGGCTGCTTCATCGATTCCAGCCTGATGCGCTCGGCCGCCGCGTTCCAGGGCGCCAAGCTGATGGAGTGGATCTTCTCCAAGGGCGCGCCGCCGGTGCTCTATATGCCGGCCGGCAGCTACAAGACCGCCAACGGCTACATCATGGTGAGCGCGATGCGGCCGCACCATTTTCGCCTGCTGTTCGAGCTGATCGGCCGCCACGACATCGCCAACGATCCCGAGCTGCAAGGCCACAACGACCGCATCAAGAACGCCGCCAAGATCATCGCGGCGCTGCGCGAGACCATGCCAACCAAGACCACCGAGGAGTGGATCGCCATCCTGCAGCCCAAGGACGTGTTCTGCGAGCGGGTGAACAATTACACCGACTATCTCGAGCACCCGCATGTGAAGGACTCGGGCGCCGTCGACTGGGTCGAGGTGGAGGGCTTCGGCCGCATGCCGATCGCCAACATTCCCGGCCTGCCGCCCGCGAGCACCCACGCGCCGCAGCAGCATGCGCCGCATATCGGCGAAGACGGGCCCGACATCATGGACGAGCTGGGGTTCAGCAAGGCCGAGATCGATGCGATCTTTGCCCGCGGCGGCGTGAAGGCGCCAGCGGGCGCGCCGGCGGCCAAAGCGGCGGAGTAAGCAAACTGCTCGTGCCGACCGCAATATATGGTGGCAGTTACCGCAAGTACGCTCAAAATAGCGGGAAAATATTCGGTCCTTACCAGCCCTAGGGTCAGCATCCACCCTTGCTTCTCAAGATCGATAAAGGTGACATCCGCACGGTCCGGGTCCATGCGGCGGTATTGCATTAATCGCAATAAAAATCAATGCAAAAATAGCCGAGCCCGGCAACGGTGACACGTCGCGTGGAAACCCTCATGGCCCGGCAGCGGCTCCGGCGCTATTGATGGGCGATGTTCTCATCGTTTTTCCCGAGCCCGAAATTTTTCTTTCCGGCCACGATACTGTGGACCGCGCTCAGCATGGCCCTCTGGTACGGCTTCGCCCGCGACCTCGGCCCCCAGCTCAGCCTCGGCGGTCTGGTCGGCTTTTCCTACCCGGCGGTCAGCGCCGACGGGGCCGCCATCGCCGTCGAGACGGCGCGCAACATCTGGCTCTACCAATACATGATCGCAGCCGGCGCAATCTTCGTCGGATCGGTCGGCTGGCTCATCCCGCATCGCTGGTTCCGTTGGTCGGTCGGCGTTTCCGCAGTCGTCATCTTCTTTATCTGGTTCCAGGTTCAGCTCGACGTGATGATCAACAACTGGTTCGGCACCTTCTACAACATGGTCCAGCAGGCCCTGGGCAAGCCGGGCGCCGTCACGCAGGAACAGTTCTTCGGGCAGCTCGCGACCTTCGCCGGCATCGCGCTCGTCTACATCACCACCGCCGTGCTGACGGCCTTCGTCACCAGCCACTACGTCTTCCGCTGGCGCACGGCGATGAACGACTACTATGTCGCCAACTGGCATCGTCTGCGGCACATCGAAGGAGCCTCGCAGCGCATTCAGGAGGATACACAGCGATTTGCATCGACCCTGGAGCAACTCGGCGCGAGCCTGATCGACGCGCTGATGACCCTGCTCGCGTTCCTGCCGATCCTGTGGGTCCTGTCTGCGCACGTGAAGGAGTTGCCTCTCATCGGCGCGGTCCCGCAGGCGCTGGTGTTCGTCGCGATCTTCTGGGCAGCGGTCGGCACGGCCGCGCTGGCCCTTGCCGGCATACGGCTGCCAGGCCTCGAGTTCCGCAACCAGCGCGTCGAGGCGGCCTACCGCAAGGAACTGGTGCTGGGCGAAGACGATGCCAACCGCGCGCAACCGCCGACGCTTCAGGGGCTGTTCCGTAACGTGCGGGCGAACTATTTCCGCCTGTATTTGAACTACCTCTACTTCAACGTCGTGCGTTACGGCTACCTGCAGGCTGGCGTCCTCGTCCCCTACATCGCCCTGGCGCCTTCCATCGTTGCCGGTGGCATGACCTTGGGCGTCATGCAGCAGGTCATCCGCGCCTTCGGCCGGGTCGAGGGATCGTTCCAGTACCTGGTCAAGTCCTGGACGACGATCGTGTCGTTGATCTCGATCTACAAGCGGTTGCGTGCCTTCGAGGCGCTGATGGCCGATGAGCCGTTGGCTGCCATCGAGGCCGAAGTCATGGTCGGGCAACCGTAAAATGGGAATCCGCCACCGCCTGCGGATTTACGAGTTCGCGCCCTAGGCGACTTGAAACCCCAGCGCGAAGGGGTCGCGGTCGTCGACGGTGATGGTGTTGACGCCGTGCTGGCGTGCCCAGCCGGAGATCGAGGGCACGATGGCGTCGTGGTTGCCGACTCTGGTCGTCGCCTCGACCCTGCCGTCGAACAGCGAGCCGATGATGCTCTCATGCACGAAGTCCTGGCCGACCTTGAGGCGGCCAAGTGCTGCAAGCTGGGCCATGCGGGCCGAGGTGCCGGTGCCGCAGGGCGAGCGGTCGATCGCCTTGTCGCCGTAGAACACCGCGTTGCGCGCATGCGCCCGCGGATCGCGCGGCTTGCCGGTCCACATGACGTGGCTCACGCCGCGGATGGTCTCGTTCTCCGGATGCACGGGCTGGATCTTGTCGTTCAGGAGCTTGCGCACGATGGGGGAGAGTCGCAGCACGTCGCCGGCCGACATGGCTTCGAGGCCGGCGAAGTTCGCCTGCGGCTCGAGGATCGCGTAAAAGTTTCCGCCGTAGGCGATGTCGAATACCAGCTCGCCGAGCCCCGGCACGTCGATCGCCACGCCGCTGTCGGCCAGATAGGAGGCCACGTTGGTGACGCGCACGCTTTCGACGTACTGCCCCTTCTGTTCGTAGTGCGCCACCACCCGGCCGGCCGGCGCATCTAGATTGACGACACCTGGCGTCGCCGGCGTCAGCAGCCCGTTCTCGATCGCCATGGTGACGGTGCCGATGGTGCCGTGGCCGCACATCGGCAGGCAGCCGCTGACCTCGATGAAGAGAATCCCCGTGTCGCAATCGGCGCGGGTCGACGGATAGAGGATCGAGCCCGACATCACGTCGTGGCCACGCGGCTCGAACATCAGCGCTTTGCGGATCCAGTCATGACGGGCGAGGAAATCGAGCCGCCGCTCGCTCATGCTGGCACCTTCGAGCAGCGGCGCGCCACTTTTCACCAGCCGCACGGGATTGCCGCAGGTGTGACCGTCGAGACAGGAGAAGGTGTGGACCGCCATGCGCCCTGCTTACGCCGCCGCCACGAAGCGCTCAACCTCGCGCGAGGTTTGCAGGCGCACGATCTTCTTGCCCTTGCCCAGGAACTCGCACTGGATGGCGAAGCGCTCGCGGTTGCGGCGGTGGGTCCGCAGTGCCCACAGCAGGATCGACTGGCGGCTGAAGAAGGCGCCACGAAAGGATTCGCGATTGCCGGTGGCCCACAATTCCTCCTTGGTTGCCGCGCGCCGCACTGTGCGCCACAGCAGGCGCCACATCACCAGCGGCAGCGGCAGGTCGAGCCAGATCAGCGTGTCGGCGGGCTTCCACACGAGGTCGCGCACCTCGCCGTAGTTGCCGACCACGATCCAGTCGCCCTCGGCGATCTCGCGCTCGACGCGATGGCGCAACAGATCGAGAGGCGCCGGCTGCCAGTCGCGCAGCCAGGCGAGCGCGTCGAGTTCGATGACCCGCAGGCCGGTGCGCTGGGCCAGCGCTTGCGCCAGCCTGCTCTTTCCCGATCCCGTGGTTCCGAAAACAACGACGCGCCGCATCTTCTATTATTCGGCGGCGAGCTTCACGGACAGTCGCGTCTTCAGCGCCTCGGCCATCAGGCGCTCGACATGGGCGCGTTCAGCACCCGCCAGCGGCAGGCGCGGCGGCCGCGTGCGTTCACTGCCGCGGCCCATCAGCTGCTCGCAGAGCTTTATGCATTGCACCAAGTCGGCCCGCGCATCGAGATGCAGCAATGGCATGAACCAGTCGTACAACGGCTGGGCCTCGGCGTAGCGGCCGGCCGCGGCCAATTCGAACAGCCTGTTGCCCTCCTGCGGGAAGGCGTTGGAGAGCCCCGACACCCAGCCGACGCAGCCCAGCATGATCGATTCCACGACCACGTCGTCGAGGCCGCAGAACAGCACCAGCCGTTCGCCCATGATCCGGCGAATGTCGGCGAAGCGCGCCGTGACGCCGGAGGATTCCTTGATGCAGACGACGGTGTCGCAGTCGGCCAGTTCGGCCAGCATCTCGGGCGTGACGTCGGTCTTGTAGATCGGCGGGTTGTTGTAAACCATGATCGGCAGGTCCGACGCCTTGGCCACGCTCCTGAAATGCGCCACCGTTTCCGCCGGCTTGGCGCTGTAGACCATGGCGGGCATCACCATCAGCCCGTCGACGCCGATCTTCTGGCAGTCGCGCGCCAGATCGCCCGCCATCGCCGTTGTATATTCGGCGACGCCCGCCACCACCGGCACGCGCTTCTTGGCGGCCTCGACGGCGGCGGCCAAAACCTTGCGCTTCTCCTCGGCATTGAGCGAGGTGCCCTCACCCACCGTGCCGCAGATGATCAGGCCCGAGACGCCGTCGCGGATCAGCCCTTCGATCACCTTCTGGGTGGCGGCATAATCAACCGAGAAATCCTCGCGGAACTGCGTGGTAACGGCGGGGAAAACACCCCGCCAGCCGATGCGTGCCATGGTCACTCCCCTATGCGGACGCACGACTGTAGCGCCAAAGCGGCGGCCAGCGTAGGGTTGCCGCCGCGTATGGGGGGAGCGTCGATGTCGCAGATATTGTTCAAGAATATGAGCCTGCTCGATCCGCGTTGGGACGAGGCGCGCGGCGGCTACGAGGTCCTGGTCGAGGGCGAGCACATAAAAGAAGTGTCGCCCAAGCCCATCAAGGCGGCCAAAGCGCGGGTGGTCGATTGCGGCAAGCGCACCCTGATGCCGGGCCTGATCGACAGCCACGTCCATGTCTTCCTGACCGAAGTGAACATCCGCAACCTCGAGAACGTGCCGCTCACGCTCCTGACAGCGCGTTCCGCCGAGCTCATGAAGGGCATGATCGACCGCGGCTTCACCACCGTGCGCGACACCGGCGGCGCCGACTGGGGCATCAAGACGGCGGTCGAGACGGGACTCATCCCCGGCCCGCGCCTGTTCATCTCCGGCCGCGCCATCGGCCCGACCGGCGGCCACTCGGATTCGCGCCGCCGCACCGACTATCAGGGCGCACCCTGCGGCTGCTGCAACGCCATGGTCTATTGCATGGCTGTCGCCGACGGCGCCGATGAGGTGCGCAAGCTGGTGCGCGAGCAGATGCGCCAGGGCGCCGACCAGGTGAAGATCATGTGCTCAGGCGGCGTCGCCTCGCCCTACGATCCGCTCGACTCATTGCAGTTCTCCGAGGCCGAGATCGCCGCGGCGACCGACGAGGCCAAAAACTTTGGCCGCTATGTGCTGGCCCACGCCTACACACCCGAGGCGATCACGCGGGCGGTCAACAACGGTGTGCGCACCATCGAGCACGGCAATTTGATCGACGCCAAGTCGGCCAAGCTGCTCAAGTCCAAGGGCGGCTACATGATCGCCAACCTCGTGACCTACTTCGTCATGAAGGAGAAGGCGGCGAGCTTCGGCATGGCCGCCGACATGCTGGCCAAGAACGACATCGTGCTCGAGGGCGCGCTGCGTTCGCTGGAGATCTGCAAGGCGGCCGGCGTCAAGGTGGGCTACGGCACCGACCTTCTGGGCCAGCTCCAGGTCGAGCAGAGCCAGGAATTCATCTATCGCGCGCAAGTGCTGAAGCCGCTCGAGATCATCCGGCAGGCAACGACCATCGGCGCCGAAATCCTTCGCATGGAAGGCAAGCTCGGCGTGATCGCGCCGGGCGCCTTCGCCGACCTGATCGTGGTCGACGGCAATCCGCTGAAGAAGCTCGAACTCTTCCTCGATCAGGGCGCCCATCTGCCCGTGATCATGAAGGCCGGCAAATTCCACAAGAACGCGTTGAAATAGGTTGGCGATGTCCCTGCTGTTCAAGAATCTCAGTCTGCTCGACCCACGCTGGACCGAGGCGCGCGGCGGCTATGAAGTGCTGGTCGAGGGCGACAAGATAAAAGAAGTGTCGGCCAAGCCGATCAAGGCGTCCAAGGCCGAGGTGGTGAACTGCGGCAAGCGTACGCTGATGCCGGGGCTGATCGATTGCCACGTCCACACGCACCACAGCGAGGTCTACATCAACCGCATGGAGGCGGTGCCGCTCACGCTCATGATGGCGCGCTCCACGGGGCGCCTAAAGCGCATGCTCGATCGCGGCTTCACCACAGTGCGCGATGCCGGCGGCGCCGACTGGGGCACCAAGACCGCCGTCGAGTCGGGCCTGATCCCCGGACCGCGCCTGTTCATCTCCTGCCGCTCCATTGGCCCTACAGGTGGCCACAACGACCGCAACCGGCGCACCGACATCGGCCCGCCGTGCCTGTGCTGCAACGGCATGGTGTTCATCCGCTGCATCGCCGACGGTCCGGACGAAGTGCGCAAGGCCGCCCGCGAGCAGATGCGCCAGGGCGCCGACCAGGTGAAGCTGATGGTCTCGGGCGGCGTCGCGTCGCCCTACGATCCGCTCGAGTCGCTGCAATTCACCGAGGAGGAGATCAGCGCGGCCGTCGAGGAGGCGCACGCCTTCGGCCGCTATGTGCTGACCCATGCCTATACGCCCGAGGCGATCACGCGGGCCGTCAAGTGCGGCGTGCGCACCATCGAGCACGGCAATCTGGTCGATGCACCGACGGCCAAACTCATGGCGAAAAAGGGCGTCTACATGATCCCCAACCTGATCGCCTACGACGCCATGAAGCGGCGCGCCAAGGAGCTCGGCATGCCGCCCGAGATGCTAGAGAAGAACGACGAGGTGCTGAAATACGGCTTCGCCGAGCTCGAGCACTGCCGCAAGGCTGGCGTGAAGATGGCCTACGGTTCCGACCTTTTAGGCGCGCTGGAGGACGAGCAGACCGGTGAGTTCCAGATCCGCGGCAAGGTTATGCCAGCCATCGACGTCATCCGCTCGGCCACCCTGATCGGCGCCGAAGTGGTGCGCCAGGAGGGCAAGCTCGGCGTGATCGAACGCGGCGCCTTTGCCGACCTCCTCGTGGTCGACGGCAACCCGTTGAAGAACCTCGGCCTGTTCAAGGACGGCGGCCCGCATCTGGCGGCCATCGTGAAGGCCGGCAAATTCCACAAGAACACGCTCTGATGGCCGAGGCGCTCGCCGTCATCCGTCGGCGCGCAGGTCGTTGGGCGCTGAACGGCGCGGCGACGCTTGCTCTGGCCTATATCTTGCTGCCGCTGATCTTCGTGATATGGCTCGCTTTCTTCCGTCAGGAAATTCCCTCGTTTCCGCCCGAGGGCTACAGCCTGAAATGGTTTGCGGCGATCCTCGACCAGAGGAAATTTGTCGACGGGTTCTCGCTGTCGTTCGAGGTCGGCGTGCTGGCGACAGCCATCGGCCTGGCGCTGGGCGTGCCGGCCGCCCTTTGCCTCGTCCGCTACAACTTCACCTGGCGCGGCCCGCTGGCCAATCTGTTGCTGCTGCCGGTCGTGGTGCCGGGCGTGGTGCTGGGCACGGCGATGTACGTCTTCCATGTCGAGGTCGAGAACGGCCTCGATGTCGACGTGTTGGGCACCTTCTATGCCCTGGTGTCAGGCCATATCGTGATCGTCATTCCCTGGGTGGTGCGGCTGGTCACGGCCAGTCTTTCCGGCGTCGACCGCGCCACCGAGGAAGCGGCGCAAAATCTCGGCGCCAACCCCTGGGTCACCTTCTGGCGCATCACCTTGCCCGCGATCCGGCCCGGCATTGTGGCCGGCGCGCTGTTCGGGTTCGTGACCTCGTTCGGCAATCTCGAGATGAGCCTGTTCCTGGTCGGGCCCGGCCGCACGACCCTGCCGATCGTCATCCTGCAGTACCTCGAATGGAAGATCGACCCGACCATCGCCGCCGTCTCGGTGGTGCAGATCCTGCTGATCGGCACGGCAATGCTGATCACCGACCGCTACGTCAAGCTTTCGCGGGTGATCTGAGGTGGCGCGGCTCGATATCCATTCCCTCGCCAAGCGCTACGGCGATTTCTACGCCGTCCGCGATGTATCGCTCTCCGTCGCAGACGGCGAGTTCCTGGTGCTGCTGGGTCCGTCGGGCTGCGGCAAGACCACGACCTTGCGCATGGTCGCGGGCTTCATCGAGCCTACCGCCGGCCATGTGAAGCTCGGCGGCACCGACGTGACCCTGCTGCCGCCATGGAAGCGCAACGCCGGCATGGTGTTCCAGAGCTATGCGCTGTTCCCTCATCTCACAGTGGCGCAGAACGTGGCCTTCGGTCTGGAGATGCGCAAGCTGCCGCGCGCCGACATCGATAAACGCGTCGACGAAGCGCTCGCGCTAGTTCGGCTCGGCGGCCATGGCGGTCGCCTGCCGCGCCAGCTTTCGGGCGGCCAGCAGCAGCGGGTGGCGCTGGCCCGCGCGCTCGCCATCCGGCCCGACGTGCTGCTGCTCGACGAGCCGCTTTCCAACCTCGACGCCAAGCTGCGCCAGGAAGTGCGGGTCGAGATCCGCGAACTGCAGCGCCAGCTCGGCCTCACCACGGTCATGGTGACGCACGACCAGGAAGAGGCGCTCACCATGGCCGACCGACTGGTGGTGATGAACGAGGGCTCGGTGCGGCAGGTCGGCACCCAGCGCGACCTCTACGAGCGGCCGACCGACCGCTTCGTCGCTGGATTCGTGGGCCGCAGCACCTTCCTGGAAGGCGCGATCGAGGCGCCAGGCCGCTTCCGCACCGATGGCGGCCTGGCGCTGGCCTGTACCGGTTCCGGCAGCGGTCGTGGCGTTCTGGCGCTCCGGCCCGAGCGGCTCCAGGTCGCCGCTGCGCCAATCGACGGACTCGACAACCGGCTGTCTGGTACGGTGGAATTCGTTTCCTATCTCGGCGCGCTGATCGACATCCATGTGCGCCTGTCGCCGGCCGACCGGCTGGTGGTGCAGATCGCCAATCGCGAGGGCGGCTTCACACCGGAAGTCGGTCAATCCGTTCATGTCGCCTGGCCTGCGTCGGCTGGTCTTGTCTTTACCGAGTAGTCCTTAATTAGCCATTGGGAGGCTTTCATGTCGGACCGCTTCACATTCAATCGCCGCGCCGTCCTGAGCGGCACGGCTGCTCTTGCGATCGGCGCTCCGTCGATCGTGCGCGCGCAGGACAACAAGCGCATCGTCGTCGGCACCTGGGGTGGTGACTATTCGCGGCTGCTCGCCAAGAACATCGAGACTCCGCTGCTCGCACCCAAGGGCTGGGACGTCGTGAAGGATGAGGCCAACGACCCGCCGCGCCGCGCCAAGATGGTGGCCGAGAAGGCACTGCGCCGCGGCACCTCCGACGTCCAGGCCCTGTCGGCGGCCAACCTGTACGACATGAACGAGCAGGGCGTGCTCGAGCAGATCGACTATTCCAAGCTGGCGAACGCCAAGAACCTGATCCCGGCGATGAAGTACCCCTACGGCGTCGGCCACATCTATTCGGGCAAGGTGGTGCTGTTCAATCCCAAGCTGATGTCGGCGCCGACCGGCTTCGCCGATACGCTCGATCCCAAGAACGGCGCCAAGCTCGGCATCATCGACATCCAGTACCAGTTCACGCTGCTTGCGGCTGGCCTCGCTTCGGGCGGTTCGATGAGCAACGTCGAGCCGGGCAAGGAACGGCTGGTCGAGTGCAAGAAGGCCGGCGCGCGCATCTATCCCTCCAATGAGGCGCTCGCCCAGGCCCTCAAGACCGAGGAGATCGCCTGCTGCATCATGTGGAAGGCGCGTGCCGTGCAATGGCAGAACGCCGGCATCAACGTCGAGACGGTGGCGCCCAAGGAAGGCGTGCCGATGTACGTCTCGGGCTTCGGCATGCCGAAGAACGCGTCCAACAAGCCCGGTGCCTACGCCTATCTCGACGCCATGCTGGCGGCCTCGGCGCAGGAGGGCTTCGCCGTCGACATGGGCTACAACCCCACCGTCACCGACGCCAAGGTGCCCCCCGACACCCAGAAGCGAATCGGCTTTACCGACGAGGAGAAGAAGCGCCTGGTCGACCTCGACTACGCCTACATGGCCACGAACGATACGGCGTTCCAGGATTGGTGGAACAAGTCGTTTAAGGCCTGATCCGGGGCGTGACCGACACCGCCCTCGCGCACGGCCCCGTCGCCGAACGACGGCGGGGCGAAGGCCTGACGGCGACGGCGTTGCTGGCGCCGGCGACGATCTTCGTGGCACTCTGCCTGCTGGCGCCGCTGGTCATCCTGTTCCGCTACAGCCTGAACGAATTCATTCCGACCAAGAAGATGATGGTCGAGGCGGTGACGGTGGCGAACTACGTCAAGTTCTTCACCGATCCCTATTATACCGCGATCCTGCTCACGACCGTGCGCGTTTCCGTGACGGTGACGCTGGCCTGCCTGATCCTGGGCTTTCCGCTTGCCTATGTCGTGGCGCGCACGCAGAGTCGCTTCAAGAACCTGCTGATCATCCTGACCGTGCTGCCGCTGTTCGTCGGCAATGCCGTGCGTGCCGCCGGCTGGATGACGATTTTCGGCAACAAGGGCTTCCTCAACACCACGCTGCAGTGGCTCGGCCTGATCGACAAGCCGCTCGAGATCATGTTCACCGAGAAGGCGGTGATTATCGGCATCATCGCCGTCAATCTGCCGTTCATGGTGCTGACCCTGCAGAGTGTCATCGAAGGCATCGACCGCGCCGTCGAGGAGGCGGCCTTCAGCCTGGGCGCGCCGCCGATCACCATGTTCCGCCGCGTTCTGTGGCCGCTCGCTTTGCCCGGCATCCTGGCCGGTACGATCCTGACCTTCATCCTGGCGATGAACGCCTATGCCACGCCCTTCCTGCTGGGCGGGCCGCTGTTCAAGATGATGGCGCCGCTGGTCTATAACCAGTTCACCCAGCAATCGAACTGGCCGTTCGGCGGCGCCATCGCCTTCATCCTGATGGCGGTGACGCTGGTGCTGACCTTGGCCGCCAACCTCCTTTTCCAGCGCCGCGCCCGTAGTGATCTGGGGCGCTGACGGAGCTTGTCATGCACATCGGACTGATCGCCGGCATCGGGCCGGCCGCGACCGACTTCTATTACCGCGGTCTGATCGATCGTCATGTGGCGAGCGGCATCCCGCTCGAATGCACCATGGCCCATGCCGACGTGCGCGAGATGTCGCGCAACCTCAACGACAGGAATCCCAAGCGGCAGGCCGAGATCTTCGCACGGCTGATCGGCGGCATGAAGGCGGCCGGCGCCCAGGCGGCGGCGGTCACGTCGATGGGCGGGCACTTCTGCATCAACGAGCTGATGCCGATTTCCCCCTTGCCGCTCATTCACGGCGTGCACGCGGTCGACGCGGCGATCAAAAAGCGCGGGCTCAAGAAGATCGGCGTGATGGGCACGCGCACGGTGATGGAAAGCAAGCTCTATGGCGGCGTGTCGTCCGCCGAGTTGATCGCGCCCGAGGGCAAGGTGCTGGACGAGGTGCACGCCGCCTATTCGGGCATGGCGACCGTCGGCCGGGTCACCGACGCCCAGCGCGAAGTCTTCTTTCGCGTCGGCCGCCAGCTCGCCCGCGAGCGCGGCTGCGAAGCCATCATGCTGGGCGGCACCGACCTCTTCCTGGCCTTCGTCGGCCATCCTCCGGAATTCGCCCTGGTCGACTGCGCCGACATCCATGTCGATGCGATCTACGCCCGGTCGTCGGCGGCACCCTAGCCAGGATATGCACTAAATCGAGCCATTTCGCGCGTTGCTTTTGTCTCTGCTCGCGCCTAAAGGCCGAAGAGGGAGTAATGTCCTAAGGACAGGAAAGTTCCGCCGATTGCCCGATAGAAACGAGCCTGCGAATCCTGCTGCAACAACGACGGATGCCCGTGCGTGGACGCAGGTCCTGTCGCGCTACCGACTGCCCAGCAACCGCCGCGGCCTCCTCGAGATCGCTATCACCATCCTGCCGTTGGCAGCACTGTGGGCGCTGGCGTGGGTGACCCTCGACATCGGCTATTGGCTGGCCTTACCGCTCGCCTTGGCCGCTGCCGCCTTCCTGGTGCGGCTGTTTGCGATCCAGCACGATTGCAGCCACGGTTCCTTCTTCCGCTATCGCTGGGCCAACGACTGGATCGGCCGCAGCCTGAGCGTGATGACGCTCACGCCCTATGGCGTCTGGCGCCGCACCCATGCGACCCATCACGCCAGCAGCGGCAATCTCGACCGGCGCGGACTAGGTGACGTCGACACCCTGACGGTGGAGGAATATCGCGCCCGCTCGTTCTGGGGTCGGCTGCGCTATCGCCTGTACCGCCATCCGCTGGTCATGTTCGGCGTCGGTCCTGCCTATCTGTTCTTCCTGCAACATCGGCTCCCTGTCGGATTGATGCGCGACGGCTGGCGGCCGTGGGCCAGCACCATGACGACTAACCTGGCCATCGCACTGATCGCCGGCCTGCTGATCTGGTTGATCGGCATCAAGGCATTCCTGCTGGTGCATCTTCCGATCATGCTGTTCGCGGCCTCAGTCGGCGTCTGGCTGTTCTATGTACAGCACCAGTTCGAGCACACGACCTGGGCGAACGACGGCAAGTGGAATGCACTCGACGCCGCCCTGCACGGCAGTTCACACTACGACCTGCCGGCCTTCCTGCGCTGGTTCACCGCCAATATCGGCATGCACCACGTGCATCACCTGAGCAGTCGCATTCCCTATTACCGGCTGCCGCGTGTTCTGCGCGACCATCCCGAACTGCGCGATGTCGGCCGGCTGACCTTGCTCGAAAGTTTCCGCTGCGTGAATCTTGCACTGTGGGACGAGACGCGCCGGCGGCTGGTGTCGTTCCGCGAGGCTCGCACGTCAGCCTGAAGTCGTTTAGGGCACGCCCCATTTCTGCGCGAGACGAGCATAGGTGCCGTCGTGCGCCATGTCGGCAATGGTGCGGTTGACCGCGGCCAGCAGGGCCGCATTGCCGAGCTTCATGCCGATGCCGAGCGGCTGCGGATCGTTCGGTACCTGGGCCACGACCCTAAGGTTGGGAGTCTGGCGCGCCAACCAGATAGCAACCGGCGCCACTTTCATTACGGCGGTGATGCGGCCGGCAGCAAGGTCGACCATGGCATCGGCGATGCGGTCGAAGGGATAGACCTTGATGCCGCCAATCTCGCCCTTCTTCTGCATCCGGATCGCCACGTCGTAGTCGGTAGTCGCCGCTTGCAGCCCGACGATTGCCGTCTTGAGATCGGCGGCGCTCCTGATGTTCGGCGATTTCGCGCTGTCGACCACGAGGCTGAGCGTCGTGGTCATGTAGGGCGTCGAGTAGGCGAGCGTGCGCTGGCGCTCCGGCGTGATGGTGATGCCGCCCACGATGCAGTCGTACAGCCCGTCCTGCATCTGCTGCAGGATCACCTCCCATGTCGTGTTGACGTAGACCGGGCGCAGCTTCAGGCGGGAGGCGATCTCGTTCATGAGGTCGACTTCGAAGCCGACGTTCTGGTCCTTGTCGACGAACTCGAACGGCGGGTTCACGAAGTAGGTGCCGATGCGCAGCGTGCCTGGCGCCAGAGTGCGCAGCTCCTGCGCCTGGGCGGCGGAGCCGACAAAAGCCAGGGCCAGCACCGCCGCCGCCATTGCCCGCCTTCTGCAGCGCATGATCATGTCTTCCTCCCGAACCGGTCAGGCCTTCAACGCATCCATATTGGCATAAAGCCGCCGCAGCGCGGCCTTCAGCGCCTCGGCCTCGCGCGCTTCGAAGCCCTGCAGTGCCACCCGCTCGTAGCGCTCGGCGACCGGCAGCAGGCGCTGGGTCAGCCGGCGACCGGCGGCGGTCACGTGGAGCGCCACCACGCGGGCATCGGCCGCGGCGTGACGGCGTGCCACCAGCCCTTTCGCTTCCATGCTGTCGACCAGGCGCGTGAGCGTCGAGACCTCGATGGAGGTCGTTTGCGACAGGTCGCCCATGCGCCGGCCGTCGCGCTCGCGAAGTGCTGCCAGCACGCGCCACGTCTGAAGGGTGGCGCCGAGCGGGCGCACTTCCTTGCCGAAGGCTTCGGCAATGCGCGCGCCGGCACGGTTCAGCAGGTAGGGCAGATAACCGTCAAGCGGTCCCATGGTGTCAGCGCGCAAAGTGAGGGGCCACGTCACGCATGAAGCGCTCCATCTGGTCCTTCACCAGCTGATGGGGTTTTTGGCCGTAGTTGAAATAGAGGATCACCTCGGCGATGCCGGCCGCTTCGACCTGTTTGAGGGTATCGACGATGTGCTGGGGGCTGCCGCACAGGATCGACTTGTCGGTGAGCTTGTCGGCTCGCATGTCGCGCAGGATGTTCACGATGTCGACAAAGTACTTGTAGGTCGGTGGCACTTTCTCGCCGGACGAGGACGGAAAGGCCGCGATCAACGCGTCCTGGAAATAGCGCACTAGCGCTTCCTTGCCGTACTGCTCCTCGGCGAGCGTCGAGGCAATATGCACGAAGTACGAGCACATAGCCCGCCGCATCGGCCGCTTGAACTGGCCCTCGCAGGTCTCGCGATAGACGCGCACGGCGTCGGCCAGCGAGCCGTAGACCATGGCGGCCGCAAAGGGCGCGTAGATCACGTTCCAGTCGTTCTTTGCCGCAAGCTCCATCGACGGTCGCGAAAAGCAAGCGACGTAGGGGCGCAATGGTTTTTGCGCCGGCTTGGGCCGCACCTCGACGTCCTTGAACTGGTAGAACTTGCCCTGGTGCGACCACTTGCCGGTCTCGGTCCAGGCGCGCCACACGATCTCGAGACCTTCGGCGAACAGCTCGGCCGAGTCCTCGAACGAGGCGCCGAAAGGCTCGTACTCCTTGCGATCGTAGCCGCGGCCGGCAGCAAAATCGACGCGGCCGCCCGACAGCAGATCGAGCGTCGCCCATTCCTCGGCGACGTGCAGCGGATGATGCACCGGCAAAAGCGTCACGGCGGGCGCCAGGCGAAGTTTCTTCGTGGCACCCGCAAGCTGCGCCAAGATCGCAAGTGGCGAGGCGTTGACGCCCAACAGGTTGAAATGATGCTCGCCGATCCAGGCCGAGTTCAGCCCGACCTTCTCGGCATGAAGCGCCTCGGCGAAGATGTCCTTGATGAACGTCTCCGCGCTGCGCGGATTATTGGGGTAGCGGTTGTCGCTCAGCGTGAAGTAGCCGAAGTCCATGGCGTTTCCTCGTGTTTTGCCGATACTTGTAAACGCAAGTAACGGCGCTGTCACTTGTGATCTCCCAAGGCCGGAGGTACGTAACAACCAAGGGGAGATCGCCATGAAACGCCTGCTCACACTCACCGTGTTGATCGCGTTCCCGTTGGCAGCGTCGGCGCAGAGCCTGGTCGACAAGGGCCGCGCCCTGTTCAACGACGCCAGCTTGTCGGGCAGCGGCCAATATTCCTGCGCCACCTGCCATCCCATGAACGGCCATACCGACAACAAGACCTACGTCGTCGTCGAGGTCGTGGCCGATGGCGATCCCAAGGGCCGCAGCACGCCCACCCTGTGGGGCGCGGGCTCACGCCAGGCCGAATGGTCGTGGGCGGGCAACATCCCGGCGATCGAGACCAACATCCGCGGCATCATCGTCAACCGCATGAAGGGCTCGGAGCCGAGCAAGGAGACGCTCGACGCGCTGGCAGCCTATGTGAAGTCGCTGCCCAATGGGCCCGCGCCCTTCCTCACCGCTGACGGCATGCCGAAGGACACCGCGCCGGCCGACGTAAAGCGCGGGTTCGCGCTGTTCTCGGGCAAGGCCGGCTGCATGACCTGCCATTTGCCCGCGTCCTACGACAAGAAGGGCCCCGAGGATGTTGGCAGCGGCGGACCCTTCAAGGTGCCCTCGCTGCGCAATGTCTCGAAGACCGGCCCCTACTTCCACGACGGCCGCTTCAAGACCCTCGACGAGGCCGTCGCCTTCATGTGGGACTTCTACAAGAAGAAGAACGACAGCAAGGACACAATGAGCGACGCCGAGAAACGCGATATCGTGGCGTTCATGCGGGCGCTTTAGTCTCGCCGTGCGTCATCCGTCGCAGGGAAACGGTGTCGGCTTCCAGTATTTCGTCAGCTTGAGGGCGTTGACCGTAAAGGCTTCCCAATCGTGCAATAGCTGGGGAACGTGCTCGCGATCCGTGCGCAACACGGCGTGCAAATAAACAGCGCGACACCAGAAGTGCACATTGTACTTCAACTCCTCGATGATTGGACTCCTCGGAAAGTACTCTGCGTTGTTCGCAATCTTCGTAAGTAGACGCTCCGCGATATCGAATTTGCCGAAATAGCAGGCCCCCAGGGCCGCTGTGAATCTGAACTTCAGTGAACTGAGCGGACGTCGCCCGCGCGAGTATCCAGCCACATACTGCGGAAGCCTCTCGTGCTCGCAAGGGCCGACTATCGGTTCGACCGGCGGCAGAGAATGCCGCTCCAAATGGTTGCAGAATTCTAACGAAAACCCGTATAGGCACGACATATATGTGCGTGTAAGCCAAGCCATTTGGAAGTCCTGCAGCCCGCGCGTTCTCCGCCGCCTTGAGGGCGATCCTTTCGTACTCGGCGACGTTCGGACAGACCCCCAGGACTTCCTCTCTCGTGGCTTCGCGGTGGGAAACGGTCACGCCAGCATCCGTCGAACTACCGATGCGGATCTCCATGATGATGGGAAGGGGAACCCCGGACGGATGAGAGGCTCCGGCAACGCCGGCCTTCTTCAGCAGATCGGCGGCCGCTCCCGCCCCGATCGTCCATTCAAGCTGACCGTGATCGACGAATACGGTCTGCCGCCCGTCCGGTCCGGCGCCGATCGTGGTGGCGACGGGTAACGTCTCCCAACGGGCGCCAAGACCGCTGCCGAGCAGGCCGTTATCGGCGCGGCGCTCGATGGACGCCGTACGCTGGCCGGGGGCAAAGCGCGCGCGCAGACCGTCGCCGAGGTCGATCGTGCCGCTTTGGCTGTTCGTGGGGATGAGCAGAAACGGTAGAGCGGCGGCGACGACGGGAGCGGTAGCCGCGCCGGCGGCAACAAGCGCCGGAGCAGCGCGGACGGCCAATGCGGCAAGCCCCTCACCGGCCGCGCCGGCAGTCCCACCCGCACTTATGGCGGTGGCAATCGCTGCCGCTGCCTGTTTCGCCTGCGCTTCCTGGACCGTCGGACCGCGCGGCGGTGCGGCGATATCGAGCGGAAAGCCCTGCGCCCTTTGCGCCATGACGGCTTCGATGGCTTCGGCGGCGCGCTGCCAGGAAGGTTTGAGTGGCGGAAGGTCGTTCTCGCTTGCGGCGACATCGTTTCCGGAAGCGCTGAGAAGGTTGGGATCGGGAGAACGGGCCAACGCCGAGGACGACACCACATCGCTCGCCCCTTCAGTCGGGGGTCCGCCCGACCAGAAGTACTTCGACCTCTCCGAAGGAAGGATGAGGCTGCCAAGCAAGGACGTGAGACCTGTGGCGGCCGGCGGCCGCAACCGCTCATCGGGGAGCTCGAATTCGATCATTCCTCGACACTACGCCCGGCACGCTTCAAACGACGATTATGGTCCTTAGCGACGATGCTGCGCCCGCTGCAGCATGCCTCAGAACAAAGACCAGCTAGCTTTTTTCAACGACCCTGCCGCGCGGCCTAGCCCGCCTTCGGGCCAAGCTCGGCCAGCGGCATCAGCCAGTCGCGGAAGGCCTTGATCTTGCGCCGCCGGATCGATTCGGGCGGATAGACCAGGTAGTAGGCGAACTCGGTCGACATCTTGAAGTCGAAGGGCACGACCAGTCGGCCAGCCTTGAGATCG
Source organism: Rhodospirillales bacterium (assembly GCA_003153415.1). Taxonomy (GTDB): domain Bacteria; phylum Pseudomonadota; class Alphaproteobacteria; order Reyranellales; family Reyranellaceae; genus Reyranella. The sequence goes on along the minus strand of PLYQ01000055.1, from coordinate 17,096 downwards.
GGCGCCACCAGCGGATGGCGGCCGAGTGCGATGCCCAGCCCATCCATCGCCGCCTGATAGGCCGCTACCGGGAAGTCGAAGGTGACGCCGCGCGTCGACTCGATGCCCTTCACGCCCGCCGCCGTCAGCCAGACCTGCCAGTCGTCGGGGAAGGTGCCGATGTGCAGGAGCGTGAAGCGCTTGAGGTCGGCCGGCTTCTTGAGCGGGTTCGCGCCCTTCAGGAGCGACGGCGCGCAGACCGGCGTAACGTCCTCGCCGACCAGCCGTTCGGCCACCAGCCCCGGCCATTGGCCGCGGCCGTAGCGGATGCCGATATCGACATCCTCGCGCGAGAAGTCGATCAGGCCGGTGTTGGTGCTGATGCGCACGTCGATCTCGGCATTGGCGCGCTGGAAACCGCCGAGCCGCGGCACCAGCCATTTCATGGCGAACGAGGCCGTGGTGGTCACCGTGAGATGGCCGCCGCGATCCTTATGCAGCAGCTTCTCGGTAGCTTCGTTCAATTGATCGAACGCGCCGCGCACCGACGGCAGGTAGGCTTGGCCCGCCTCAGAAAGCAGCAGCGAGCGGTTCCGCCGCACGAACAATTTTAATCCGAGACGCTGTTCCAGTCCGCGCACCTGGTGGCTGATGGCGGCCTGGGTGACGCTCAATTCCTCGGCGGCATCGGTGAAGCTCATATGGCGTGCGGCGGCCTCAAAGGCGCGCAAACCGTTGAGCGGCGGCAGGCTTCGCTTCATGCCAAATCCCTTCGACGAGCAGTGTCTTTCACATGAGGTAAATTAATCAAAACAGGACAAACGGTCGTTTGTAAAGAGGCCCCCCCAGAGCGCAAATCCCCTCATACAAGTCGTATCTCTGTTCGGGAGAAGTCCCATGGCCGATATCTCGCTTCACTACAGTTCCAACGCCCCGCTGGCAGGCACCTTCACGGCTTTCAACCAGATCTTCGCAACCTGGCGCCGGCGCGCGCGCGAGCGCCGCGAACTGGCCATCCTCGACTACCGCACGGTTCGTGATTTGGGGATGAACCCCAGCCAAATCCAGTTCGAGGCCAACAAGCCCTTCTGGCGCGACTGACGGTCTTCGCATTCCGGAGCGGGCTCGTTTCATACCCTGCCGAGCCCCTTTTCGCTCCGGATCCTGGCCGGCGGTCGACTCCTCAGCCTCCCTGTCGACCGCCGGCTTTTTCTTTGCCCGCGAATTGCCGATGAGCGCCGGATAGAGCCAAGACGGTTCGCGGCGCTTTGTGGGTGCCATGACCTGGCGCTCCCTTCTACAAACCTTACGCGAATGGCGCTGCCGTTCCCTCAGCCGGCGCGAGATCGCCAAGCTCGAGGAGCGTGACGTCCGCGACCTCGGCCTCAGTCCCGGCCAGATGCAGTTCGAGGCGCAAAAGCCGTTCTGGCGCGCCTGACGATCTGCTAGACGCGGAGGCGTGACGCTTTCAGACCTCCAGATCCAGACGCTTGCCCGCGATGCGCTGCAACGCGCTGCCGCGGGCGACTTCGCGGCGGCCGAACCCTTGTTTGCACAGGTCGCCGACGCGCGGCCCAATTCCGGCCAGGCGCTTCATCTGCTGGGCCAGGCGCGGCTGAAGCTCGGCCGCTTCGCCGACGCCCGCGAGCCGCTCGAGCGCGCCGCGAAATTCCTGCCCAGGGATCCCGCGGCCCAGGTCAATCTCGCGGGCTGCCTCACCGTGCTGGGCGAACACGCGGCCGCCCTTGTGGCGCTTGAGCGTGCGGCGCGCCTGAAGCCCGGCGACGCCGTAATCGCGCACAATCGCGGCCGATCGCTCGAAGCGCTCGGCTGCCTCGAGGAAGCCGAGCGCGCCTATGACGAGGCGCTGGCCGACGACCATCGGCTACTGCCGTCCTTGACCGCGCGGGCCGGCCTCCTGGCTGCGCGCGGCGACTGGATGGGAGCGCTTGCCGATCTCGACATGGCGCTCACCAGTCGACCCGACGATGCGTCTCTGCGTCTGCGCCGCGGCGAGCTACTGCTGCGCCAGGGCGACTGGCTGCGCGGTCTTGGCGACTATGAGGCGCGTTTGGAAATCCCGGGCGAGCGTTATGCCCCGAATCTGCCGCGTTGGCAGGGCGAACCGCTGGCCGGTCGCCTGCTGATCTATCCGGAGCAGCACGACATCGAAAGCGACGCGGCGATCCGCGACGCGCTGATGTTGGCGCGCGGTGTCGATGCCGTCGTGCAATGTGCAGACAAGCTCGCCGAATGGCTCGATGGGCCGACGATCCGGCGCGGCGAGCCACTCGAAGGGTTCGCTGCGGCTGCGCCCTTGCGCAGCCTGCCTCATCTGCTGGGCTGGACGCTTGAGACACTGCCGCCACCGCCTCCCCTGCGGCTGAAGGCAACGCCCGATCAACGCGTGGGCTGGTTTACCTCGGCCGAGCCGCCGCCGGACCTGCAGGTTGAGCGCGATCAAGCTTTGGTGGCGCGCTGCAGCACGGTCGTGGGCGACGACGTTTGGCCGGTCCATCTCGCCGCGCGGCTCGGCATTCCGACGCGCGTTATCCTGGCATCGACGCCGGATATTCTGTGGGGACCGGGCACCGGCCGCTCGCCGTGGTATTCCTCTGTGGAAGTGTGCTGATATCCGGCACGGAGGAACGTCATGGCCAAGACCCTGTTCGACAAGATCTGGGACAGCCACGTCATCACCGATCTCGGAAACGGCTTCGTGCTGCTGCATATCGACCGGCTGCTGCTGCACGACCTGTCGGGCGGCCGCGCGCTCGAGGAGGCCGTCGACAAGGGCTATGCGCCAGCCCAGCCGCGGCTGATCTACGGCACGCCCGATCACGCGATTTCGACAGCGCCCGGCCGCACTTCCGAGACCTTCCCGCCCGGTGCGCCGCTGGTGCGGTCGATGCGCGAGACCACAGCCAAGTACGGCATCCGCATGTTCGACCTTGGCCAGGACGGCAACGGCATCGTCCATATCGTGGGGCCGGAGCTGGCACTCACCCTGCCCGGCACGACGCTGATCTGCGGCGACAGCCACACCTGCACCCATGGCGGCATGGGTGCACTTGCCTTCGGCGTCGGCTCGTCCGAGCTGGTGCATGCGCTGGCAACGCAAACCATGACCCAGCGCAAGCCCAAGCGTTTGCGCGCCAGCTTCGAAGGCAAGCTGCAGCCCGGCGTCACGGCCAAGGACATGATCCTGCATCTGATCGGCGAAGTCGGTACCGCCGCCGGAACCGGCCACGCCGTCGAATATGCCGGCTCCGCGGTCCGCGGCCTCTCGGTCGAAAGCAGGCTGACGCTCTGCAACCTCTCGATCGAGATGGGCGCGCGCACCGGCATGGTGGCGCCCGACGACACGACCTATGAATTCCTCAACGGCCGCGACTACGCGCCCAAGGGTGCAACGTGGGACCGCGCCGTTGCCCATTGGCGCAGCTTGCCCTCCGATCCCGACGCCGAGTTCGACCGCGAACACACGATCGACATGGAAAAGGTGGCGCCGCAGATCACCTGGGGCACCAGCCCCGAACATGTGATCGCCGTCGACCGGCCGATCCCCGATCCGGCGACAGGCCCGGAGGAGAAACGCGCAGCCTGGGCGGCGGCGCTGCAATACCAGGGGCTGGAACCGGGCAAACCGATCGAGGGCACGAAGGTCGATTGGGTGTTCATCGGCTCCTGCACCANNAACAGCCGCATCTCCGACCTGCGCGCGGCCGCCGCGATCGCCAAGGGTCGGCACAAGGCCAGCCACGTCACCGCCTGGATCGTGCCGGGCTCGGAACGGGTCAAACGCGAAGCCGAGGCCGAAGGGCTCGACCGCGTGTTCCGCGACGCTGGCTTCGAATGGCGCGAGCCGGGCTNNCCTCCAACGGCGAAAGAGTGCCGCCGGGCCAGCGCAGCGTGTCGACCTCCAACCGCAACTTCGTTGGCCGCCAGGGTCCCGGTGCGCGCACCCATCTCGCCAGCCCCGCGATGGCCGCGGCCGCGGCGATCAAGGGTGCCATCGCCGACGTGAGAAAGTTTTAGGAGGCCGTCATGGAAAGATTCACCAAAGTGACCGGCGTGGCCGCACCTCTGATGCGCCAGAACGTCGACACCGATTTGATCATCCGTATCGAACGCCTGGTCAGCAACACCGGCCGCAAGGGGCTCGGCCCCTACTGCTTCGAGCAGATCCGCTTCAAGCCCGACGGCAGCGAAAACCCCGACTGCGTGTTCAACCAGGCGCCCTATCGCGAGGCGCCGATCATCCTGGCGCGGGAGAATTTCGGCTGCGGCTCGAGTCGCGAGGGCGCGGTGTGGGCGCTTGCCGGCATGGGCATCAAGGCGGTGATCGCGCCCTACTTCGGCGACATCTTCTACAACAACTGCTTCCAGAACGGATTGCTGCCGGTGGCGCTGCCGATCGAGGAGATCGAACAGCTGGCCGACGAGATGCAGGCCTCGCCCGGCAACGCTCGCATCACCGTCGATCTCGAGAGCTGCACCGTGGTCTCGCCGACCGGCCGGGTGATTCCCTTCAAGGTCGACGCGCGGCGCCAGCACGCCATGCTGGTCGGCCTGGACGACATCGCCCAGACCATGACCCACAAGGAAGAAATCGCCTCGTGGCAGTCCGCCGACAAGACGCAACGTCCCTGGATCTGGCTGTGATGCCTTGAGGCCTCTGCATATCGCCGCTTCGCTCCTGATCGCAGCGACCTGGGGCCTCAATTTCAGCGTCATTCGTTTTGGCCTCGACGAGATGACGCCGCTCGCCTTCGCCGGCTGGCGCTTCATGCTGGGCGCACTACCGGTGCTGTTCCTTGCCAAGCCGAAGATTTCCTGGCGGGCCTTCGCAGGCATTGCCGGCTTCCTGTTCACCGGCCAGTTCGTCCTGCTGTTCTTTGCCATGCAGGCGGGCCTGCCGCCCGGACTCGCGTCGGTGCTGGTGCAATTGCACGGCCCGCTCACCGTGGTGCTGGCCGCCCTCTTCCTGCGCGAGCCCGCCACCAAGGCGCAGTGGCTGGGCCTGGCCATCGCGCTGGCAGGCGTCGTGCTGATCGCCCGCTCCGTCGAGGGCAGCACCAGCGTGCTGACCGTCTTCATCGCGCTGCTCTCGGCCCTGAGCTGGGCGACCGGCAATCTCTTCCTGCGCGCGGCCCGCGGCACCTCGATCGTGGCCGTCACCGCCTGGGCGAGCCTGCTGCCGCCGCTGCCCCTGTTGATCGCCGGCGCCATGATCGACGGCGTCGGCCCGACACTGGCGCCGATCCTGCAGCCGACATGGCAGGGTTCGCTTGTGCTCTTCTATACCGTCGTGCCCGCGATGTGGTTGGGCTACCTGATCTGGGGCACGCTGCTGCGCACTTACCCGGCCGGAAAAGTCGGCCCCGTGTCGCTTCTGGTCCCCTGCTTTGCGCTCAGCTTTTCGGCCTTGCTGACCGGCGAGCCGATCGGCGGCCTGCGGTTGGTGGGCGTGATCGTCGTGCTGGGCGGCGTGGCGACCGGCCTCTTCGCCTCGGGTCGGCGGGCGCGCTAGTGTCCCGAATCGTCCAGACTGGTCTGGACGGTCCTGATGCCGATGGCACAAGGGTTTTAGGCGATTCGTCCCGAATCCCGCCACACCCCTCGCGCAACAATATTGCGGGCCTGCGCGCCTAGGCCTTCTCCAGCCCGCACCATTCGGCGATGAACAGGGCGGTCGCCTGGGTGATCTTGCGCACCGACTCGAGGTTCACGCGCTCGTCGAAGCCGTGGATGTCGTCGGACTGCGGTCCGTAGACCAGCGCCGGAATGCCGGCATAGAGGCCGAAGAAGCGGTTGTCGGCCGTGCCGGTCGAGGTCTTGTCCTCGAGTTCGGCGCCGAACACCGTCTTGTGCGCCTGGGCCAGCACGACCCGCACCTGCTCATGATTCTTCAGCACGAACGGCTCGGCCTGAAAACCTTCCCAGGTCACGGTCGGCGGGTGGTTGCCGAGGAACGGATCGTTGGCCGCCGCGTGGCGCACGCAATCCTCGATCTCCTGGCGGCACTCCTTGAGGTTCTGCGACGGCAGCACGCCGACCCGCATGTCGAAGGTGCACCACGACGGCACCGAGCTTGCCCAGTCGCCGCCGGCGATCTTGCCGACATTGAAATTCACCGGGTGATGATGGTCGTGGAAATGGGCGTCGTGCGCCTTTTTGGCGTTCCACTGCTTCTCCAGCTCGCGCAGCTGCTGGATCAGACGGAACGCCGATTCGATGGCGTTCGATCCGGCGTCGGCCTTGTAGACATGCACTGGGTGGCCGGTGACCTTGACCTGGAACCACATGACGCCGACCTGCGCCACGGTGAGCACGCCCGACGACGGCTCGGGAATGAGCGCGGCATCGCCGCGATAGCCGCGCTGCAGGCAGGCGAGCGCGCCGTTGCCGGTGCACTCCTCCTCGACCACCGACTGCTGATAGAGATCCGCCGCCGGCTGATAACCCAGTGCCCGGAGCGCACGCAGGGCAAAGACATTCAGGATCAATCCGGCTTTCATGTCGCCAGCGCCGCGGCCGTACATCCAGCCGTCCTTGATCGCGGGGTCGAAGGGATTGCGCACCCACATGTCGTGCGGGCCTTCCGGCACCACGTCGATGTGACCGTTGAGGATCAGCGAGCGGCCCCCATTTTTCGAGGACGGTGACGACGGCCGCCAGGCGCCGACCACGTTCCAGGCGTCGTCGTAGTCCTGGCTGTGCGGCGAGTAGCCCGGCAGGTGCTTGAGATCATCGATCTTGATCTGCCAGCGATCGACGCCCAGCCCGTCTTCCTTGAACAGGCGGGCCATCATGTCCTGCGCCGGCGCCTCGCGAAAACGCGTCGAGGGGATCTTGACCAGATCGGCCAGCACCTTGGTCTGGTCGTCGAACCGGCGGTCGACCTCGGTCATGATTTTGGTCTTCACATCACCATCAAGCATGGAACACCCTCGATTTTCCGACCGATGGCCGCGCTTACAGCGACATCGGGCTGATCCTCTCCCAAGTCAGCTCGCGTGTCACTTTGGTGCCATTCACCTCGGCCGGCGGAGGCTGCAGGACCATGCGTTCCCCTTCGAATCGCACCTTGCGAACCTGCGGCGCGCTGAAACGTGCCGGGTCGCAATTGGCATCGACGATGGTGGTGAGCGTACTGCCGTCGAACGTGTAGTTGCCGCAATAGGAAGAGTATTGGCGGGACATGCCTTCGGGAAGCGTCGCCCGGCCGTCGACCAGCACCGACATCATGCGGCCATCGGAGGTCAGCGTAACCAGTCCCATGCCGCGCGGGCCGAACGGCACGCCGACCTGCCGGCCGTCGGGATCGGTTGCCCTGGTCGCCACCAGCCGCCAAACGCCCACGACGCTCTTATTCTGCGATGTCATCGCCGTTTCCTCAATCGATGTAAGACGGAAGGTGCAGCCCGCTCTAGCTCCAGGCCAGCCGCCGCGAGCGCCGTTGCGAGCGCGACAGCATCGCTGCCGGGATCAGGGCGATAAGTGCCACCACGCCGATCACGATGAAGGTGTCGGAGAAGGCCATCATCTCCGCCTTGGCCTGCACGATCGAGCCGAGATATTCATACGCCCCGGCCTTCTGCTGTTGGAACGGCAGCCCGGTGCGCTGCATGAGCTGCTCGACCTGTATCAGCAGGCGCTGGGTGGTGGCATTGCCCCAGTCCTGCGTGGCCGTCAGCGCATCGGCGTGGAAGCGCGTGCGCACCTCGAAGAACGCCACCAACAGGTTGATGCCGAAGGCGCCGCCGAGCTGGCGCATGAAGTTGGCGACGCCGGCACCCTGGCGCACCTTGTCGGCGGGCAGTGCCTTGAGCGAGGAGGCGTTGAGGCTGGGGTTGATGAAACCGAGGCCAAGACGGGAGACCATGGTCATGCCGACCAGGGTCCAGAAGGTCGTGTCGATATCGGCCCCCGCCATCAAGGCAAACCCCGCCGAGAACAGCAGCAGCCCGCCGATGATCATGGTCGAGGCGGGCATGGCGTCGGCCAGGCGGCCGGCGAGCGGAAAGATGAAGGCGAGCATGATGCCGGCCGGCATCATCATCAGGCCGGCCAGCAGCGGCGTGAAGCCGATGATGGTCTGCACGAACACCGGCATGATGTAGGTCGAGCCCATCATGCCGGCGCCGAAGATGAAGGCGATCAGGGCCGTGGCGGAAAATTCCAGGTTGGCGAAGATGCGTACGTCGAGCAGCGCACGCGGTGTGTGGAGCTCCCAGAGCACGAAGACGACGCCCGCCACCACGCCGATCAGCAGCCTGACCACGATGATGTCGGAATTCCAACCCTCGCGCTGGCCGTCGGCAATGCCGGTCATCAGGCCGAACAGCGCCGTACACAGTAGCGCGAAGCCCAGCCAGTCGAATGGCGGAATCTGGCGCGGGATCGGCCGTGTCGGCATGAACATCAGGCCCATCACCGCCGCCAGGGCGCAGAACGGCAGCGAGATGAAAAAGATATAATGCCAGGAAAAATACTCGATCATCATTCCGCCGAGCGTCGGGCCGATCGCCGGCGCGAAGACCACGCCCAGGCCGAACACGCCCATCGCCATGCCGCGGCGCTCAGGCGGAAAGACGGTAAAGATCGTGGCCATCACCAGTGGCTGGGCGACACCGGCGCTGAAGCCCTGCAGGGCGCGGGCGAAGATCAGCGCGTCCTCGGTCGGCGCCATGCCACCGAGCAGGGCGCCGACCGAGAAGAAGAGCAAAGCGCCGACGAAGGTGCGGCGCTCGCCCAGCACGCCGGTCAGCCAGGCGTTGATCAGCATGCCTGCCGTCATCGTGGCCATATAGGCCGACGACATCCATTGCGCCTGATCCTGGCCGATTCCGAAGGCGCCCATGACGTCGGGAACCGCGACGTTCACCGTGGTCATCGCCAGCACCATCGAGAGCACGCCCATCATGCCGGTGATGGTGACCAGCCATCGATAGGCCGGCCCGTAGCGCTCGCTCAGTACCCTTGCCGTCTGAAGCGGGACGCTGTGGGGAGCGCTATCAGACATCAATGTCGGCTTCGACGACGGGGCTCATTATCGTACGTCAATGTCGACTTCGACCATCATGCCCGGCGTCAGCGGCTTGGGCGGATCGACGATGTCGATCTTGACCGGCATGCGCTGGGTGATCTTGGTGAAGTTGCCGGACGGGTTGGGCGTCGGCAGCAGCGCGAAGCGCGCCGTCGTGGCGCTGCCGATGCGCGCCACGCGGCCGACGAACTTCTCATCGGGATAGGCGTCGACGGAGACCTGGACCGGCTGGCCGATCTTCAGGCGGCCGACGTGCGTTTCCTTGATGTTGACCTCGACCCAGACCTCTTTGGGGTCGTGCAGCAGCAGGATGCGCTGGCCGGCCGCCACATATTCGCCCGGCAGCACGAAGGTGCGGTCGATCACCGCCGGCACGGGGCTGCGGATCGTGCGATCCTCGATGTCGATCTGCTGCTGGTGGAGTTGCGCCGCGAGGTTGGCGACCTGGTGGGTCAGCGCTTCGATCTGCGCGTCGACCACGCCCAGCCTGTCGTGCCCGACCCGCGCCTCGTCGAGGCTGCCCTCGGCCTGTTCGTGTTCCGCCTGGAGCTGCAGGATCTGGATTTCGAGCTTGGACGCCGCCTGCTGTGCCATCTGGAGCTGGCGCTCGTTGACCACGCGGCCGGCAAACAGCACCTTGGCGCGCTCGAGTTCCAGCTTGGCGAAATCGAGATCGGCTTGCAGCGCCGCCAGCGCCTTCTCGCGCACCGTCACGCCCGACGAGCGCGTGCGCATGGCGGCGTCCGCCTGGTTCTGGTCCAGCTTTCGCTCGGCGCGCAGCCGCGCCCGCTCGACCCGGATGCCTTCGATCTGGGCGCGCAAACCATCGGCCCGCAGCTTGGCCACGCGGTCGTCGATGCGCACCACGACCTGGCCTGCCTCGACACGCGTGCCTTCCAGCGCCGGCATTTCCACGATCCAACCCTCGGCCCGACTGGAGATCGTCACGATGTCGGCGGTCGCGCGCGCGTCATATTCGTAGATGTGCGTGAAGCGCAGGTAGAGTTCGCGGCCGCCGTAGGCCAGCGCCATCAGAAGCACAGCGGCGACGGCCAAGGAGCGCGGACCCAACGCGAAGCGGCCACGACCCATCCGCCACGTCTTGTAGCTCGGCAGGGCACCGATCATCGGCTGCAAGCCGACTGTCGGCTGCGACGCGGGCAGCGGCGGCACCTTGGCGATAGGCGGAGTTATCGATTGATCCAAGACGCTAGCCTGCAATCACGACTTGCTGCCGGAAACCCACGGAAAACCGCAGTCCAGCCGGTGGGACGGATTGCCAACCGATGTCATTGAAAAAGCATAGAACCGAAACATCCGGGTGACCACATTCTACACCCGCGCCGACCTTCTTGCTGCACCGCGCCCTGTGCATGCCGGCCGTATCAAAGCCCTATTTTCAGGGCGTTCAGGCCACTTCCTGCCCGCCGAGGTAGGCATCGCGGATGCGGGGATCGGACCGCAGGTCGGCAGCCGGGCCATCGAGCACGATTCGCCCGGTCTGCAGCACGTAGGCGTGATGGGCGATCTCGAGCGCCAGGCTGGCGTTCTGCTCGACCATGAAGACGGTGACGCCGTCGCGATTGATGTCGGCGATAAGGTCGAGCACGCGATCGACCCAAAGCGGCGACAGGCCCATGGTCGGCTCATCCATGCAAAGGAGCTTGGGCCGGCCCATGAGCGCGCGCGCCATCGCCACCATTTGCTGCTCACCGCCGGACAAGGTTCCGGCACGTTGCAAAAGACGTTCGCGGAGCTTGGGGAACTGCGACAGCACGCGATCGAGATCCTCGGCGATAGCCCGCTGGTCCTTGCGGGTGAAGGCGCCCATCAGCAGATTTTCCCGAACGCTCATGTCGCCGAACAGGCGACGCGCCTCCGGCACGGAGCCCACGCCGCGCCGCACGATCTGCGGCGTCGGCATTCCGGTGATGGCCTCGCCGGCCAGGCGCACCGAACCGGACGCGGGCTTCACCAGCCCAAGAATGATCTTCATCGTGGTCGACTTGCCGCTGGCGTTGCCGCCCAGCAAGCAGACGATCCGCCCGCGGCCAACGGCGAAGGCGAGGTCGAAATGGACCTGGACCGGGCCATAGAAGGTGTTCACACCCTCGACCGACAGCAGCGGCTCAGCCGCGGAAATCGCG
>PLYQ01000055.1:795-5896 GCA_003153415.1 Rhodospirillales bacterium | reverse complement strand
CGCTTGAGGTCGCCGACCAGCGCCTGCATCTCGACCGTCTCGGTCGGGTTCATGCCGGCCGTCGGCTCGTCGAGCAGCAGAAGCCGCGGACCGAGTGCCAATGCGCGCGCGATCTCGACCCTCCGCCGGTTGGCATAGGACAGGCTGTAGGCAAGGTGGCTCTGGCGCGGCAGCAACCGCTCGCCGAAGCGGCCGAGGATTTCCAGCGCCTCCCCACGCATCCGCTTTTCTTCGGCTTTGACCGAACCCGGCCGGACGAGGGCAAGCGCAAGCTCGGCGACCGGCTCGAAAACAGACAGAATGCCCGGCCAGGATGGCCGCACATTCTTGAAGCGCACGTGCGAGCCGACCAGGACATTGTCGAGCACGCTGAGATTGGCGAAGACGCGGCCGTGCTGGAACGTGCGCGCGATGCCGTGCGCGGCGAGATGCTCTGCCGCCATCCGCGTGACGTCGTGGCCAGCGAACCGCACCGCGCCGGCATCGGGATCGTCGAGCCCGGTCACAAGGTTGAACAGCGTGGTCTTGCCGGCGCCGTTGGGGCCGATGATGCTGACGAATTCACCCTCGGCGACGTCGAGATCGACGCCCGCCACCGCCGTCAGGCCGCCGAAACGGCGTGTCAGGCCGCGGATTTCAAGCAACGTTGCAGCAGTCGTCATATCGTGCCGAACAGACCCTGCGGCCGGAAGCGAACCAACAGGAGAAGGACCAGACCGTAGATCAGGACCCGATATTCCGCGGCGATGCGGAATACCTCAGGCAGGCCGATTAGCAATATCGAGCCCGAGATTGCGCCCATGACGTTGCCCATGCCGCCCAGGATGACGATGGTCAGCGCCAGGATGGACAGCTGGGAATTGAAGGTCTCGTGATTGATGTAGGAGTAGAGGTGCGCCGTGATGGCGCCGCTCACGCCCGCGGCAAAGCTGCCGACGGCGAAGGCAAGCGCCTTGTAGCGGTCGAGCCGGATGCCGTAGGACCGGGCAGCGATATCGTCGTCACGCACCGCGCGCAGGACGCGACCGAGGTGCGAGCCGAGCAGTCGAAACTGCAGCGCGGCCAGGACGACCAGAACGCCCAATGTAAACCAGTAGACCGACTCGATGGTGTCGAGTTCGAAGCCGAACAGCGACAAGGGCGGGATGCCTGAAATGCCGATCGGACCGCGCGTCAGGCCCTCCCAGTTCAGGATCACCAAGGTCACGATCTCGCCAATGGCAAGCGTTGCGATGGAAAGATAGTGCCCGCGCAGCCGAAACGACGGGAAGACCAGGGTCGTCCCTATCGCGGCCGTGATCAGACCCGCGGCGAGAATCGCAAAGCCGACCGGAACACCGAGATTGAGTACCAGCAGAGCCGAAGCGTAGCCGCCGATGGCGAGCAGCGCTGCATGGCCCAGCGAGATCAGGCCGACGGTGCCGGCGATCAGCGTCAGGCTGAGGCCGAGCATGCCGTAGAGCCAGGCATTGGCCAGCGTCTGGAGCACATAGGCGTTCGGCACGACCAGCGGCAGCAACGCTGCCGCTGCAGCCAGCCCCCAAAGGACCGAACCGGGTATCGCCAGCGGCTTGCTCGGAGCGATAAAGGTGCCGGTCATCGGTTCGGGCGGCGTCTGGCGACGGCTGGCGAACAGCCCGTTGGGCCGCCACACCAGGACCGCCACCAAGAGGACAAAGGCAAAGAGATTTCGATAGCTCGTGCCGAACAAAGCGATGCCGTAGCTCTCGACGAGGCCGAGCAGGAGGCTGCCGGCAATAGCGCCGGGCACGTTGCCGACGCCGCCGACGACCTGGGCGACGACGCCCTTGAGCGTCGCCTGGAAGCTCATCGCCGGGTCGATGTAGTTGTAATACATGCCGACCAGCAGGCCGCTCAGCGCGCCGAGGCCCGAGGCGATGGCAAAGACGATGCGGCTGACCGCATTCACATCGACGCCCATCTGCTGCGCGGCGTCGCGGTCCTGTGCCGTGGCACGCACCGCCCAGCCGAGCCGCGTGTAGCGCAGGAAGACAAAGAGCAGCGTCGCGCTCACCAGCCCACTGGCGGCAATCAGCAGGTCGAGCGGGCCGATCGTCCCCGACCCGATCTGGAACCGCACATCGGGAAGTTGACTGGGCAGCGCGCGCGGATCGGGCGAAAAGGCAAGCTGGACGAGCTGGTCGAGCACGAAGCTGATGCCGATGGTGGCGAGCAGCGGTGCGATGTGCGCGTAACCTTGCAGCGGGCGAAGCCCGAACCTCTCGATCGCCAGGCCAACCAGCGCGCCAACCGCGACAGCGATGAAGATCGTGAGCGGCAACGGCGTGCCGAGCTGGGTAACGACGACGAACCCGGTATAGGCGCCCACGACATAGACCGAGCCGTGGGCGAAGTTGATTAACCGACTGACGCCGAAGATCAATGCAAGACCCACCGCCAGCAGCGCGTAGATGTTGCCGATGATGAGGCCGTTGATCGTATAGTCGAACCAGGATCCCAACGCCTTTGCCCTTCACGACTCCTTGGTGACGCCTCCTCAGCGGCTCGCCACCTTGCCGTCCCATACTGTGAAGTGACCGTCCTTGACGACCAGCTCGACGTTCCGGGCGCCGGCGACGCGGCGCGTTGCGGGATCGAACGTCGCCTTGCCGAAGATCACGCTCGGCACGTCCTTCACCTTGGCGAGGCCNNATGATGGTGTCGTAGGCATAGGCGTTGAAGGCATCCGGCTCCTTGCCGTACTTGGCCTTGAAGCTGGCCACGAACTTGCGGACTTCGGGCAGCGGATCCTCGGGGAAGAAGCGCGAAGGAGTGTAGATGCCGTCGACCGCGTCGCCCCCCAGTTCGATGAACTTGGGCGAATAGACCGAGCCTGCGGCAACGATCGGCAGCGTCAAGCCGGTCTGCTTGACCTGGCGTGCGATCAACGCGCCGTCGGAGTAATAGGAGATCAGCATCAGCCCGTCCGGTTTGGCATCGCGCGCCCGCACCAGGGTCGAGCGGAAGTCCTTCTCGTCCGGCAAATAGCCTTCGGTGGCCACCACCTCGGCGCCCATTTCCTTGGCGGCCTTGATGAACAGATCCTTGCTGGTGCGGCCCCAGTCGGTGTTGAGATGAAGCACGGCGATCCGCTTCAGGCCGAGCCGCTTGATGGCATAGGCGGCATTGAGCGGCTGCTCGTCGGACTGGCTGACCGAGTTGCTCCACATATAGTCGCCACCTTTGGTGAAGTCGGGGTGGGAATTGGTGAAGCCGAATTGCACGAGCTTCGCCCGCTGATAGATCGGCGAGGCGGCCATCGAGGCCGGGCTGGCGAAGTCGCCGAGTTCGACCACGATGCGGGGATCGGCGACGAATTTCTGAGCCACCGCCACCGACTGCTTGGGATCGCTCTGGCTGTCGTCGAAGATGTAGGCGAGCGGCCGACCCTTGATGCCGCCGGCACCGTTGACCTCGTCGAGCGCGAGGTCGAAGCCCTGCTTCCACTGGGCGCCGTACTGGGCCATCGGACCGGTCAGCGGACCGCTGACGCCGAGATAGATGGGTTCGCTTTTCGCCGGGGGCATCTGGGCCGAAGCCGGGAGCGCAGCGGCGACGATGAAAGCCGCAGTAACGCCAAGGACGAGGCGACGACGATTGGCAGTAGTCATGGATCACCTCTCGGATAGTTGGTTCCGCAGCGAACGATGGTGCGCCGGTCGGCAGGGGCTTGCCAAGCAGCGCAGGCACGCTTCTTCCATGAGAAAGCAACGTTCATGCCGAACAAACCTAATCGAAACCACGGCGGCATTGCGTGCAAAGGCCGCAGTCGATCGACGCTGTCGCCGGCCGGAACGCACTGGTCCTTGCATGATCGCGATGTTCGCGCGAGGTTGAGCCCATGACGACAGTATCGACGCCGAAACGACTCGGCTTCTTCTCCCGCCTGCTCGATCAGGCCGATGCCGCCGAGCGATATCGGCTGGTCACCGCCCAGATCGCCCATGCCGAGCACTGCGGCTTCGATTCGGCGTGGATCGCCCAGCATCACTTCCACGAGGCCGAGGGCGGACTGCCCGCCCCTTTCGTCTTTCTGGCCCACGTCGCCGCCGCGACCTCACGCATCCGGTTGGGAACGGGCATCGTCACCCTACCGCTGGAACTGCCGATCCGCGTGGCTGAGGACGCCGCGGTGATGGATCTGATGAGCGGCGGCCGTCTCGAAGTCGGCGTCGGCCCCGGCGGCAACCTCACGGCGTTCACGGCCTTCGGCTTCGACAGCAAGGATCGCCACACGCTGATGAACCGCAACCTCGATCTGCTGCGCACGGCCTGGTCGGGTGGCGTGCTGCCCGGCGGCGACCGGCTCTATCCCATGCCAAACGGCCTGGTCGATCGCATCTGGCAGGCGACCTTTTCGGTCGATGGCGCGCGGCGCGCCGGCGCTGCGGGGGACGGCCTGATGATGTCGCGCACGCAACCGCGCCCGGCCGACGCACCTGATGCGGCGCTGGCCGACATCCAGAATCCCATGATCGACGCCTACCTCGAGGCGCTGCCCAAGGGCTGCGCGCCGCGCATCCTTGCCTCACGCACCGTCTTCGTCACCGACGACCACAAGGACGCGAGACGCTTCGCCGAAACCGGGCTGCTCACGCTCCTCAACAAGCGCGCCGACGCGGGTATCCAGGTGGCGCACGGCTCGGTCGACGATCTGATCAAGGCGTTCGACGTCCATCTCGGCACGCCGGCGGAAGTCATCGCCTCGCTGCAAGCCGACGATACGCTGAGGCGCGCCACCGAACTCACCGTCCAGGTCCATTCGATCGATCCGCCACATCCCTTCATCCTGCGCTCGATCGAGCTGATGGCGGAAAAAGTGGCGCCGGCGCTCGGCTGGGTACGGGACAACACAGCCGGCGTACGGAGGGTCGCGTGAACGACGTCATCGACACACTGGCGGGAATCGCGTCGGGATCGCAGCTCGACACGATCCGCACCTTGCGCCCCGAAGCGCGCAAGCATGCGCAGATGAGCTACCTTGGCCTGTTTGCCCCGACGCGTCCGGGCAGCGTGACGGCAGAGGAGCGCTTCGCCGTGGCGAGTTTCGTGGCCGGCCTGCACGGTCGGCCGGAGACGA
>PLYQ01000055.1:275-782 GCA_003153415.1 Rhodospirillales bacterium | reverse complement strand
GCCGGCCTAGTCTATCGCGTCGCCCCCGATGTCCGCAAAGCGCTGGGGGCTCGTCTGGCCGCGGCATTCGAGCATGTGCACATGCTGGTGTTCCATCCACGCGATGCGGCACCGCCCTCGCTCCAGGCGTTGCTCGACGCCGGCTGGTCGACGACCGATGTCGTGACCTTGTCCCAACTCGTGGCCTTCCTGTCCTTCCAGATCCGCGTCGTTGCCGGTCTCAGGACGCTGGCGCCCAAACTCTCCGCGTGAGGCCGACATGACCGACAAGACCCTGACCCCTCCCGCCCATATCGAACCGGTCGTGTTCACCCGCGACCAGCTCGACTGGCTGCCCTGGATCGCGCCGCTGACCGAGGCGGAGTTGACGCCGCGCCATCACGCCAGCCTGGTCGATGCGGCGCGCGCCAAGTCGCCCTATTTCCGGCTGCTGGCGCGCGATCCCGACGTGTTGGAAGCCCGTACGCGGACCGACAAGGACATCTTCTACAATCCGCAAGCGGGCCT
>PLYQ01000055.1:0-227 GCA_003153415.1 Rhodospirillales bacterium | reverse complement strand
GTCGATGTCATCAACGCCGCCTCGTTCTTCAACTGGGCGAACCGGCTGATGCTGTCGCTGGGCGAACCGGCGGCTCAACCCACGGCGAGCTGAACGACGTTCCAGGAGGCCGGCGCGAGCGTTGCTTCCACGCGCTCGCCATCGGTGCGCACGGCCGTCAGTGGCTTCGGCGCGACGCGATTGGGGGTTTCCTTCGTGTTGACCGCCTTGAGATCGGCGTCGCAAAG
>PLYQ01000087.1 GCA_003153415.1 Rhodospirillales bacterium | reverse complement strand
ACCGACGAGATCGGCGTGTTCGAGATGTCGGACCGCGGCCTGTCGGATGTCGCTAATCCGTCCGCCCTGTTCCTCGGCGAACGGCGCGGTCACGTCTCGGGTGCCTGCGTGTTTGCCGGCATCGAGGGCACGCGCCCGCTGCTGGTCGAAATCCAGGCGCTGGTGGCGCCGTCGTCCTTCGCCACGCCGCGCCATGCCGTGGTCGGCTGGGACACCAATCGGCTGGCCATGGTGCTGGCGGTGCTCGAAACGCGCTGCGGCGTCAGCATCGGCGCCAATGACGTCTACCTGAATGTCGCGGGCGGCCTCAGGATCAGCGAACCGGCCGCCGACCTTGCGGTGGCGGCAGCCGTTGTGTCGTCGCTCACCGACGAGCCGGTGCCGCCCGAAATGGTGGTGTTCGGCGAGATCGGGCTGGGCGGCGAGGTTCGCCCAGTGGGCCAGCGCGAGGCGCGACTTCGTGAAGCGGCCAAACTCGGCTTCCGCAGTGCCCTGATACCGCGCGGACGGGCCGGTTCGGGCCCTTCGCCGCGGCCGCCGGAGGGCATCGCCATTGACGAAATCGAGCATCTGGCCGACCTTGTGGCGCGCTTTCAGCCGGCCGATCGGCCAGCCAAGCGGCCGCGGCGCGAAGGCGCCCAGGATCGCGGCGACAATCGCAGGCGCGAGTAGGTCGCGGGGCGTACCGAGGAGCGTACAGGGTCGATGGATCAGCTGGGCATTACCATTTTCGACGTCGCCGTCATCGCCGTCGCTCTGTTCGGTGCGGCCATTGGCATGTCGGCGGGGTTTGCCCATGCCGTCCTGTTCATCGCCTCCTGGATCGGCGCCGGCTATGTCGCTTGGCGATTTTCCAAAGTTATCCAGCCCGAGGTCGAGCAGCTCGTCGGCAGCACGGAACTGGCCTATTTCGTTTCCATGCTGGTGGTGTTCGTCGGTGCCCTGATCGTGCTGGTCATGCTGACCAACGCGCTGTCGCGCTCGATCAGGTCCAGCCCGCTTGCCAAGCCCGACCGAATCCTGGGAGCCGGTTTCGGCGTGCTGTGTGCCTGGGTGGCCGTGGGCACCGCGTTTCTATTCTACACCTATCTCGGTCCGCGCCAGCTGCCGCCGCCGGTCGAGGGCGGGGCGACCTTTCCGCTGATCAAGGAAATGGCCAATTTCGTCGAGCCCAACCTACCGCCGGGCTTCCGCACCCGCCTGCAGCGGCCCGGCCAGGACAGCGGTTCGGTGCCTTCGATCTCACCGGCCGAGAGCAGCGACAAGAAACAGCAGTGAGATATCCTTGATGACTAACCGGCGGCGCCCACATATAACGCCGCCGTGTTGACCGCACCCCTGCGCCCCGACCACGACCTCGACAAATTTCACGAGGAATGTGCGTTGTTCGGCATCTACGGGACCTCGGACGCCGCCGCCCACACGGCACTCGGCCTGCACGCGCTCCAGCATCGCGGCCAGGAAGCCTCCGGTATCGTCACTTTCGACGGCCGCCACTTCCACGACCACCGGGCGTCCGGCCTGGTCGGCGATATTTTCGGCGAGCAGCCGGTCATGGCCAGGCTCAAGGGCTACTCGGCGATCGGGCACAATCGCTATTCCACCACTGGCGGCTCGTCCGACCGCAATATCCAGCCGATCTTCGCCGACTTCGACTTCGGCGGCATGGCGCTGGCCCATAACGGCAACCTGACCAACGCCTATCTGCTGCGCAAGGAGCTGGTGCGGATCGGTTGTTTGTTCCAGTCGACCGCCGACACCGAGGTCATCAACCACCTGGTCGCGCGCTCCAACTATTCCACCGTGGTCGACCGCCTGATCGACGCGCTCGGCCGGGTCAAGGGCGCCTATTCGTTGCTGCTGCTGACCAACGAGGCGCTGATCGGCGTGCGTGACCCGCTGGGCGTGCGACCGCTCTGCATCGGCCGCCTGGAAGACGCCTGGATCGTGACGTCGGAAAGCTGCGCGCTCGACATCCTGGGAGCCCGCTTCGTGCGCGACGTCGAGCCGGGCGAGATCGTCATCGTCGACGGCAGTGGCTTGCGCTCGATCAAGCCCTTCCCCAAGCAGAACCGCCGCTTCTGCGTCTTCGAGCACATCTATTTCGCCCGTCCCGACAGCAAGATCGAAGGCGTCGGCGTCTACGAGGCGCGCAAGCGCATCGGCATGCAGCTCGCCAAGGAAAGCCCGGTCGACGCCGATGTCGTGGTCCCGGTGCCCGACTCAGGCGTGCCGGCGGCGATCGGCTATTCGCACGGCTCGGGCCTGCCGTTCGAACTAGGCATCATCCGCAACCACTATGTCGNNGTCGGCCGCACCTTCATCGAGCCGGCCGACCACATCCGCCATCTCGGCGTCCGGCTGAAGCACAACGCCAACCGGGCGCTGATCGAGGGCAAGCGCGTGATCCTGGTCGACGATTCGATCGTGCGCGGCACGACGTCGATGAAGATCGTCGAGATGGTGCGNNTGCTTCTACGGCATCGACACGCCCGAGCGCGACAAGCTCTTGGCCTCGCACTACGACGTCGCCGGCATGGCCAAGTTCATCAAGGTCGATTCGCTGGCCTTCGTGTCGATCGACGGCCTCTATCGCGCCATGGGCCAGCCCGGACGCGACAGCAACCAGCCGGCCTTCTGCGACGCCTGCTTCACCGGTGACTATCCGATCCCGCTCGACGACCAGTTGGGCGTCGAGGACCGCCAGCTTTCCTTCCTCGCCGAACCGGCTTGAGGCGATGAGGCTGAAAGGCCGCATCGCGCTGATCACCGGCGCCTCGCGTGGCTTGGGCGCGGCGGCAGCGTTGGCCTATGCCAAAGAGGGCGCGCACGTCGTTCTGGTGGCGCGCACCGTGGGCGGGCTCGAGGCGCTCGACGATCGCATCAATGCAGCCGGCGGCAGCGCCACCCTGGTGCCGCTCGACATCACCGACGGCCCCGGCATCGATCGTCTGGGGGCTGCGCTCCATGAGCGCTTCGGCAAGCTCGACGTGCTGCTGGGCAATGCCGGCGTGCTGGGCACGCTGTCGCCGGTCGGCCATATCGAGCCCAAGACCTTCGAGCAGGTGATCGCGGTGAACGTCACCGCCAACTGGCGGCTGATCCGCTCGCTCGATCCGCTGCTGCGCGCCTCGGATGCCGGCCGCGCGATCTTCGTAACCTCAGGCACGGCGCGGCGCGTGCTGCCCTACTGGGGCGCCTACGCCACCAGCAAGGCCGCCCTCGACATGCTGGTCGGCGTCTACGCCGCCGAGTGCGCCCACACTAACGTGCGGGTCAATCTCTACAATCCCGGCCCGACCCGCACCGGCATGCGCCAGCAGGCCTTCCCCGGCGAGGACCCTGAAAGCTTGGCGCCGCCGGAGGCGCATGGCGAAGGGCTGATCCGCCTGGCACTGCCGTCGTGCACCATGAATGGCGAATGGGTCGCCGGAGATCAGGCGCTCGCCTCCTGAGCTGCCCCCTGACAGGTGCGCAAAGTGCAGAAAGTCAGTCTTCGTTGCGCCACGCCCCGAGCAGGAACCGCTTGCGGGGGCTTGGTCCGGCCTGCTTGCGAACGTTCGAAAGTTCGACATCGCCCATCCATTTCCGCACAAGCAGTCGCACGCCGAGGCCAATGACGATGAAGGTGCCAAAGTAGAGGGCTGCCACTGCGAGTGCGCGCATCGCCATTACACCTCAGCACGTCTCATCATGGATTTGACGACGAAGGGATGGATGCGGCCGACGGGCATCATGTAGAGGCGGCCGAGCAGATTGTGAATCTGAACGACCGTCGAAACGACGAAATAGGGCAATCCGTTCCGGTAAGATTTCATCACCGACACGCGCACATCCAGGTGACGGTCGTCGATCCCCAGCACCAGCTCGTCCTCCGTCTTGCCAAAAATGCTGAAAATGCCGATCCGGTCGCCGACCTGATAGGCCTCGGGTGCCTTGGCATTGGCCCCTATCGCCCCGACATCCTTGAGACCAAAGAGGCGAACGACACGATTGCGAATCCGCATCAGGGTGTCGATCCATCGCGGCGTGGTTCGGGAGGCGTGAAGAAAGATTTCTGTCGGTGATAGCGTCGCTGCCTCCAACGGCAACGGCGCTTCGTAGGCGTCGTAAAAGTCCGACTCCGCGAGCGAAGGCTGCAGCGCGCTGTCGGCTGGAACGGTCGTCGCGATGACTTTCGTCACGGTGCACCTTCTTCTCGATTGGTACACTAGACTCAAAATCTATCCAGCCCAACTCCGGAGAAAGAGGTTATCGCTGCTTCTTGGCTCGTGATGCGAACGGGTTCTTGGGCTTGCGCATATTAAGCCTGAGCGGCACGCCAGGCATGCCGAAATCGTCGCGCAGGCGGTTCATCAGGAAGCGCAGGTAATCGTCGCCCAGCTCGTCGGGCTGGCTGACCGACAGCATGTAGGTCGGCGGCCGGATCTTGATCTGGGTCATGAAGCGCAGGCGAATGCGCCGTCCCTTGGCGAGCGGCGGCGGATGCAGCGTCTCCATCTCGCGCAGCCAGCGATTGAGCTTGGGCGTCGTCACGCGCTTGTTCCAGATGTCGTAGGTCTCGAAGACCTTGGGCATCAGCCGCTCGACGCCGCGGCCGTTGAGCGCCGAAAAGCCCACGATCGGCACGTCCTTGACCTGGGCGAACGACATTTCCAGCCGGTCGCTGAGCTTGCGCCACNNAGCACCACGACCACGACATCGGCAAGGCGAATGGCATCGAGCGTGTCGGCCACCGATGCCGCCTCGAGCCGGGCGTCGATGCGGCTGCGACGGCGCATGCCGGCGGTGTCGATCAGCCGGATTTTCCGACCCCGCCACTCCCATTCGACGCGGATCGAGTCGCGCGTGATGCCGGCCTCCGGACCGGTCAGCACCCGCTCCTCGCCCACCAGCCGGTTGAGCAGCGTCGACTTGCCGACATTGGGCCGGCCGACGATGGCCAGCAACAGCGGCCGCTTGGCGGCCGCGGCAGCCTCGGCATCGAGGCTTTGCTCTTGCGGTTCGCCCTCGTCTTCCTCCGGCATCGGCGCGATGTGGCGCGCCATCGCCTCGTGCAGGTCGCTCAGGCCCTCGCCGTGCTCGGCCGATACCGGGATGGGCTGGCCGAACCCCAGCCCATGCGCTTCCGCGAGTCCGTTCTGGCCGGCGCGGCCTTCGCATTTGTTGGCCACCACGATCACCTTGCCGGCGCGCTTGCGCAGCCAGCCGGCGAAGCTCTCGTCGAGCGACAGGACGCCGGCACGGGCATCGATCAGGAACAGCACGACGTCGCAGCTGTCGATGGCGCGCTCGGTGAAGCGGCGCATGCGCGCTTCCAGCACCTCGCCGCCCACGGTGTCCCAGCCGGCGGTGTCGAGCAGGGTAAAAGCCAAGTCGCCGAGCTGGGCAGGCGCCTCGCGCACGTCGCGCGTCACGCCCGGCGTGTCGTCGACGATGGCGTGGCGGGTGCCGGTCAGGCGGTTGAACAGCGTCGACTTGCCAACATTGGGGCGGCCGACGATTCCCACTCTTGGGACCACCCGGGGAAGTCGCGGGCTGTCGTCAGCGGAGGGCAATGAGGCGGCCGTTGTCGGTGAGTACATAGATGACACGGTTGGCGACCACCGGCCCGAGACGGATCGGGCTGCCGATCGCCAGCTTGCCGATGATCTCGCCGGTGTAGGGCGAGATGGCCAGCAGGTCGCCGGTCGAGCCGCCGACCAGCAGGCGGTCGCCCGCCAGCACAGGCCCCGCCCACAGGACAGGGGTGCGGCGCTTCTCGTCCATGAACTGGGTGAGCGGCGTTACCCACTTCACCTTGCCGTCGGTCCGGTTGAGGGCCACGACGTCGGCGCTGCCGGTAATGACGAACACGAACTGTCCCGCCACCCACGGCGTCTGGTTGCCGCCGATGTTGCGCTCCCACTGGCGCTGGCCTGAGCGCAGGTCGATGGCCGTCAGCGTGCCGGCCGAGCCCATGGCGAAGACCACGCCGCGGTCGATCACCGGACGGCCGCGAATGTCGGCCAAGTTGCCGAAGGCGCGCGACTCGCGGCGCGGACCGACCAGCGATTCGTTCCACACCGTCCGGCCGTTATCGATCCTCAAGCCCACCAGCTCACCCGAGGTGAAGGGCGCCACGATGTAATCGCCCGAGCCCGCCGGGCTGCTGCCGCCGACATAACCCGCCGTCTCCGACAGGCCAGTGAACGACCACAGGTCCGAACCGTCGACCGCGGCCATGGCATGCAGCTTGTTGTCGATCGAAACGGTGAACACCCGATCGCCGAACACCAGCGGCGCGCCGCGCACCGGCGCGCTCACCGTCGAAAACCAGATCTCCTTGCCGTCGGCGGGATCGAGCGAGAAGACTTCGGCAAATCCCGTGGTCACGAACAGCCGGCCGCCGTAGTAAGCGAGGCCACCGCCGAATTCGTCGGTGTCGCGCGCCTTGTCGGGCTTGAGCGTGACGCTCCAGATGCGCTGGCCGCTCTCGGCGTTGTAGGCCGAGACGGTGCTGAGCGCGTCCTTGGCGAAGACCTTGCCGTCGGCCACCACCGGCGGCGTCGTCAGGATGCGCGAGGACGACGAGCCGGAGCCGACGTCGGCGCTCCAGATGATCTGGGGCGCATCGCCGACCGCCAGGTGCTGCATGGCGTAGTTGGCAAAGCCGCCGGACTGCGGCCAGGAATCGTTGACCGCCGGCGCCGGCAGCACGACCTGGAGGCCGGCGGTCTCCTTGTCGGGCTCGAGTTCCTTGCGGTCGGCGAACACCGCGACCCGCTCGCCCACCAGCGGCGGCTTCTTCTTGCTGATGAGGTTGTCGGCCCAGTCGGCCACGCCGCACCCGGTGAGCGACACCGCCAACAGGGCGATGGCGAGAACGAGGCGCCGGTCGAAGGCGCGCACGACGGGCAACATCTTCCTACTTCGCCTCCGCAGCGAGGTAGAGGTTGAGCAATGCTTGGGCGCGTTGGCTGGCACCCTGCGGGGCGCCCTGGTCCTTTGCGATCTCGCCCCACACCTCGCGCGCCTTCTTGAGGTCGCCCTTGCGCAGGGCCGCGAGCGCCTGCAGCTCGAGCACGCTGGCATGGAACGGCCGGTCGGGCTGAGCAAGCGGATCGAGCCGGGCGATCGTCTCGCCGGACTTGGCCGTGTCGAGGCCGCGGAACCCTGCGATCACGTTGGCGAGGTCGCTTAGTTCGGCCGCCGGCAGTTTGGGCGCCACGGCCAGAAGGGCGTCGACCTGCTCGATCGGCGTGGCGAGGAGTTGGGCGGCGGCAAGTGCTGCCAGCGAGCGGTAGGGCTCGGGCGCGCTCACCGCCTGCTTCTCCAGCGCCGCCCGGGCGCCTGTATTGTCCGGCCCGATCAAGGCCAGCGCCGCCGAATAGGCGGCACCGGCGACCTCGCGCTGGCCATTTTCGTAATTGCGCCATTGCATCAGGGCGATCACCGCAGCCAGCGCGACCACGAAGCCAACGATCAGGGGGGTGCCCCAGCGCTTCCACCAGGCCGTGAGATCGTCCTGGCGGACGGCGTCGTCGACTTCCTGAAAGGCAGCCTGGTCGGACACGCGGGTACTCCGAGATTATTACGAAATATCAACAGCTTCAGCGGCGGTTCATAGCCGCCCACTCGGGATTTGGCAAACTATGAGCCTTCTGCAACAATTCAGCCTGAAGGCATGACCAATCTGTACCGTCTAGCCGATCAGAAGGCGCGTCGCCGGATCGTTTCGTTCGACCGCCGCGAGCTCAATCGGCTGCTCAGTCTTTACAGCGTGCGGGTCGCGTCAGGCGAATGGCGCGACTACGCCATCGACTTCCGGCCGGGAATGGCGATTTTCTCGATCTTCCGCCATGCCGCCGAACAGCCGTTGTTTGCCATCGCCAAAGTGCCGGGCGGCAGTAACGGATCAACCGCGGGCGGCGGCTACATGGTCTACAACGGCCCGCGCAAATTGGCGCACGGCGACACGCTCGAAGACGTGCTGAGCGTCTTCGACCGTAAGCTTCGCCTGCTCTTAGGTTAGTCGCCCTTCTTGGGAGTCGTCGCGGCGCCGATGGCGGCACCGGCGACACCGCCAGCGACGATCGGCAGCACCAGC
This sequence comes from Rhodospirillales bacterium, assembly GCA_003153415.1. Taxonomy (GTDB): domain Bacteria; phylum Pseudomonadota; class Alphaproteobacteria; order Reyranellales; family Reyranellaceae; genus Reyranella. The sequence continues at coordinate 3,175 of PLYQ01000087.1, read as the reverse complement.
GGCCAGCCCGCGATGGCGCCGATCGCAAGGCCGGCACCGGCGCCGATGCCGCCGCCCGAGGCCATACGCTCGCCCATCGACTCACCGCACGCACCGAGCGACAAAGCCAAAGGCAACGCGAGGAGCGCAACAATCCTGGTCGTCATGACACGCACCTTTTCGAGGGGATGGACCGAATATTGGGGTCCGCTTCATTATTCATTTAGCCGGTAGGGTTTTAGCGATAGGAAGGTCGCTAAATTAACAATCAACGTCAAGATAATGTATTAGTCTATTGAAATACAATGATAATATTGTTTCATATCCTCTGACCTGAAGGTGGGCGGAAATATGGGAGCGGTGATCTCGGCTCTGGTGCCTCTGGCCAGCATCGTCTTTCTGGGCTTCCTGGCCGTCGGCATCCCGATCGCCGCCCTGTCGCTCCACGTCCATCACACGCTGGGCTTCAGCCCCCTGGTCGTGGGCATCGTCATCGGCCTGCAGTCGGCCGCCACGGTGCTGGTGCGCCATCAGGCGGGCACCGTGAGCGACCGGTCAGGACCGCGCCGGGCAGTCCTGCTGGGCCTCCCGTTGGCCGCCCTTTCGGGCGTCCTCTACCGGCTGTCGGATCTGCCCTCCTTCGGCCCCCCCTTAAGCCCTGTGGTGAGCCTGCTGGTCATCCTGGTCGGCCGCCTGGTCATGGGCGTGGGCGAGGCGCTGTTCATCACCGGGTGCCTGGCCTGGGGCATCGCCCGGCTGCCGGGCCGGACCAGCATCGTGATGTCGTGGCAGGGCATCGCCATGTTCGTGGCGCTGGGCGCCGGCGCGCCGATCGGCCTCAGTGCCCAGCACCTGTGGGGCTTCGACAGCGTGGGCTGGCTCACGGTCGCTGCCCCGCTGCTGGCGCTCGCGATCGCCGTGGCGCTGCCTGCCGTGCCGGGCGGCGGCGGCGAACGCGTGCCGTTCTACAAAGTGCTGGGGCTGATCTGGCGGCCCGGCGTCGTGCTGGGCCTGGCCACCGCGCCCTTCGCCTCGATCGCAGCCTTCCTGGCGCTCGACTACAGCCACCAGGGCTGGAACGGCGCGGGCGCCGCCATCGCAGCCTTCGGCGCGGGCTACGTCGCCGTCCGACTGGTCGCTTCCCACCTGCCCGACAAATACGGCGGCGTGGCGGTGGCCGCCGTCTCGCTCGCCGTCGAAGCCGTCGGCCAGTGCCTGCTGTGGCTGGCGCCCAATGTCGAGGTGGCCTTCGCCGGCGCCTGTCTCACCGGCGCAGGCTTTTCGTTGATCTTCCCGGCGATGGGCGTGGAGGCCACGAACCGCGTGAGCCCTGAGCAGCGCGGCCGCGCCGTCGGCAACTTCACCGCCTTCTTCGATCTCGCCATCGGCCTCACCGGCCCGGTGGTGGGCCTCGCCGCCGGACCTTTCGGTTTTCCCGCGGCGTTCTTCATCGGCACGGTGGCCGCGCTGCTCGCGCTCGCCCTGGTGCCCGGCGTGCGGGTCAAACCGTCGTAGGTCTCTGCTGGGGGCGCGCGACTCCAGCATTAGCGGAAGACCGCCGCGTACTGCTCGGGCTTGAAGCCAACCAGGAGCGCGGCCCCCGTCTCGAGCACCGGCCGCTTGATCATCGAGGGCTGGGCCAGCATCAGCGCGATCGCCTTCTTCTCGCTGAGGCCTTCCTTGTCCTTGTCGGGCAACTTGCGGAAGGTCGTGCCGGCACGGTTGAGCAGCATCTCCCAGCCGACCTTCCCTGCCCAGCCTTCGAGCGCACCGCGCGCGACGCCCGAGACCTTGTAGTCGTGGAATTCGTAGGTCACGCCCTTGCCGTCGAGCCAGGCGCGCGCCTTCTTCATCGTGTCGCAGTTCTTGATGCCGTAGATGGTTGCCGTCGTCACTTCTTGCTCCCCGCTGCGGGTGGCTTTGGGCGCGGCGCTGCCGGCGCCTGGCGATTCTGCAACCACATCGGCAGCTCGCAACTATGGTCGTGCCGGCCGCGCCGCTCGTAGCGCGCGTCGCGTTCGATATCGATGTAGTCGTCGCTGTAGTACCTATCGGCCCACGCCATGCCGTCGCGCACCATGCCGGCGCTGAGGTCGTCCCTGTCGGCCTTGCACACCGCCATCATGACCCCGCGATCGTCCTTCTCGCGCCCGACGCAGACCACGGCCTGGTGGCCGGCCATCAGCCGCGCCAGATTGCGGATCGCCTCCTTGCCGATCGGCCAGCCGTCGTCGCAGAGCTGCGCCGCCTCCGGGCCGGCGATCCCCCACAGCCGGTAGAGCGTGCCGTCGACCTGCATCGTGCCGCCATCGACGATGTCGACCTTCTGGGCGGCGGCGGGAGTTGCCGACACGACGCAAAGAGCAATGAAGCATTTCAAGGGAAGCTTCATGAAGGAGCGACAATCTCCGGCCGCCGCGACGTGACGCTGGCCGGCATAGCCGCCGGACTCTTGGCCTCGTACCGGCGGGTGCGTTGAGGTTCCCAAGGCTTCCCACGCACGTGGGACGTCTTGGACACCGATGGCATCGGGCTTTTCCGGCGGTGTCTCACTTTTTTGCCACCTCCCCCGCCGCCCCGCGCGGAATGGCCTGTCCTCGCGAGTCTTTTGCGGTCCTGCCGAAAACACCTGCTCGTTCAGACACTTGCGCGGATTATCGGGAACGATTCGCGAGCCTCGCGAGCGCTCGCGAATCTCGCGAATCCGCGAAGGTGCCGCAGACCGGTTGGCAGCAACGACGATCGTGGGGGTGGTCCTGGATATCACGCCGCCCATCCTACGCCCGACCGGGCCGAACCGAAGATTGTGGTCCTCGCCGAAGGCGCGGCGCCGGGCACGAAAGGCCGCCACGGTTAAATAAACCGTGGGAAAACGGCGGCGGAGGCCCAGCAGGCAGACGGCGCGGATCATCGGCTGACTATAAGCCCAACCGCTTCGATTCGACGATTATGGTNNTTATGGTCCTTAGCCACGATGCTACGCTCGCACGCACTGAAGATCTGGCGCCTTTCCGGCTGAGATATACCCGCTTCAACTCCGCCCCCTGCCACCGTCAACTTCGCCGTCGTACAGGCGGCGGAAGCTCCATGAGCAAGCGACTTCCACCCGCACACTCGCAGTGTCTTCAACCAGGCAGGCCGATGAAGCCGCGGGAGGTCAATCCCGTGGTGAGGTAGTTCCTGCACATCGGGAGGG
>PLYQ01000192.1 GCA_003153415.1 Rhodospirillales bacterium | reverse complement strand
AATGGCTAGAGTAGATTTGAGCATAGAGTGATTCCCCCTGGAAAAAGCAAGCAAAGCATTCTTGCTATCGTTCAGATTAGCCGTTTCCCAAGCCGTTGAACATTGACCTATGTCAAAAAAAGACACAACGCAATAATTGCATTATCGTTGATTGCATTTGTGCCACACGGTGGGCCGTCCCGGACGGCGGAGCCGCCCTTGGACGGCCACACGGTGCGCTTTGCAGAACGCCCGTCTAGCATGGCTGCCGGAAGCCTGCCGGGGAACGCCCATGAAACACGTCATTTTCGCCCTGTCCGCAACAATGGCCGTGGCGCTTTCCGCCCCCCCGCCGGCGGCGGCCGAAGTCACCCGATTGGAGATCGCGAGCAAGGCCGTCTACGGCACCTTCCGGCCGGGCGAGTATGTCCTCTGGAAGGGCCAGGTGCGCGGCGAGCTCTCGCCAGGCGAGGCCATTCCCGACCTCGACAAAGCCAAGCGCAACGCCGCAGGAAAGGTCGAATACGCCGCCAGCATCGTGCTGCTGATGCCAGCCGACCCGTCGAAGGGCAACGGCACCTTGATCGTCGACGTGCCCAACCGTGGCCGAGTCTACGGCGTGGCGCTCTACAATAGTCCGCGCGGCGATCCCTTCGAATCGGGCCGGCTCGACCAGGGCATCGGTTTCCTCGAGGACCAGGGCTTTGCGCTGGCCGAGGTATCGTGGGAGCTGGGCAAGGGCGCCGAGCTGCCGTCCTTCACCGATTCAGCCGGCAAGACGCAGTATGTCGAGGGCGTGGGCTTCGCCATCATGCGCGACACCGCCGACTTCCTCGCGCACTCGAAGGCCGACACCAATCCGGTGCGCGGCTCCGTCCGCCAGACGCTGGCCAGCGGCAAGTCGCAGAGCGGGCGCTTCCTCAAGACCTTCCTGCTCAACGGCTTCAACCGCGTGACCGACCACCGCGAGAGCGGCCGCCGCGTCTTCGATGGCATGCATATCTTCGTGTCCGGCTCCGGCCTGCTGCCGATCCTGCGTTCCTCGCCCGGACCCGAGTCGAGCGGCAACGGCTCAGCGAGCTTCGCCAATCCCGAGTTCCGCGGTGTCCACAAGGGTCCGTTCACGATCGGCGAAATCGTGGCCAAGCTTGAGGCACGAGGCGAGGCGCCGCCCAAGATCGTCATGCTGAGCAGCACCTCCGATTTCCTCTCGCTGCGGGCCTCGCTCGGGCGCACTGGCGCCAGCGGCACGACCGACCAGGCGATCCCTGCCAACGTGCGCATGTACGATCTCGCCGGAGCCAGCCATGCGGTGCTGCTCAATTCCAAGTGCGACCTGCCGCGCGAGCGGCTGGACTGGATGCCGGTGTCGCGCGCGACCTTGCTGGCGCTCGATCGCTGGGTGGCGAGCGTCACCCAGCCGCCGGGCAACAAGCTGATGCCGCTCGAGCCGGCGGGCGAGGATCCCGAGGTACTGCGCGCGCCCAAGCACCTGCCCAACGCCGTGATCCAGCGGCCCAAGCGCGACGCCGACGGCAACGTGCTGGGCGGCGTTCGGCTGCCCGATGTCGCCGTGCCGCTGGGCGTCCATGCCGCCCAGCAGGAACCGAAGACGGCGCCCGGCTGCGCGCTGGCCGGCGCCTTCCTGCCCTTCGCCGCGACCAAGGAGGAGCGCGAGGCGGCCGGCGACAAGCGGCCCTCGCTCGCCGAGCGCTATCCCGGCGGTCGCGACGACTACACCAACCGCATCCGGATTGCAGCGCGCGCTCTGCAGGCCGAGGGCTTCCTGCTGGCCGACGATGCCGCAGTGATCATCGCCTCGGCCGCAGCCATGCCGTGGCCGGTCGCAGGCAAGAAGTGAACAGGCTCTTCCGCGCCGCCGTCGTCCTTGGCCTCTCCGGCACGATGGCCCACGCCCAGGGCGTGGTACCGGGCGGACCGATCGGCGGCAGCACCGCGATCGGCAGCGGCATTGGACCGGGCAGCGCGCCCGGCGGCACCGGCCCGAGCTACCCCAACGGCGCGCCCTCGCTGCCGCCGCTGTCGTCGGTTCCTCCGGGCGGCTATCCGCCATCCGGCCGCTTCGACACCGGACCGAGCGGACAGGTCACCACACGCTCGCCTGCGGGCACGACGGCCGTGCCGTCATCGCAATATCCCCAGCCGCTCGATCCGTTCGGCGGCACGGCCCAGCCGCGCGCATCGGGGGCAACGGGCGCCACAGCCACGCGCATCGCGATGGTGTCGTCTTCGTCCGGCCCGGCGAAGGTTACCGCCATCAACCAAGCCTTGCGCCAGGTGACGCTCGCCTTCTCGGACGGCCGCAGCGGCAACTACAAGGTGGCCAGCGCGGTGCAGAATTTTGGCCAGGTGAATGTCGGCGATACCATCGACGTCAGCTACGAGCAGCGGGTGAGCTTCGCCCTGCCGGGGCTGAACGCCGCCGCGCCGGGCTGGACGGTGGTGAGCGCCAACGTCGCGGCAAACACGATCTCCGTCGTCGATCCGACCAACGGCCAGGTCCGCACCTTCGATGCGCGAACGGCAGAAGGCCGCGCCGTGCTACCTCAGGTCAAGCCGGGTGACAGGTTGATGGCTTTCGCGACCGAGCTGGTTATCGTGGCAGTCGTGTCCAGGCGCTGATTTACTCCGCGGCGTTGGGTTTTGACTATGCCCTCCGCCGATGCCACCGTTGCCGTCACGAATACGGCTCCGGGAGAATTGCTGAATGTTGCGTCACGGCCTTGTCATCCTGCTGTCGCTGATCGCGGGCGGCGCGTTTGCCCAGGATCTCGGCTTTCTGCTGATCAATTCGACGAGCTATCCGATCAGCGAACTGCACCTCTCGCCACCCAACCTCAATTTCTGGGGCCGCAACTCGCTGCTGCCGCCGCCGCTCAAGGTTGGTGAGTCACGGCAGGTTGCGGTCGCTCCCTACGCCACCGAATGCATTCAGGACGTCAGGGTCGTGTTCGCCGACAACGCGTCGCTGGCGGTGTGGCAGAGCCTGAACATCTGCGGTCTGACCAAACTCCGGCTCTTCTTCGACGCCACCAGTGGCATCACCTCAGCGCAATATGACTGAAGTCCGCGCCAGCATGTTCGGACGTGCGATCTGGCTGGCTGTCGCGGCGTGGTGCGGCTCGGCGGCCGCGGCCGATTACGCGGTCGAGACCGCACAGGCGGTCGAGAGCGCACCGGCGCTCGAAAGCGCGCGATCGGTCTGCGCCTCCGCCGTGATCTGCCAGTCCATGCCCTGCGCCGGCGCTACCCGATGGGATCCCAGACGTGAAAACGCGGGCCATGTCGCGGAAGCCCAGCGCCGGGGCTTCACACTGGGTTACTGTGCGATGGTCCTGCGCGAGCCCGCGCCGCCGCCGGCCAATACGCCGACGCCTGAATCTCTCGTGGCCGCGATCCAGACCCTGCTGAGCGCGCTCGGCCACGATATCGGCCCATTCGACGGCTCGATGGGCCCCAAGACAGGTGCTGCCATCACGGCCTTCCAGAGGAGCGTCGGCCTGTCGGCGGACGGAGCGCCGTCCGAAGCGCTCTACGCGCGGCTGAAGTCGGCGCTGGCCGAACGCGGCGGCATGCGCACGGACAGCAAGCCGTCCGACAGCGGCACCGGCTTCTACATCGGCGCCAATGTCATCATCACCAACAGCCACGTCGTCGAAGGCTGCAGCAAAGTACGTGCGCGCAAGCGCGGCGTGGAGGCGGGCGGCATCAGGCTGATCGCCGCCAATCGGGCCGACGATCTGGCGGCGCTGCGGTCGGACAGGCCCAGCACGCACTATCTCAAGCTCCGCAAAGGCTTAGTCAGACCGGCCGAAGCGGTGCTGGTGTTCGGCTACCCCTTCGCGCTCTCGTCGTCGGGTAACACGACGCTGGGCAACGTGACGGCGCTCACCGGCCTGGCCGACGATCCGCGCTTCATCCAGATCTCGGCGTCGGTGCAGCGGGGCAACAGTGGCGGCCCGGTCCTCGATGAGGCCGGCGGCCTGGTCGGCGTGGTCCAGAGCAAGCTCGACGCGTTCAAATTCGCCAAGCAGACGGGAGAAATTCCCGAAAACGTGAATTTCGCCATACAGGCCTCGACGCTGGTGGCCTTCCTCGACAACAACCGCATCGCCTACGAAATCGCTACCGCCTCGACCGCGCTGCCCAAGCCCGACCTTGCCGAACAGGCCGAGGCGGCGAGCGTGCGGCTCGAGTGCGTGAAATAGCCACTCAGAACTTTGTCGGTGATCCGTCGCTCGCGATCGGCTCGGCGCCGAGTTTGCGCTGAGCTGCCTTTACTTCGGGCAGAACGCTGGGCTTGGTCTTCTTGTTCATGCCCTCTTCGGTGGCGACTTCGAGCAGGCGGGCATCGAGCTCCCACTCCTGGAGCACCTTGGTCTTCTCCTTGGCACTCAGCTCCTTGGCAACGACGACGTCCGCCGGCTTGTCGAAGACACTGCTTGGATTTGTCTGCGCCTTATCCTTGTCGACAACGTCCATAACTACCTCCATTGCAATCTCACAGACCAACGACCCGCGCGCCGGCCGGAGTCACCCGTCAAAGCGCGATGGCTCGTTCACACGTCATGGCCCGGCTCAAGATCGTACGAATTGCACGCGTCGCAGAGGTCAGTGACCAACTCCGCCTCGGCGTTGTCGCGGGCCCTCCGGCCGAAGGAGCGCGCGCGGCGCTCATCCATGACGCATTGATTGAAATCAGCGCTTGTGGCGGCGTAACCATATCCAACACAAGCTTGGACGGAAGTTGCGTAGCCCGCGCTGTGCGCCTCCGGTGCAACATACCGCAGTGCGTTCTGGCTGGGCGGTGCTTGGCACGCCGCCGAGATCAATCCAATCGATAACGTCGCAATGAGCCGGGCACGCATCCTGATTGCGTTCCTTTCTGGAACCTACATTGCAGTCAACGCGACCGGAGCTGGAATGTTGCAGGCAGAAAGCCAAGGCCCCGCAGGGCCAAGTGGGGCTAACGAGGCAATATGCGGAAGTTTCGACCGCAACCTCCGGCACTCCGGCACGTTGCTTGGTAACTGCCCCGCCCGGCAATCACTGCTGGCGCGGGTTCCCTTTGAATTCCGGAAGGAAACTCCATGTCGAAATTTCGTCTAACCGCCCCGATGATGCGTTCCCTCGCGATCGCGTCACTCCTGGGCGCCACCATGCTTGTCAGCCCGGCAATTGCTCAGACCAACGAGCAGAAGCCCCCCGCCGCCGCCGCCGCCACCTCCAGCAAGCCGGAGACCGTCGAGCAGCGCATCGTCTCGCTCAAGGCGTCGCTCAAGATCACGCCTGACCAGGAGGCCAAGTGGACTGCCGTCGCCACGTCGATGCGCGAAAACGCCGCCGCCATGGACAAGCTGGTCACCGCCAAGCGCGCCCAGCCCGCCGCCAGCATGACGGCCATCGACGACCTGAAAACCTACCAGGAATTCAGCCAGGCCCATCTCGACGGGCTGAAGAACCTGATTCCGGCCTTCAAGGCGCTCTATGACGGGATGCCGGCCGACCAGAAGGCGAACGCCGACCAGGTGTTCCAGAAGTACGGCCCCCAGGGCTCGGCGAAACAGGGTTAACCCAGAGTTAGCCAGGCACAGGAGGTTCATTCATGACCACCATCAAGCACCCCAAGACCACGGCAGCTCTCTTCGTGATGGGCGCGATCGTCGCGTTCGCCACGATTGCCGGCCCCGCCAGCGCACGCTGGTATGGCAACGAAGGATACAACAACGGCTGGCACGGCAACGACCACTACAACGGCTACAACTACCGTGCGCCGCCGGTCATCTACAACGCACCCTACAACAACGGATACTACTATCCGCCCCCGGTCATTTACGACAACAACCCGGGCGTCTCGATCCGCCTCTTCTAACAGCGGTTCAAGGAAACGGCGGGCACGAAAGTGCCCGCCTTTTTCTTTGCCTACCGGTCAATCGCCGAGCGGGCGATCAATCGCCGAGCAGGCGATCGAACTCCCGTTTTGAAACGCCGTAACACTCGCACGAGCGGCGCAGCAGCCCGGGGCGATCGAGGATCGTGACGACCCCACGCCTGTAGCGGATAAGGCCAGCCCGCTGCAGGCCGCCCGCCGCGGCGGAAACGCCGGTTCGCTGTACGCCCAGCATCATCGCCAGGAACTCCTGCGTCAGCAGGAATTCGTCCGATCGCATGCGATCGTGCGTCATCAGCAGCCATCGGCAACAACGTTTCTGTATCGGATGGAAGTGATTGCACGCGGCCGACTGCGCGACCTGGTTGAAGAGCGCATGGGCGTAGTGGAGCATCACCGTCCGCATCGATGCGCTTCGTGCCAGTTCCCTTGCGAAAAGCGGTGCCTTCATTCTGAGGCCAACGCCGGGAACCTGGACGTAGATGCTTGTCGGCGCCCTGTCGTCGCCCAACAAAAGCGGCAAGCCGACCACGCCCTCGTTGCCGACCGTTCCGACCTCGGCAGCGTCGCCGTTCGACATGGTGTTGACCAGCGAGCCGACGCCGCTCTCGATGAAATAGACAAAATCGATGGGCTTGCGGGCACGGTAAAGCGATTTCCTGTACTCCAACGGAATTCGTTGAAGATGTGGGCGGAGGCGCTGGTAGTCCTTGGGCGGCAGCAAACTGAGCAACCGGTTCGCAGACGGGTCCGCGGCCTTACGCTTGTTCATCAGTTCGTTGCTCCTCTCGGTCGGGCTTGTATGCGGTCAGGGTTCCCGCTGGCCGCCGCTTGGCGCCCTGGGAAGCGGTCCATCCTTCGCTTCCGCATCCGACAGCAGCTTTTCCAGTACCGGACGATCTGCATCGTTTGCAGTCTCTGCCAACAGCTTCCGGTAGTGTTCGAAGTTGTTCCGGTGAACGAACTCCCACATTGGCCTGAACCAGGGCACCATGGCCCAATAGGGCCGTGGACCCATCGTGGCGGGCTGTCGAGTCTATTCGGTCGTTGGGCCGCCAAAATCGGAGCCGTCACGGTTTCACACCCGCGCATATGTCTAACAGCCGACATATCCCCCACTCGGGCATCTTTAGTCCGATATCGTACATTGTTCCTCGACTCTGTCCGAGAAAAGGCGCGTACATGGGTGGCTTGGGGCTAGAAAGCGAGCGCCAGAACGCCGGGTAAGGCGGGTAGGCGACGGAACTGTCGGACGTCCGACAAAGGCGGATACTCGACATTGTCAGATATCCGCCGCTGTCGATTTCCATCGACGAGAGCTGGCGGATGGCCGCTACAGGCACGTAGGCGACAGAGTTCCGGCAACTGCCGGGAAAGTGAGGGCGACATGCCCCGCCAAGACTTTCAGTTCAGCAAGGGCTTTCCGCACCCCGGCTTCGAAAGCCTCAAGCGCCGGTCCGCCGCGAGCTATGAGCGCGCGCTCGCCGAACATGTCTCCACCGAAACCCGGCTGCGAGCGGCTCTCACCCGAAACGACGCGCTGCTTCATCAGATGGAAGAACTCTCCCGCCACCGGGAGGTCCTGAACCAGGAGAGCGATCACAGGCTGATGAACAACCTGCACATGATCGTAAGCCTGCTGTCGCTGCAGGGCCAAAACGAGCCGAATCCCGAGACGGCATCGCGATTGTCAATCGCGGCCAGTCGCGTGGCCGCGATCGCCCGTATCCATCGGCATCTCCATTCCATGGATGGCCGGCAGACCGTCGCATTCAAGCCATACCTCGACGATCTTTGTCGCAATTACTCGACGATGCTGATCTCGGAAATGCGTCCCGACCAGATCATCGTCGTCGAGGGAGTTGAAGCGCAATTGCCGACGGTCATTGGAATTCCGCTCAGCCTTATCGCCAACGAGCTGATCACAAACGCCGTCAAACACGGCGAAGGCCAGATAACGGTCAAACTGGAAGGGCGATCCAAGAAGGGCCATGCGCTGTCGGTCTGCAACGATGGCTCGATCCTGCCCGAGGGCTTCGATCCGGATGCTTGCCAAGGGTTGGGAATGAGCCTGGTCCAGGGCCTCGCCGCGCAGATCGGCGGTGAGCTGCAGATCGATCGTGGCGACACAGACGACGGCACGCGATTTACCGTGCTGTTTCCGTGACGCTCGCACGCGATGGCGATTCGCCGTCGAGCCGCAACTTTCGGGCGTGCGGCGCGTTTAGTTCTGCCGGGGCAGCGTACCTAGCTCCGGTCGCTCCCCTCGGGGCTGCTTCCTCCGCTCTCCCCGAGCATAGCACCCCGAGGGTGAGCACTCTTGAAGGTCCGAACGCCATTCAGGCCTGGCTCACGTCAGCCGGCCAACAAAAGGGAATACATGACGGGCTTGAGAGACGAAGTCGCCGCTGCACTGCCGTATCTGCGCCGCTACGCGCGCGCCTTGACCGGCAGTCAGGAGCACGGCGACCAGTGGGTCAGGCTATGCGTCGAGATCCTGCTGCAGCAGCCCGACCTGCAGAAGCCGGCCGACAGCACAAGGCCCGACGTCTTCGCGGTTTTTCACAGCCTCCAGCAACCGTTCCACAGCATCGAGCCGTGCGGCGCGTCCGAACCGACCGAAACCACCGGGCAGCCTAAGGCACATCCGATCGACTGCCCCTCTCGTCAGCGCCAGGTCCTGCTCCTCACTGTCCTCGAAGCCTTCACGATCGACCAGGCGGCAGATATCCTCGGCATCGGCGTCGCTGAGGCCGTAACCGACCTCAAGCTGGCGCGAGATGAACTCAAAGGCATCACTTCGGTGCGCGTGCTCGTCATCGAGGATGAGGCGGTGATCGCGCTCGATGTCGCCAACATCGCGCGCAAAGCCGGCCACAAGGTGGTGGGGATCGCTCCAGCTGAGCAAGCCGCCATGGCGCTGGCCAAGCGACACGATCCGCATCTGATCCTTGCCGACATCCAGTTTCGCAACGGCGACAGCGGCGCCACCGTTCGCCAGATCCTGAAGTCGGTGGCGGCCCCTGTCATCGTCGTCACGGGTTTTCCCGAGCGCCTACTGACAGGCAACGGGCTGGAGCCCGCCTTCATCATTACCAAGCCATTCGATCCGACTGTACTGAAGACGGCGATGGCTCATGCGTTGAGTTCGGCGGCGGTGTGAGCCGGCGACGGGTGTCGTCGAATAGCGCCCGCGGAGTAGGACAGGCCCGGGCGAACATCCCGCCCAGATCACTCACGCTCGCAACTGACGCCCTGGTCGGTCCACATCGCCCTAGCGGCCGAGCAGGTTTGCCCGGAGGCTCTCCCTGAAGCTCGACCAGAAGTCGGGCTCCGGGGGTTGCGACCGGCTGACGGCCGACATCCTGCGATAGACGTCGGCGAGCGAGCGCTTGCCGACATGAGGCCTGAGCTTGGCGCCCTCCTTGCCGGGCACCAGAGTGAGCTCGCGGGTGTGGAAGACCTCGAGGCCTGGCCGGTGACCGATGCTCACCACCGACGTCTCCGGCAGCTCCTCGACCAGGAGCTTCATGATATTTTCCAGCCCGGTCTCATCGAGCGCCGATGTCGCCTCGTCCATGAACACCCAGGCCGGCTTGTGGATCAGCACCCGCGCGAAGGCCACCCTCTGCTGCTCGCCGCCGGACAGGAGTTGGTCCCAGCGATCGGTCTCGTCGAGGCGGTCTCTCAGATGGTCGAGACCGACCTTGTGGAGCATGTCCTTCAGCACATCGTCGGTGAAGTCCTCCGGCACCTTGGGATAGAGCATGGCCTCGCGCAGCGTGCCGATCGGAAAATACGGCTTCTGCGGCATGAAGGTGATGTCACCCTTCGGCAGGTGGATGGAGCCGCGTCCCCACGGCCAGACTCCGGCCACGGCGCGCATGATCGTGCTCTTACCGCTGCCCGACTGGCCACGGATCAGCACTCTTTCGGCACGGTGGATCTCGACCTCGGCCTCCGCCACCAGCATCTCGCCGTCAGGGCGGGCAACGCCCAGCTCGCGCATGACCAGGAGATCGGCGTCGCCGGCCGGATGGAGCTCGATGCGCCCGCCGTCGCCCGACTCGGCACTGTCCTCGAGGTCGGTGAGTGCCACGTGCAGCTGCACGATGCGATCGGTCGAGGCCCGCCAGTCGGCAAAGCGCGGGAAGTTGTCGATCAGCCACGACAGCGCCCATTGCACGCTGGAGAAGGCCTGTGCCGTCTGCATCAGGCCACCGAGCGCTATCTCGCCGCCGAGATAGCGCGGCAGCGCCACGATCAGCGGCACGATGGGGGCGAGATAGGCGAGCGAGCTGGTGAGTAGCGAAAGATTGCCCTGGCCCATAGTCTGGACGTTCCAGGCCGCACGCAGGTCGAGCAGCGAGCCGCGCAGCCGTGCCCGCTCATCGACCTCGCCGTGCATCAGGGCAATGCCTTCGGCATTCTCGCGCGCACGGGTGAGCCCGGAGCGGAAATCGGCCTCGCGGCCCTGGCGCACGTTGCCGGCATGAATCAGGCCGCGGCCCAGGACATAGGTAAAGAGCGAGCCGATCAGGGCATAGACCACGGCGGCCCACACCATGTAGCCCGGCAATTCGAACGCGTAGCCCGCGACCTTGATCGGCAGCGAACCCGAGAGGATCCACAGCACGCTGAGGAAGGTGAAGAGCTGCAGGATGCACTGCAGGATGCTTTGGGCGAATTCGACGGCGAGCTCGGTCGAGACGCGGATGTCCTCGGCGATGCGGCCATCGGGATTGTCGACGTCCTCGACCAGCAGCCCGAGTTGATACTGGCGGCCCGCATTCAGCCAGCGCAGGATCGTGACGCGAGACAACCAGGCCCGCCAGTTGATCTGCAGCCGGCGCTTGACGTGGAGCTGGATGGCGACGGCGACGCCCGCCGCGACGACGATCGCGGCCAGTATCCAGACCAGCTCGAGCAGGCGCGAGACGTCGCGCTTCTCCAGGGCGTTGAAGAAGTCGCGATTCCAGATGTTGAGCCACAGCGCGATGCCGACGTTGACGACGCCCAGCACCACCATGCCGCTCGCCAGCAACCAGGCGACCAGCCGGTATCCCGGCGCAGTCCAATAGCCGCAAGCGACGACGGCAAAAGCGCGGACGGAGCTGTGCGGCGTATCCATTTCAGTCACGGAAGCTCTGGTCGACGCGGACAAGCTTACGTNNTGCACGATAGCTCCAGCCGATGGATGCGCTCTATTTGAACGACGGATCACTCACGTTCGCAAGTGACGCCCTTGTCCGACAATTGCAGCGCATAATCATTCAGTTCGTCCCGCCTGACCCAGTACCGCATGATCTTGTCGGGCAACGTCGCTGCCACAAACAGGAAGGAATCGCACGACCCGGAGGGTGGTATCACGTCGACGCGAAGATCGGTCAGCGCGTTGGTACAGCGCAGACTTTCAAGCTGCTTGGGGTTCATGTCCGGTCGGGCAGCCTCGATCCCCGATTGCGTTTTGCAGACCACTGCGTTCACCTTGATCATTCCCTGCGACTCGGCATGCGCGATGGTCGTGCCGGCCAACAGCAGCCCCAGGCCAAGCATTGTCGTCCTGAATGGATTCATGACTGCGATCTCCTGACGATGCGCCAAGGGTGTCCGGCGGCCGCTTCCGGGGCGGCCGCCGTCCGTTTGAACCGCTGTTGCGATGGCTGGGCGACTAGAGCGCGCCCATGATCATGCGGGCATCCGTCGCTTGCTTGTCATAGTCAGTGGCGGCCTTCGCCGCATAGACACGCAGCGTCTCGGACTCGCCCGTGGCGCCGTAGGTCCGGAAGGTCACCGCCAGGAAGTCGCTGGCTGTGATCTGCGAGCGCATATACTCGCGATCGAAGTCGGGCCCGTCGAGGCCGGCCAGGCGGTTGAGCGCACCCTGCTCGTTTTCGCCGAGGCTGTCCGGCATTGGCGCGGAGACGTTGGACTGGTTGATGAACTTCACGCGATTGTACATCTCGCTCGCGTCCTTGACGGTTTGCGCGGCGAAGGCGCGCACGCCGGGATGCTGCGAGCGCTCGAGCGCCAGTCGGCCAGTCTGCATCTCGAACAGCGCGGTATGGCCGGCATCGCGAACGAAGGCGACCGAGCCGCCGGTCTGTCCCGATGCGACGCTCTGGGCGTTGGCGGCCGAGGGCACGCCAAAGACGATTCCGGGCAGGACCAGACCGATCGCCATCGCGCCCGCGAGGAGAGATGATTTCTTCATGGGGTGTTCCTTTAGCTGTTACCCGCCGTCGACGCCGCGAGGCGGTCGATCGTCGACCGCGACGCGGTCGATTGTCCTCAGGTGGCTAAAGAACTAACGGCGATAGGGCGGCGAGGTTCCTCGGCCTTCGGTCGCAGCGCCGTTGCGGTTGCGGGCGGCTTGGGAAACCGGGCATGGATGCAGATCCCAACCCTTGGACTCGGACACGGTACAATCCTGATGGTTCCGCCAAGCTGGGCGGCGAGCCCCTGCATCAAGGCAAGACCAATCCCCCGCTCCCCCGGCATACTGTCCCGCCGATCTTCGAAGCCGACGCCATTGTCCTCGATCGACACCTCGATATCGTCGCCGATCTCCTGCGCCGAAATGCGGATCTTCGGCGCCGCCACGCCGGCGAATGCGTGGTCGAAGGCATTTGAAACGGCCTCGGTCACGATCAGCCCAATCGGAATGGCGGTATCCGGGCCGACTGCGATCACTGACGCCTGGACGTCGCACTGCACGGCCGGCCCGTCGCCGCCCTTACGCTTCGCCGAGAGGTGATCGACGAGATCGGTGATGTAGGCGTGGAAGTCGACCGACGACCAATCGGACCGCTCGTAGAGATGATGGTGCACGACCGAGAGCGCCAGCATGCGGCCCTGGGCGTCGCCGAACATGCGCCGGATACGCGGTGAGCGGACCTTATCGGCCTGCAGGCTGAGCAGGCTCGAGACCATCTGCAGGTTGTTCTTCACCCGGTGATGGATCTCTCTCAGCATGTGTTCGCGCTGGTCGAGGCTCGCCTGCAGGGCGGCCTCGCGCACGCTGATCGCCTCGGCCATGGTGAACACGTCCTGGGTCAGCGCCTGGATCTCGGGTGTGGTCGGGCCGATAGGCGGCCGCACGGCAAAATTGCCCCGGGCGATCGCCGCGACCGCGGCCTGGATCGGCTTGAGCGGGCGCAGGCACCAGCGCTCGGCGCCGATCCACAGGATGCCGAGGCCGGCCAGCGCCATCAGCAGAATGAAGCCGATATCGCCCCACAGGCTTGCCGATGCCACGGTCTCGCCGGCCCGCATGATCCCCAGCGCAACCGCAGGCGCGAGCGCCAGCGCCAGAATAAGCAGCAGTCTCGCCTTCAGCGTCAGGCTGCTCACCTCACACCGAGACCGAGTTCAACGCGTGCGCCATCGCCGTCCTCAGCATTTCCGGATCGAACGGCTTGGTGATGATGAAGGCGGGCTCCAGGCCGTTGCCGGTCAGAAGGCGCTCGGGAAAGCCCGTGACGAAAATGACGGGAGCGCTGATCGACTTCAGGATCTGGCGAACCGCGGCGATACCGCTGTCGCCATCGCGGAGCTGGATGTCGGCCAGGATCAGATGCGGGTCGTGCTGCTTGGCCAGCTCGACGGCGGCTCGCTCGGTGGGTGCGATGCCGACGACTGTATGGCCGGCGTTCTTGACGATGTTGGCGACGTCGAGCGCGATCACCGCTTCGTCTTCGATGACGAGCACGCGCACCGAAGCGACACGCTTCAGCTCGTCGCGGGCCTGGTTGAGGTCGGCCTGGGCATCGCTGACGCTGACGCCAAGGATGCCTGCCGCTTCCCCAATCGAGAAGCCTTCGAGGACGGTGAGAAGCAGGACCTGGCGCTGGCGCTGCGGGATGTCGGTGAGATGTGCCTTCAGCCGCCCCGCCGTCCCGGTTGCCCCAGCGCTAGGCCTCGGCTCGAGCGCATTGAAAGGCTGCTGGAGCTTGTGAAAGACGGTGAAGATGTCGGACTTGGTCGTGGCACCCGACTTCAGCAGATCGGGCTGCTGCAGCAGGACCTCGACACACATCCTGACCCACTGGTCGCCGTGCTGCTGGGTGCCCGTCAAGGCGCGCGCGTAGCGGCGCAGATACGGCAATGCAGCGGCCGCTTCCTCTCTCAAGCCCGTCATTTTATTCCTTTCGTTGGCCACTCGCCGCAAACCCCGCCTGACTGGCGTTTGGAACTGTAGATATTCGGGTCTCTGAGCCGCGAGTGGTAAATCCCGAGCCGATGCAGTGCAATCGATCTCAGGGACGCCTCAGCAATTTAGGCGTCCCGAACAACAATAGCCACCCCGGACTTCGACTCCGGGGTGGCCAATTCGAGACTCATCGACTGTCTAGCGCGTCGTCGTCTGCGGGCTGATCACGTTGCCGCGGGCGTCGAGGCGGTTGCCGTAAGCGTCGTAACGGAAGCCGAACTCGTCGCTGGTGACCTGCTGGCCGATCGGACGGGTTTCGACATAAGGCGCCGGCTGCGGCTGCGGCGCGTAGTAGGGCTGCGGCTGCGCCGTGTAGTAGGGCTGCGGCTGGGGTGTGTAGTAGGGCTGCGGCTGGGGCACATAGGCCGACTGGCGCACCATGCGACGGCCCTCCGAATCGATGCGATAGCCATCAGCATCGACGCGGTAGCCCTCGGAATCGATCCGGTACCCGTACTGGTCGGTGCGATAGGTCGGAACGCTCAGCGCGGCATCGGCGCGATAGCCGCGGGCGTCGACTTCACGCGCATAGCAGCGATCGTAGCGGGCGGAGCCCGGCTCCAGACCGTACGACGCGCAGGCGTTGCGGGCGTCGTTGTACAGCCGGGCCTGTTCATAGTCGCGAGTCATACGGCCGGCGGAACGGGCCGCCCGCTCGCGCGACACGCAACGGTCGAAGCTGGCGGTGTTGGAAATGAAGCCGTAGTCGGCGCAAGCCTGTTCGGACGTGGAATAGGCCGCGGTGTAGGCCGGCGGCGTGGCGTTGTAGCGGTTTGCCGACTGCGGATTGGGGCTCCCGCACGCAGCGGAGAGCAGCGCCAGGGTTGTAACTGTTATAAGCCGAGCGTGCATGGGTTCACTCCTTGAAAGGGTATGTGGCACCAGTAACGCGCGCTGGATCGACAAGTTGCGGCGAACGGTCTGGAATTCGGTAAATCCATCCCCATATCTGCCGGGCAGGAGCGTTAACGAATGGCAGCGCTTAGTCTCGCTCCAGTACGCCCGACCTTCCGGTCCGATCTGATGGTGTTACTGCCCGATCTGCGCGCCTTCAGCCGCTTCCTTTGCCGCGACCGCGCTGCGGCCGACGACCTGGTGCAAAACACCATCGTCGTGGCGATCTCCAAGCAGGACCAATTCCAGCCCGGCACGAACCTCAAAGCGTGGTTGTTCACCATCATGCGCTCTCGGTTCTATTCGAGCCTGCGCAGCACGCGCCGCCGATCGGAAGTGATCGAGCCGGACGAGCTCGCCAATGCCCCGGCCCTTGCCCGCACCGATGCCGCGTCCGACCTGATCGATCTCTCCAAGGCGCTGTGGCGCATCATTCCCGAATACCGCGAGGCGCTGATGCTGGTTGGCGCCTGCGGCTTCTCCTACGAGGAGGCCGCCGGCCTGTGCGGCTGCACGCTGGGAACCATCAAGGCGCGCGTCTTCCGCGCCCGCCGCCAACTGGCCAAA
>PLYQ01000349.1 GCA_003153415.1 Rhodospirillales bacterium | reverse complement strand
GCCGTGAAAGGGCGGTGTCCTAGGCCTCTAGACGATGGGGACGAGGCCGCAAAGAGCGGCTGCTTTTAGGGGCTGCCGCCTCTGAAATCAAGCAAGCACGGCGCCGCACGTCTGCAGCGCCGGACTGTCGCTTCTAGCGTAGCGGCGAGAATTTCGCCGGGATCGCGAAGGTGCTGGTCTGGCGATGCAGGATCGTGCTCGCGTCGCGCGGCGGCGGCCAGATTCCGGCCTTGACTGCTTGGGCACGCAGGCTCTCGCGCTCGCCCATGTTCTTGTAGGCCCAGACATGGACCCACTGGTTGAGCGGTCCGATCTCGGTGTAGCCGGCGAAGATCAGCGGCGAGATGGCGGTACGCGCCTTGATGCGCGAACTCCAGGCCTCCATCACCTTAGGGATCGTGGCTACTCCATAGGTATAGGTGCGGAATTCGTAGATGCCGCCATGCTCGCCCGGATCGAAGGACGGCGAGAAGGGCGCGGGATAGAGGATCTTGGCTTCCATCTCGAGGACGTGCTCCGCGATCTTGGGCGGCCAGACTTTCGCAGCGACGGCTTCGGCGCGGATGCGGTCGCGCTCGGCGGTGTTCTCGTAGGGCCAGACATGGATGATCTGGTTGAGCGTGCCGACTTCGGTGCGCCAGTAGCCGCCAAGCCGCGACAGTTTCACCCGGCCGGGCAAGGCCGTGGCAAACGCCTCCTCGACCTGGGGAGCGGTGCCGGGTTTCAGAAGGTAGGTGCGCATTTCAAAGATCATCGTTGTCTCCCGTCGTGAAGGTCGTGAAGAAGGTCGTGAAGAAAGTAGTCGTCAGGCCAGTATCGAGCCGGTCGCGGCAGCGGCGTCGTCGATCTGCAGGCGCACGCTGTCACGCCCATTATAGCGGTCGATCTTGAGCGTGCCCGCAACATGAATGACAGGCTTGGCGGGATCGAGCAGCGCCGGGCCAAGCGCCGTCTGGCCGGCCCGGAAGGCGATCGCCTCGATCCGTCCGCGCTCCTGCCCCACCAGGGTGCAACGGACATGCCCGTCGCCCACCGGCTGGGCGTAGCTGACGCGCACCGAGGGCAGAACGAAGCGCGGCAGTGCATTGCCGGCGCCGAACGGTCCGGCGCGCTCGATCATCTCGACGAGTTCCTGCGTCGCGGCGGCGGGTGCGAGAGCGGCATCGATGCCGAGCTCGCGCACCGGCGGCGCGGCGCCCAGTTGCGGGGCGATGCGGTCGTCGAGGAACTTCGCCAGCTCCGGCAAATGGTCGCGTGTCACGGTAAGCCCTGCCGCCATGGCATGGCCGCCGCCGTTCACCAGGAGACCGGACTGGCGCGCGGCGATCACTGCGGCACCGAGATCGACGCCCTTCACCGAGCGGCCCGAACCCTTACCCAGCTCGCCATCCATGCCGATCACGAAGGCCGGCCGGCCGTAGCGCTCGACCAGTCGGCTCGCCACGATGCCGATCACGCCGACGTGCCAGCCCTCGCTCTCGACCAGCAGCGCCGCCGGCAGGCCCTTACGGTCGGGCCCGTACAGCCCCTCTATGCGGGCGATCGCCTGGTCGAGCACCTCGCGCTCGATGGCACGGCGCTCCGAGTTGAATTCGTCGAGGCGCAGAGCCAGCGCCCCCACTTCCTGCGGATCGTTGCTCGCCAGCAGCCGCGCGCCGAGATCGGCCTGCCCTACCCTGCCGCCGGCATTGACCCGTGGCCCCAGCAGGAAGCCGAGATGATAGGCGCCCGGCACTTCGCGAAGCCGCGCCACGTCGGCAAGTGCGGCAAGCCCGATATTGCGCCGCTCCGCCATGACCTTGAGGCCNNGGCTGAATACCAGCCGGCCGCACGCAGCGCGCGATTGAGGCCGACGCAGAGCAGGAACGCCACGCCCACCGCCGCGAGCTGCTTGTGCGGGCTGTCGTCGTCGACCCTATTCGGATTGACGATCGCCACGGCCGGCGGCAGCACAAGCTCGCCCTGGTGATGATCGATCACGATCATGTCGAGGCCGACCCGCTTAGCCTCAGCGAGCGGCTCGTGGGCGGTGACGCCGCAATCGACCGTGACGACGACGCCGGCGCCTTCCTTCTTGAGGCTGAGCAGCGCTGGTGCATTGGGGCCGTAGCCTTCCTTGCGCCGGTCGGGAATGTAGACGGCGATCTTGGCGCCGACGCTGGCGAAGAAGCGGGCCATCAGAGCCGACGACGTCGCGCCATCGACGTCGTAGTCGCCGAACACCACGATGCGCTCAGCCCCCTGCACGGCGCGGACCAGCCGGGCGACGGCGACATCCATGTCCTTGAGGTGCGACGGATCGGGCAGGAACTTGCGCAAGGTCGGGTCGAGGAAGTCCGGCACGGCATCGAGCGCGACATCGCGCGCCGCCAGCAGCCGGGCGATCGCATCGGGCAGGCCGTGGCGCTGGGCGATGGCGAGTGCCGCACGCTCGTCGCCCAGCCGCTCCGCCCATCGCCGTCCGGTCAGCGACCGCTCGACACCGAGGAAAGCCGCGCGGGGGCCGCGTGTTTCAACCGACATACCGGGCACTCTAGGGTGATTCCGCGGCAAGCGGAATCACTCAGGCGCATTCCGCCTCCGGCGGAATCGCTCTAGCGCAAAGCCCTGGGGACGAAGTGACCGATGTCGAAGCGGAGCTGGAAGCGACAGGCGAAAAGCTCTGACGAAGCTCCGAGCCGCTACCACTTCCACTCGAACGGCCAGATCCGCAGGACAGCGACGTTGATGCGCGGCACGCGGGCACCGCTGATCTCGATCGTAAGGGCGTCGCCCTTGACGTCGACCTGCACGCTGCGGCGCACGCCGGCGCAGCCCCTGGCGCGATCGGGAGCCAGTGTCGCCAGCAGCGCATAGTCCTGCACCGCGTCGACCCACGCATCGTCCGACAGGGCGATCTGGTAGCGGCCGGCCGGGACGCTCTCGATGATGACGTAGCCGCCGTAGTTGCCGTCGCGGCCGCGCCCGGGAGTGACCGGATAAATCACGTCGGCCATCGGCTTCAGGACCAGGGCGAACACGCCTTCCTTGGGCAGCGACAGGGAACTCTCGAGGGTCGGAAGAGGCTCGTCGAACAGATCGATCTCGCGTCCCATCGCCCACGAGAACCGCCCACAGGCATCGTTCTGCGCCGCTGCCTCAGCCGGCGCAAAGAGGGGAAGGACACAGGCGATCAGGGCAGCCCGCATGCTGCCATCATGATCATGCCCAGCTCGGCAGGCCAGTCTTAATCGAGAAATTGTGATGGGCGGAAATCCACCGCACCGTACCGGTCTTGGAGCGCATGACGATCGAATGGGTCTCGGCGCCGTTATGGAAGCGGCGCACGCCCTTCAGCATCGAGCCCGAGGTGACGCCGGTCGCGGCGAACATGACGTCGCCCTTGGCCATGTCCGTCATGGAATATTTGCGGTTGAGATCGGTGATGCCCCACTTGCGGGCGCGGCCCTTCTCGTCGTCGTTGCGGAACAGCAGCCGGCCCTGGATCTGGCCGCCGATGGCGCGCAAGGCCGCCGCGGCCAGCACGCCCTCGGGCGCACCGCCCGAACCCATGTAGATGTCGATGCCGGAGTCGCCGGTCGAGGTGGCGATGACGCCCGACACGTCGCCGTCGCCGATCAGCATGATGCGCGCACCCGCCTCGCGCACCTTGGCGATCAGCTCGGCATGGCGCGGCCGGTCGAGGATGCAGACCACGAGATCGGCCAGGTCGACCTTCTTGGCCTTGGCGAGGTCGGCGAGGTTCTGCTTGGGCGCCTTGTCGAGATCGACGATGCCGTCGGGCAGGCCGCCGCCGACCGCGATCTTGTCCATGTAGACATCGGGTGCATTGAGGAAGCCGCCATGCTCGGCCATCGCCATGACGGCAAGCCCGTTGGGCAGTCCCTTGGCGGTGATGGTGGTTCCTTCGAGCGGATCGAGCGCGATGTCGATCTTGGGCCCGCCGGCGCCGACCTTCTCGCCGATATAGAGCATTGGCGCCTCGTCGCGCTCGCCTTCGCCGATAACAACAGTTCCGTCGATCGATAAAGTGTTGAGCGAGCTGCGCATGGCGTCGACGGCGGCCTGGTCGGCCGCCTTTTCGTCGCCGCGCCCCATCAGCTTGGAGGCCGCCAGTGCCGCCGCTTCCGTCACCCTCACCGCTTCCAGCGCGAGATTGCGGTCCATCTTGCCTATGTCGGCCATCGCTTCCTCCGTCGGCGTCTAATGCGCCTTGCTAAAAGGTCTCGATCCTGATGATGCAGGGCTCTTCGGCCACCGCCTTCAGCTTGGCGATGCGCGCCACGGCGCGGCGCATGCGCGCTTCTTCCGTCTCGTGCGTGGTCAGCACCACCGGCACCTCGCCCGACTGCGAACGCCCGCGCTGCAGCATCGATTCCAGCGAAATGCGTTCCTTGGCCAAGATGCCCGAAACGGCGGCGATTACGCCCGGCCGATCCTGCACCATCAGCCGCATGTAATAGGCGCCGACATGGCGGTCCATCGGCGAGGCCGGCCGGTCGGTCAGACTCGCCGCCGGCACGACGAAGGCCGGCATGTGCCGCCCGCGCGCCACGTCGACCAGATCGGCGACGACAGCCGAGGCGGTCGGCCCCTGCCCCGCGCCGCGGCCCTGGAACATCGTCGTGCCGACGAAATCACCGTCGATCACCACGGCGTTGAACACGCCCTCGATATGGGCGATCGGCGCGTCCTTGGGCACCATGCAGGGATGCACACGCTGCTCGATGCCGTACCTGGTCTCGCGCGCCAGGCCGAGCAGCTTGATGCGGAAGTCGAGTTCCTCGGCGAACTGGATGTCCATCGACGTCACGCGCCGGATGCCCTCGACGTGGATGCCGGGAAAATTGACCTTGGCGCCGAACGCGGCACCGGTCAGCACCGCGAGCTTGTGCGCGGCGTCGATACCGTCGACGTCGAAGCTGGGATCGGCCTCGGCGTAGCCCGCCGCCTGCGCTTCGGCCAGCACGACATCGAAGTCGCGCCCGGTCTCGCGCATGGTCGTCAGGATATAGTTGCAGGTGCCGTTGAGGATCCCATAAAGCCGGCGCACGCGATTGCCGACCAGCCCCTCGCGCAGCGCCTTGATGATCGGGATGCCGCCGGCCACCGCGGCCTCGAAGGCGAGGATGCGGCCCCGCTTCTCGGCAAGTGCGGCGATCTCGGCGCCATGCATGGCAAGCAGCGCCTTGTTGGCGGTGACGACATGCTTGCCCGAACGCAATGCGGTCTGCACCAGCCGGCGCGCGATGCCACCCGAGCCGCCGATGAGCTCGACTACCACGTCGATGTCCTTGGCCGTCGCCAGCGCCAGCGGATCCTTCTCCCAGCGCNNCGCCAGCAGGCGGTTGTGCTCGGCCAAAAGCTTGACCACGCCAGCGCCGACGGTGCCGAGGCCGGCGATACCGATTTTGAGGGGGGATGTCATGAGGGACGCCTGATACGACAGGATTGTTTCAGGCGCGAGCCTTCAATGGCGTGATGTTGTCGCCAACGCCACGCAGATAAAGGTCGATCGAGCGGGCCGGATCGGCCAGGACCTGGCGGATGTTGCGAACCGCCTGGCGGATGCGGTGCTTGTTCTCGACCAGTGCGACGCGGACATGCGCATCGCCGTGCTCGCCGAAGCCGATGCCCGGCGACACCGCGACGTTGGCCTGGGTGAGCAGCAGCTTCGAGAAGGCGAGCGAGCCCAGCTCAGCGAAATCCTTGGGGATCGGCGCCCAGGCAAACATGCTGGCCGACGGCGCCGGCAGGTCCCAGCCGGCTGCAGTGAGGCCTTCCATCAGCACGTCGCGGCGTTCCTTGTACGTGTTGCGCGCCTCGGCGACGCAGTCCTGCGGGCCGTTCAGCGCCGCCGTCGCTGCCACCTGGATCGGCGTGAAGGCACCGTAATCGAGGTACGACTTGATGCGCGTGAGCGCGGTGATCAGCGTCTTGTTGCCGGCGGCGAAGCCGATGCGCCAGCCGGCCATCGAGTAGGTCTTGCTCATCGAGGTGAATTCGACGGCGATGTCGCGCGCGCCGGGGATCTGCAGCACCGACGGCGGCGGCACGCCGTCTAAATAAATCTCGGCATAGGCCAGGTCGCTCAGGATCCAGATGCCCTGGCGTTTGCAGAAATCGACGATCGCGCCGTAGAAATCGAGATCGACGACCTGCGCCGTCGGGTTCGACGGATAGTTCAGCACCANNTGGCGCACCGAGCCGCCGGCGATGATGAAGCCGTAGGGATGGATCGGATAGCTCGGGTTGGGCACCAGCACGATGTCGCCCGGCGAGGTGATGGCCATCGCAAGATTGGCGAGGCCTTCCTTGGAACCGAGCGTGACGATGATCTCGCTCTCGGGATCGAGATCGACATTGAAGCGGCGCGCGTAATAGGCCGCCTGCGCCTTGCGCAGGCCGGGAATGCCGCGCGACGCCGAGTAGCCGTGGGCGCGCGGATTGGCGGCGGCCTCGGCGAGCTTGGCCACGATATGCGGCGCGGTCGCGAGATCGGGATTGCCCATGCCGAGATCGATCACGTCCTGGCCGGCGGCGCGGGCGCGCGCCTTCATGGCGTTCACTTCGGCGAACACGTAAGGCGGCAGGCGTTTCAGCCGGTGGAATTCGGAATCGTCCATCTGCGTCTTCCTTAGGCGCTTTAGAGGTCGAGGTAGACTTCAGCGCGCCGGTTGGCGGCGGTGCCGCGGGCGGTGTTGGTGTCGTATTTCGGCTCACCATCGGAAGCGGCCTCGGCCACGATCGCGTTGCGCGGCACGCCACGCTGCGTCAGGTAGTTGACGATCGCCAGTGCCCGGCGGCGCGAGACTTCGTAGTTGGCTCGTTCGATGGCGGCGGCCGACGTGCCGGAGGCGTCCTTGGCGGCGTGGGCCACGATGCGCACCTTGCCGCCGTTGCGCTTCTGGATCTGCGCCACCCGCGACAGCACTTCGGCGTCGTTGCCGCCCAGGCCTGACGAGCTCTGGCCAAACTGGATGACCGCGACTTCCATCTGTCCGCCGAACGGCGGCGACTTGAGGGCGCTGAACGGCACCTCGCCGGAGCGCGCGGTGGCGATGTCGGCTTTCACCATCACCGGCGGCGTGGGCGGCGCCGACGGCATCGGCGTCGCAACGACGGGCGGCATCGGAGTCGCGATCACAGGCGGCGGTGCCGCAGCGGCTATAACGGGAGGCGCAGCCGATGCCGGAGGCAGAGCCGCCGCGGGCGGCGTCCAGCCGGGCGGCGGCACAAAAGCCTTGTTCGGATTGGCCGGCGGCGCGGGTGCCACGACGACTGGCGGCGGCGCAACAACGGTTGTCGTGGTCATGGCAGGAGGCGCCGACGACGCGGGAAAGGACGAGGGTGGAACTGCCGACTGCGGGGGTGCGGTGGGCACAGGCGTCGGAGGTGCAGCGACCGCCGTCATGGGAGGCGGCGCCGTTGGCGATGGAAAAGTCGAAGGTGGAACCGCAGACTGCAGCGCAGCGTCGGTGCGGACGGCGGGCGCGCTAGCCGGCGCAACGGATGGCGGCGCGGGCGGCGGAGCAACGGCGGTCTGCACGACCGGCACGTTAGCCGGTGCGGCGGGCGCGGTCTGGCCCGGCGGCACCCAGCCTGGCGGCGGCTCGAAGGCCTTGTTCGGATTGGCGGGCCGTGCGGGTGTCGCGGCGACGACCGGTGCCGGCTCGGGCATCGGTGCCGGCGGCGGAGCCGCTACCATGGGCGGAGCCGCAGCAGCAGTCTGAACGACGGGTGCAGCGGTCTGACCCGGCGGCACCCAGCCCGGGGGCGGCTCGAAAGCC
>PLYQ01000090.1 GCA_003153415.1 Rhodospirillales bacterium | reverse complement strand
TGGAACCAGCCGCGATGCTGGTCCGATCCTTCGAGATAGAGATCGGCCGGCCACTTGAACTCGGGGTTGCCCTCGAGGGTGAAGACGTGGGTGCAGCCCGAATCGAACCAGACGTCGAGGATGTCGGTCACCTGCTCGAAATCCTGGGCGTTGTACTTGTTGCCGAGGAAGCGCTCGGGCGGGCTCTCGAACCACACGTCGGCGCCCTCGGCCTTGAACGCCTCGACGACCCTGCCCATCACCTCGGGATCGCGCAGCGGCTCGCCGGTAGCCTTGTTCACGAACACCGCGATCGGCACGCCCCAGGCGCGCTGGCGCGACACGTTCCAGTCGGGCCGCGTCTCGATCATGCTGCGCAGCCGATTGTAGCCGGCGCGCGGCACGAAGCGCGTGGCGTCGATCGCCGCCAGCGCCTTTTCGCGCAGCGTGCCGCCGATCTCGGCGATCGGCTTGTCCATGGCGATGAACCATTGCGGCGCGTTGCGAAAGATCACCGGTGCCTTGGACCGCCACGAATGCGGGTAGGAATGGGTGATGCGGCCCGCGGCGAGCAGCTTGCCCACCTTGCCGAGCGCTTCGGTCACGGCGCGGTTGGCCGGACCCTTCTTGCCGAACGGCGTGTAGACCTGGAGGCCGGCGAACAGCGGCACGTGCGGAAAGTAGCTGCCATCCTCCATCACCGTGTCGGGCACTTCCACACCGTTGGCGATGCCGAGCTCGTAGTCGTCGGCGCCGTGGCCCGGCGCGATATGCACGAAGCCGGTGCCGGCATCGGCAGTGACAAAACCGCCGGCCAACAGGCGCACGTCGAACTCGTAGCCCTGGCCGCGCAACGGATGGGCGGCGACCAGGCCTTCGAGATCGGCAGCGCCGAGATCGGCCAGCACCTTGGCCGTGAACTTGCCCGCCTCGGCCACGGCACCGATCAGCTCCTTGGCGAGCACCATCTTCTCGCCCGCCACGGCGCTGCTGCCCTCGCCCACCGCCGACACTTCAACCAGCGCGTAGGCGATCTCCGGCCCGTAGGCCAGCGCGCGATTGCCCGGGATGGTCCAGGGCGTGGTCGTCCAGATCACCACCGCGGCGCCGTCGAGCTTGCCGGCTTTCGATTTCAGCACCGGGAAGCGAACATGGACGGTGTCGGACGTATGGTCGTGATATTCGATCTCGGCTTCTGCCAGCGCGGTCTTCTCGACCACCGACCACAACACCGCCTTGGAACCCTTGTAGAGCCCGCCATTCATCAGGAACTTGCCGAGTTCGCCCGCGATCGCGGCTTCGGAGCTGTAGGCCATGGTCGAGTAGTAGTTGTCCCAGTCGCCGTCGACGCCCAGGCGCTTGAACTCCTCGCGCTGCACGCCGATCCAGTGATCGGCGAAGGCGCGGCACTGGCGGCGGAACTCGCCGACCGGCACCTGGTCCTTGTCCTGCTTCTTAGCGCGGTACTCCTCCTCGATCTTCCATTCGATCGGGAGGCCATGGCAGTCCCAGCCCGGCACGTAGTGGCTGTCCTTGCCCAGCATCTGCTGGGTGCGGCTCACCAGGTCCTTGAGGATCTTGTTGAGCGCGTGGCCGATATGGAGGTTGCCGTTGGCATAGGGCGGACCGTCATGCAGGACGAACTTCGGCCGGCCCTTGCTCCCGGCGCGCAGGCGCTCGAACAGGTTCATGTCGGCCCAGCGCTGCAACAATTCCGGCTCTTTCTTGGCCAGGCCGGCGCGCATAGGAAAGTCGGTTTTCGGCAGGAAAACGCTGGATTTATAGTCGGTTGTCACGAGGCATCTCGGTGCAAAAGGAGCGATGGGCGGCCGCCAGGGAGGCGGTCACAAACAGGCAATACGACCCGGCCGCAGTCAGCGGACCGGGCGGATAATTCGCTCCTGGGGGGCCCCGATAGTCATAAGGCGGGCAATCTACGGATGGGGGTATGAGGGGTCAAGGCGCCGAAAGATAGCGGATATCGGCAAGGATTGGGCGATGATCGGAGCCGATACGCGGTCCACGTCGCAGGCCGGCGATCGTACAGCCGCGACCGACCAAGATATGGTCGAGGGGGAGGCCCAACCAGGTGGGCAGCCATGTCGGCCAGGTCGGCATGCGGGCGCCGCGGTCGAAGACAAGGCCCGCTTGCGCCACCATCGCGCTGAACGCCGGGCTCCACGGTGTTGAATTGAAATCGCCGGTGATGATGACACCGCCGCACGCCTTACCGGCGAGGCTGCCGACGGCGGCGATCACCCCGGCGTTGCCCGCCGCTCCCCTCGCGCCCCGCGTCGGCACCGGCGGGTGAACGACCACGAGCTCCACCGGGCCGGCGGGCGTCGCGATTTCAGCGCTGGCCAATCTCGCGAAGCTGAGTGAGGAGTCGTGCTGCGATCTTGTGATCGGCAGGCGAGACAGGATAGCGACCTCGCCAGGACGCACGCCGTGGCCGTGGGGCAGTTGGGGTTCGAGAGCGCGCAGCGCGGCCACCCACCGATCCGAGACTTCGCTCGCCATCAGGATGTCGGCCTGCTCGGCCTTGACCCAATTGATGAGCGAGCCAAACTCTTCGTTGGAGCGCAAAACGTTGGCGAAGATGACGCGCAGCACGATGCCGTCGCGCTCGCTCGCCGGCGAAACAGGCATCGCCCTTCTCGTCGTCACGATGTTGAACGCGCAGATCGCGAGCGCCGCGCCGCACATCGGAATGTTGAGCGCCAGTGGCCACGTGGCGAGGAGCGCCAGCGGCGCCAAGATCAGGGCGAGCACCGCCACATGGCGCCGAAAATGTCCGAGCAGGGCAAAGAGCCAGAAGCTGGAAGAGGCAAGAACCGTGGCCACGCCCAGCGCCGCGATCGCTCCGGGAACGATCACGTTCCAGAGCAGCATCATTTCCCGCCGGCGAGGATCTTCCTTGCGGCCTGGCCGTCGGCCGCGATCTGGGCCTTGAGTTGGTCGAGGCCTGCGAATTTCATTTCCGGCCGGATGAAATCGACCAACGCCACCCGCAAACTCTTGCCGTAGAGATCGCCGTCGAAGTCGAATAGGTGGACCTCGAAGTTTTCCTGCAGCTTGCCGATTGTCGGACGGCGCCCGAGGTTGGCCACGGCGTCGCGCCATTTCCCGCCGACCAGGGCACGGACGGCATAGACGCCGAAGCGCGGCCGCAGGTGCTCGCCGAGGCCGACGTTGGCGGTAGGAAAGCCGATAGTGCGGCCGCGCTTGTCGCCCTGCTCGACCGTGCCCTCGATTTCCCAGCTGTGGCCCAGGAGCTCGGCGGCCTCGCTCGCCATGCCGGCACGCAGCGCCTCGCGGATGCGGGTCGAGGAGTAGATCTCGCCCTCGCGCATCACTGGATCGAGGATGGTAACGCCGAAGCCCTTCCTAGTGCCCTCGGCGCGCAGCATCTCGACGTTGCCGCTGCGGCGTGCGCCGAAGGTGAAGTCGTAGCCGCACACGACATGGCGCGCGCCGAGGCCGCTCAGCAGCACGTCGTCGACGAAGGAGTCGGCGGAGAGAGCGGCAAACGCCGCATCGAAGCGCTGCTCCAGCACGGCCTCGACACCGTACTCAGCCAGCAGCCGGCGCTTGGCCGGCGGCAGGGTAAGCCGGAACGGGCCGGTGTCGGGCACGAAGAAGCGCCGCGGATGGGGCTCGAAGGTGAGAGCCACCAGGGGCGCTCCAAGCGCCTTGGCGTACCCGGCGGTCTCGGCGAGCAGCTTCTGATGGCCCGTATGAACGCCATCGAAGTTGCCCAGCGCCACCGCTCCGCCCTTGGCGGCCGCTGGCGTCTCTTCCCAGTGGTCGAAGACCTGCTTCATGCCCGAGATCACCTGACGTCGCGCCGCGGCACCAGCACGACGGCCTCGCCGTCAATCACCACCTTGTCGACGTTGAAGCACAGGGTCTTCAGCGTCACCCGTCGGCGCTTTTCGTCGATGGCAGTGATCGTGGCGACCGCCGTGATGGTGTCGCCGATGATGACCGGTGCCAGGAAGTTCATCGTCTGGGAGATATAGACCGCGCCCGGCCCAGGCAGCTTGGTGCCGATCACCGTCGAGATGTAGCTCGCGCCCAGCATGCCGTGGGCGATGCGCTGGCCGAAGCGCGTGGTGTGCGCGAAGCCGTCATGCAGATGGATCGGGTTGGTGTCGCCCGACACGCCGGCGAAGGCCACGATGTCGGCATGGCCGACGGTGCGGCCGAACATCGCCGACTGGCCGATCTTGAGGTCCTCGAGAAAGAGGCCGTTCATGGCCTCGAAGGTCTGCGTCACGCCGCTCTCTCCCCCAATTGCCCCCACTTTTGCGCGGCCCTCTTACCACGCACAGGGGCCTATGCCACAGTCCGCTGAATGACCGTTCACATGTCCAGCGAGGCCGATCTTGTGGCCTCAGCACTCGCGCAGGCGGCCGGCCGGCATTTCGGCGGCGTTGCCAGGATCGAGAACATGGGCCGGGAATCCGGCGGCGCCTCGCGTCAGACCTGGAGCTTNNGAGCGCTCGGGTTCGCTGGAGCGCGCCACGGAATTCCGCGTGTTGCGTGCCGCATTTGCGGCCGGCGTGCGCGCACCGGAAGTGCTGTTCGAGCTCACGCCCGAAGACGGGCTGGGCGATGCTTATGTGATGCGCCGCATCGGCGGCATCGCGATCGCACGCAAGCTGCTGCGCGATCCGCCATACGCCGCCGCGCGCCGGCTGATCGCCGGGCAACTCGGCGAGATCCTGGCGCGCATCCACGCCGTCGACATCGAGAGCCTGCCGAAGCTCGCGCATCGCGAGGCTGCCCATCACATTGCCGGCCTGCGCAGCCAACTCGACGCGCTCGGCACCGCGCAGCCGGTATTCGAGCTGGCGCTTTCCTGGCTCGACCGGCGCAAGCCCGCGCCGACAGCGACGCCCGTGCTGGTGCACGGCGACTTCCGCACCGGCAACTATCTCGCGGATGAATCGGGCGTGACGGCGATCCTCGACTGGGAGGGCGCGCACCTCGGCGATCCGATCGAGGATCTCGGCTGGCTGTGCGTCAAGAGCTGGCGCTTTGGCTCCATCGACAAGCCGGCCGCAGGCTTCGGCAGCCGCGAGGAATTATGGTCCGCCTACCAGCGCGCCGGCGGCAGCAGGGTCGATCCGGTGCGCGCGCATTGGTGGGAGGTCTTCGGCACCGTGCGGTGGGGCATCATCTGTCACACCCAGGCATGGAAGCATCTCTCCGGCTCGCTGAAGTCCATGGAAATGGCATCGATCGGCCGGCGTGCCGTCGAGACCGAGGTCGACCTGCTGCAACTGCTGAAGAGTGGAGCCTGACATGGCGCAGGACCGGCCCACCGCATCGGAGTTCCTGGCTGCCATCGCCGACTTCCTGCGCGAGGAGGCGACACCGGCGCTCGACCGCAGCGATCCGAGACTGGGCTTCCAGATGCGCGTGGCGGCCAATTCGCTCGCCATCCTCGAGCGGGAGTCGCGGCTGGGACCCGCGGCAGACGCGCGCGAGCTGGCACGGCTGCTGAAGCTGCTCGGCCGCCAGGGCACGCTCGACGAACTCAACCGCGAACTGGCCCGCCAGCTCCGCGCCGGCGAACGGGACGAGCGCGATGGGACCCTGATGGCCCACCTCGAAGCCACGGTCGCCGACAAGATCGCCATCGCCAATCCGAAGTGGCGCTAGGGCGCGACTGGCCGCGTGGACTTGGCACTGGCCGCGCAGACACGGCTCTAAGCAACCCTTCGGCACCGGCCGTACTATTGGACATGGCAAGCGGCACCGGCCGGGACTAGATTTCCGCATGATCACCGTGAACGCCCTCTCCGAAGTGGCAGCCCTGATGGGCGACCCGGCGCGCGCCTCCATGCTGCAGCTCTTGATGGACGGCCGCGCCCACACCGCGTCCGATCTCGCGATCACCGCCGGCATCACGGCCCAGACCGCGAGTGGACATCTTTCCCGCATGGTCGAGGCCAACCTGCTGGCCGCCCGCGCCCAGGGCCGCAACCGCTTCTATCGCCTGGCCTCGGGCGACGTGGCGCACGCCATCGAATCGCTGATGGCACTCGTCGATACGCGCGCCGCACCGGCAGCCAAGAATGCCGCGTGGCGGCGCGATCCGGACCTACGCTTCTGCCGCACCTGCTACGACCACCTGGCCGGCCAGGTCGGCATCGCCGTCACCGATGCATTGACCCAGCACGGCCATCTCGAGCCCAAGGGCGCGCGCGACTGGCGGCTGACCGACTCGGGCGATCTGTTCTGTCGCCGGATCGGCGTCGACATACCGGGGGTCCGGCGCGCCGGTAGCCGTCACTTCGCGCGACAATGCCTCGACTGGAGCGAGCGGCGGCCGCACATCTCGGGCGCACTTGGGGCGGCCATCGCCGACACCTTCTTCAAGCGCGGCTGGGCCGAACGCCTGCGCCGCGGCCGTACGGTGCGTCTCACAGACTCAGGTCGTCGAGCTCTTGGCAGTCACTTCGGCGCCACGGTCTAGGCGCGCCTTGCCGAAGGCCTGCCCATCGCCCGACGGGATCTTGTAAATGCCGGAGGCGCGGACGATCTTCTCCTCGCCCACCGTCAGGTAGATGTTGCTGAAGAGCAGCGAGCGGGTCGCGCGTACCACCTCGCAGCGGCCCTCGATCCAGTCGCCGACCTTGGCCGGTGCCACGAAATCGAAGGTCATGTTGACCGTCGGCACGAACTTGCGGAGGCCGATCAGCGTCGTGCCGCCCATGCTGCCGACCAGGTCGGCCACCGTCATCATCATGCCGCCATGCAGGCCGCCCGCCGGATTGCACATATGCCGGTGGACGCGAAAACCCATGACGAACTCATCGCGCGTGTCCTTCTCGCCCTTGCGGACGTAGAGATTGCCGATGTGGCTGTTGAAGGTGGGCTCGGGCCGGCCGCGGTCGAAATCGATGCGCAGGAAACCGGCCGGGGGAGCATCGTCGATCAAAGCTGACTCCGGGTGGTGGCCGGGGTGATTGGCGGGCGCAGGCGGCTCAACAGCGAGAAGGAGCCGAGTGCCCCCAGCACGTCGCGGCGCGGACCATAGAGGCGGCCGCGGACCTGCGCCACCTGCTCGTCGTGGCCCATCACCTCGGCTTCGGCCTGCAGCCAGTCGCCGACCCTGCCCGGTGTGAGATAGTCGAGCGAGAGCCGGAGCGTCACGCAGCGGCGCTGCAGGGTGTGGAACACCGTGCTGCCCATCGCCGAATCGAGGAAGGCCGCCAGCATGCCGCCATGCACGATGCCCAGACTATTGGCGTGCCGCGGCCCGGGCAGGAAGCCGCGGATGAGGCGGCCGTTCTCGATCTTCTCGAACCACGGCCCGTTGGCGCTTGCGAATCCGATCGCCTCTGTCAGTTCACGAAAGCCGGGAGGAATGGGCACCGGGTCATCTTAGGCGATGCCCGTCAGCAAGACGAGGCCGTAGCCGACATAGTAGGAGGCGAGCACGGTGATCAGCCGGTTCGACCAGACGCGGAACTGCTTGTCGCTCAGTTTCTCGAGCAGCAGCTTGCCGAGCGACGTGCCGATCATCGACGAGGCGATGGCAATGCCCAGGAACCACGGCTCGACCTGGCCGACCTGCTCGATCAGCGCGCCGAAATATACGAGCTTGAAGCCGTGGCCGAATACCTGGCAGGAGGCCTTGGTGGCGATGATCTGCCGACGCTCGAGCGGTGAGCGCAGGAACATGGTGTCGAGCAGCGGTCCGGTGACGCCGGTCAACAGCATCAGCATCATTGACAGCACGCCGGTGGCCGCGACCTGCGCCGGCCCGAAGCTGCGCGGCAGTATCTTCTCGGGAATGGCGCGGATGACGAAGGGCGACAGGCCCAGCATCAGCAGAGCCACGGCCTTGTCGGGCACGTAGAGCCAGAGCGACCACAGGCCGACCGAGACCAGGCAGCCCGCGACGTAGAAGGCCGTGCTCATCCACACGATGTGCCGCCACCACAAAAGCGAGCGCCAGCCGTTGGAGGCCATCTGCGTGATGGCATGCAGCACCATGGCGGTGGGCAGCGGGAAGACCACCAGCAGGACGCCGATCAGGATCAGGCCGCCCGCCATGCCGAAGATGCCCGACAGGAAGGCAGTGCCGATCATCAGCAGGCTGAGCGAAGCCGCCATCAAAGCCGTCATGAGGGGTCCCCGTGAAACATGGGGACCAAGCTAGAAGCAGCTTATCCAGTGTTCAAATATATGTTAGATACGGTATCCATATCTATTAAATATCCTCTATGGAACTGCGTCACCTCCGCTATTTCGTCGCCGTGGCCCACGAGGGCCACATCACGCGCGCCGCCGAAAAGCTCAGGATGCAGCAGCCGCCCCTTTCCCAGCAGATCCGCTCGCTCGAGCGCGAGATCGACGCCACCCTGTTCGTGCGCCATCCGCGCGGCGTGGTGCTGACCGACGCCGGCCGCTCCTTCCTGGCCGATTCAGAGGCGATCCTGGCGCAGGTCGAGCACGCCACGCGGCGTGCGCAACGAACGGCGCGCGGCGAGACCGGCCGCATCGCTGTCGGCTTCACCACCTCGGCGCCGTTCCATCCCGTCGTGGCGCGCGCCATCCGGCAATTCCGAGAAACGCGTTCTGACGTCTCCTTCGTGCTGGAGGAGACCGGCTCGAGCGAGCTGGTGAGCGGCTTGCGCGAGGAACGGCTCGACATCGCCTTCATCCGCTCGGGCCTCGCCGATCCCGAAGGGCTGGTGGTGTACGAGCTGCAGGATGAGGACATGGTGGCAGCGCTGCCCGCCCGCCATCCGCTGGCCAAACGGCCGTCGCTCCGCCTGAAGGACCTGGCGGAGGAAACCCTGATCCTCTACCGCCGGCCCGATGGGCGCGGGCTCTACGACGTCATTATCGCGGCCTGCAGCGCGGCAGGCTTCAGCCCGCGCGTCGGCCAGGAGGCGCCGCGCATCGTCTCGACGCTCAACCTCGTGGCGGCGGGACTCGGCATCACCATCGTGCCGGCCTCCTTGAGCCGCCTGCCGCTGGAGGGTGTAACCTATCGGCCGCTCAAGGGCCGGCCGGCGGTCAAGGTGCCGCTGAACCTCGCCTGCCGCCGCAACGAAAGTTCGGCGGCGGTGCTGGCCTTCATCGACCTGGTGAGGAAGTTGGCATGAACCCCATCATCAAGACCATCGGTCATTCCAACCAGCCGATCGACCGCTTCGTGGGTCTCCTGAAGGCGGGCGGCGTCGAAGTACTGGTCGATGTCCGCTCCACGCCCTACTCGCGGCGCTTCCCGCAATTCGGCCGCGAGCGGCTGACGGCGAGTCTCGCGGCGGCCGACATCCTCTATCGCTACGAAGGCTCGGCCCTTGGCGGCAAGCCGGACGGCGGCGCGAGCTACGACGATCTTGCCGGCCGGCCGGCCTTCGCCGGCGCGCTCGACCGTCTGGTCCAGGGAGCGGCCGACGCCACGCTCTGTCTGATGTGTGCCGAGAAGGAACCGCTCGACTGCCACCGCACCGTGCTGGTGTCGCGGCGGCTGGCCGAGCGCGGCGTCGCCATCGAGCATCTGCTGGCCGATGGCCGCAGCGAGCCGCACCGGGCGATCGAGGAGAAACTGCTGGCCAGGAACGATCCCGACGGCCCTGATCTTTTCACCAAACAGGAAGACCGCGCCGCGCTTCTGGCGCGCGCCTATCAGGCGCGGGAAAGGGCGATGAAAGGCAAATCGCCCTAAAGCCCACGCGTCAGAGCCGCTCCCACGTTCGCTCCTTGTCATCCAGCGCCTCTTGCCATCTACGGGACGAATTGCAGCTTCGACATCACTGTCGGCAATCCGCTCGATGCCACACCAAGCCTCGGCGCCGAAAACTACGGGGATAGAGCTCACGATCACGTGGCCTAACCCGTTCTCGGTGCTGACTTAGGCCGTCAGGTCGAATTGTTCGGACCTCGACTTGCATCGATGTTCCCAACATGAACCGCCTCGCCCTCCTCGCCGCGCTCGCGCTCGCCGCCTGCGGCCCAACGCCGGACCTGTCCAGCGCCGATGATGTCTACAGCCGCATCGCTTCCGAAAGGGATATCCACGCGCGATCCACCGATTACGACGGGCTAACGACAGGAATCCCCACGCCCACCGGCCCGCGCGCGGCGCAAAAGGAGGAAGCCGCGCCGGAACCGAAGGCGAAGAGGTAGAAGGAAACTCATGAAGGCCCACTGCACAATTCAGCCCTACTGCCGGAGTTCTGAACTGTGACCATGAAACCAACGTCAGCGGATCGGCCACCCGGCTTGTCGAGATTCTTCCGGGCGGTCATCGAGCGCGCGCCTTTGCCGATGGCCATGGTGGAGGGAGCGAGCCACATCGTGCGCCATGGCAACCCCGCCTTTTGGCGCCTGTTGGATAAGCCCTCGGAACAACTCGTCGGAATACCGTTCTGCGAAGTGTTGCCCGAAAGCGACGAATGCGTGACGTTGCTCGATCGCGTTTTTCGCACCGGAAAACCCGAAGCCCACACGGGACAGGAATACTCCAAACCTCATCCTGTTTTCTGGTCTTTTACGATGTGGCCCGTGTTGGCGGACGAACGCCCGGTGGGAGCGATGATTCAGGTGACCGAGACCGCGCAGCTCCATGAAAAGACGCTGGCGATGAACGAGGCGTTGGTGCTCGGTTCGTTGCACCAGCATGAACTCACCGAAGCCGCCAACTCTTTGAACGTCCAGCTGCAAAGGCAAATCGCCGAGCGCAAGCAGGTCGAAGCAGAGTTGCGCGAAAGCGAAGAACGCTATCGCGCATTGTTCGAGTTGGGTCCCGTGGCCGTCTATTCCTGCGATGCTTCGGGCGTGATTCACAATTTCAACCGCCGCTCCGCCGAACTGTGGGGCCGCGAGCCGGCGTTGGGCGATACCGACGAGCGGTTTTGCGGCTCGTTCAAGCTGTTCCGTCCGGACGGCAGTTTTATGCCTCACGAGCAGTGTCCCATGGCCGAGGTGTTGAGCGGCAAAATATCGGAGGCGCGTGACGCGGAAGTGCTCATCGAGCGGCCCGACGGCTCGAAGATTACCGTGGTCGTGAATATCCGTCCGCTGAAGAACCAACGTGGAGAAGTCACGGGAGCAATCAATTGCTTTTACGACATCACGGAGCGCAAGGCGGCTGAACAGCGCCAGCGCTTCCTCATGAACGAACTCGCGCACCGAGGCCAAAACCTGCTGGCCGTGATTCAAGCGGTCGCGTCCCGCAGCCTATCTGGAACGCGACCGCTTGCCGAGGAGCGCGAGGTGTTGATGCACCGGATACAAGCGCTCGCGCGGAGTCAATCGGCGATGGTAGCTGAGGGCTTCAAAGGTGCGCGCGTGGAAGAGATCATCCGACTTGAGTTCGACAGCTTCTCCGACCGGGTCAAGACTATTGGTCCCGATATCATGCTGAACCCTCGGGTAGCGCGGACCTTCACTCTCGCAGTGCACGAACTCGCGACCAATGCCACCAAGTACGGCGCACTGTCCGAGCCAGAGGGTCAGGTCACGATACATTGGTTGATTGAGGGCTCCGGCGCCGAGGCGAGGTTCAAGTTCCAGTGGCAGGAACTCGACGGACCGCCGGTCACCCCTCCGAGCCGCAAAGGTTTCGGTAGTGTGTTGCTCGAACAAGCTGTGGCACACGACTTTGCTGCCCCACCAAAGATCAGGTTCAGGCCAGAAGGATTGATCTATGAGATCGACGCGCCTCTATCGACCATCACGGCCAATAGTGCGGGGGAGGTCTCATAGTTCTTGAGCGGCGCGCAGAAATGGCCGAACGGAACAATCCGCAAGCGCGGGCGTTTTCGTAGGCTGGACTTCGCCAGCTCCTCCAACGCAATAGGGAACGTACGTGACATTCGCTGGACGACGCGTTTTGGTGGTGGAGGATGAGTTCCTGGCGTCACTGACGACAATTGATCTGCTGGAAAGCATTGGATGTGAGGTCGTCGGACCGATAACGCGTCTCGCGGCGGCTATCAAAACAGCGCAATCGGAATCATTGGACGCGGCTGTGCTCGACATAGACCTCGCCGGCGAGATGATCTGGCCCGTCGCTGAAGAACTGCAGCTCAGCGGTTTGCCGTTCCTGTTTCTTTCAGCCAATTTTCAGCGAGACTTGATGCCTGTACTTTTCGCCGCCATGCCACGTCTCGCGAAACCGTTGGAGCAGAATCGTTTTCTGCACCACCTCAGCGCAATGTGAGTCGTCTCGGCAGACGAAGCTACCGTAGCTGCGAGATCCGGGCGCGGACCCTGTCAAGCAAGGCGTGTCGCGATCTCTCGGTGGAGTGATCCATGTTGTAATGCGCCAGGAAGAAGTTGCGCACATTCTTCGCGGTCTGACTGACAGCAACCAAAAATTTACGTAGTATCCTACTGGACATAGCGGCAGGCCGAGATCCTTGGCAAAGTGATTGAGAGTGCCCAAGGGGATGAAGCCGAGCGGCAGGTCGCTGCCGGCCAATGCTGCAGCCGCGGCACTGATCGTCCCATCGCCGCCAGCGACCACCAGCGCGTCCTGGAAGGCGCTGGTTCTGCCGGATCGAACCTTCACGAATTCCCGGGCGGCGCCGGAAAGCTTCGCGCCGGACAAGTAAGGCGTCCTGCAAAAAGGGCACCGGCGCCAGACCCCGGCGCTCGGCCGGCCGATCCGGCAGCAGCATTGATGAGGCCCAGGACCTTCAAGCGACCGCCTACATCAGATCAGGTAGATCCGGTCAGGCAGCTCGCTGCGTTCCTTGCCGGTCGACGGAAATTGCGTCGCCAAGACGGTGCCA
The DNA here is from genome assembly GCA_003153415.1 of Rhodospirillales bacterium. Lineage (GTDB taxonomy): Bacteria > Pseudomonadota > Alphaproteobacteria > Reyranellales > Reyranellaceae > Reyranella. Next base: position 1,825 of record PLYQ01000090.1, on the reverse strand, counting down.
CAGGTATCGATAGCCGTGATGAAGCCGTCGGCGATGCGGCCGTCCCGCATGTGGCCGACCAGGGTATCGATGGCGGCCTGCCACTGCGACTGCGGCACGTGCGCGGCAATTCCCTCGTCGGCGATGATTCGGGCATAGCGCTCGGCCAGCGAGACGAAGATCAGGATGCCCGTGCGCCCCTTCTTACGCGCGATGCCCCGGATGACGAACTGCTCCATGGCCACGCGATGGGCAAGCGCGCGTCGGGTCGCGCGAGGCAGCAGCGCGACGCGCACACGCGGCACGCACAGAACTCCGAAGAGCACCAGGAAGACCAAGACCTGCAACGACAACATCAGCTGGAGCGACATGGCCGTAAAGGCCATCAGGAGCCAGGGCACGGCCAGGGCGAGTACCGCCGCGACCAGCACGGGAAGCGCCGTTGCGTGGGCAGAAGAGGTCTGGGCCAGCACGCAAACGATTTCCCCCGACGTCCGCGCCTCATTTGCATGTATGGTGGCTGAAACGCGCGCGCGATCCTGCTCGGATAGGTCCATCACCAGCTCCCCGACGCCCCGCCGCCACCGGAGGAGCCTCCCCCGCCCGCGAAGCCACCGCCTCCCGAAAGGCCGCCGCCCGCCCCGCCGTAACTGCTCCGCCCGCTCATCAACATGCCGAGGACCATCCACCGGAAGGCCGGCGACACGACCATCAATCCGATGATCACGACGATGCCGACGACGACGAGCCAATTCACGTGCGCCGTCGCCGGCTCACTGTCGACCCGGAGCGACGGGCGCTGCTGCCATTCCGAGGCGTCCGTGGTCAGCACCGTGATGACGTCGTCGACGCCGCGCGCGATGCCGCCGGTGAAATCGCCCGTTTTGAAGCGTGGCGCGATCGCATTGGTGATGATCACCTTGGACAGCGCGTCGGTGAGCGTGCCCTCCAGCCCATATCCCACCTCGATCCGCACCCGCCGTTCGCTCGGTGCGACCAGCAGCAGCACGCCGTTGTTCTTCGTCTTTTCTCCGAGCTTCCAGGCACGAAACAGCTCGTTCGCGTAAGGCTCGATCTCCAAGCCTTCGAGCGACGTGACGGTGGCAACGACAAATTGAATGCCGGACTTGGTTTCGAGACCGGCGAGCTTCGCTTCAATGTCGCGGCGCGCCTCGACCGGGATGATGTTGGCCTGGTCGACGATCCGGCCTGTGAGCGCCGGGAAATTGGCTGCGAGCGCGGCCAGGCCGATCGAGAGCAACACCAGGATACCGGCGATGCACGCGCCTGCTATCGGAAGACGGGGACGGGCATCTGCTGAAGTCATCGCCAGTACCAAGCATTGCCAACGATCAGAACTTCACCTGGGGGGGCGTCTGTGCGTTGTCGTTTGCCGCGAATTCCGCCATCGGCTTGTTGGATCGGAAGAAGGTCGCCGCCCACAGCATGCCGGGGAATGTCTTGAGCTCGGTGTTGTAGATCCGCACCGCCTCGATGTAATCGTGGCGCGCCACCGTGATGCGATTTTCGGTGCCTTCGAGCTGAGATTGAAGAGCGAGGAAATTCTGATTCGATTTCAGATCGGGATAATTCTCGCTAATCGCAAGGAGGCGACCGAGAGCGCCGGAGAGCTGGTTCTGCGCGTCCTGGAACTGCTTCAGCTTCTCGGGATCGGAGAGTTGCGACACGTCGATTTTGGTCTGGGTCGCCTTGGCCCGCGCCTCGACGACTGCCGTGAGCACGTCCTTCTCCTGCTTGGCGTAGCCCTGCACGGTCGCCACCAGATTGGGGATCAGATCCGCGCGGCGCTGATAGTTGTTTTGGACGTCGGCCCACTTGGCCTTGG
>PLYQ01000271.1 GCA_003153415.1 Rhodospirillales bacterium | reverse complement strand
TGAAAGTGACCGCCACGTTATATGTCGTGCCGCGGATATACCTGCCGCTCAACTGGTCGCCATCACGCTGCAACACATATCGACCACCCCACGCAGACTCGATCGTGAGCGTTGATCCGGAAACGACGCCGTAGCTGGTCACCTTGGCGGCGTCGACCTTATCTGCAAACGTAGAAACGAAGGATTGGAGGGCAAACTCCATCTTGCCCTCCACCTGGCCGTTCTGGCCGACGGCGCTGACGATCAGGGTAGCTTCACTGATCCCAGGAACCGCGCCTTTCCAGGTCCCGATGAAGGCGCTTCCCGCTTGCTGGGCGTGACCAAGCGAAGACAGTGATACTAGGAACGCCACGACAAAAACTCTTCGCGAATGCACGGGATGCTCCTCGATCAACAACGCAAATCAGCTAGGGCATTGGCGGGCCGCCTGGTCAATACCGATTTCGAGGAGCGGCCTCCCCGTTCCATCTCCCTCAGAGCTCGCTCGACGATAGAGTCGATCAGATCCTGGCCCCGCCACAAGGCATCGTTTGCAAGCGCCACCCCGATCAACCCAACGCAACGCAGGCGCCGGCCATTCCCGAAAATCCAGATCTCCCAACGCCTGGCCGTCCGCAGAATCCGCACTTCAAGCCTTCGCCTGTCGACGGCCGTCCGACGCGAGCTTGCCCTGTGCAGTGGGGCTCCACGAATCGGCCGGGTTGGCTCGGTGCCCTGTTTCGAACTGGACTTCGCCAGGACCATGCCGCTGCCCCCCGATTGCAGTCGCAGGATGCCCGCACCTTGCACACAGTCCTTGATTTATCGCAAAGCCATCGCCGCAGCTCGATGACCAGACCCCATCCCGGAGTTCTACTCGGAGCTCCGACCTCAGTTCTGGGCGGAGCCGGGCGCGCCGAAACGCATGGCGAAATGCCCGGAGATCCCGATCTTGGTCCTTGCCGGCGCAGGCAACTCTGCCTTTTGTCAGCAGCCGGCCTCGCTCAATGCGCTTCGAGGAAAACGTAGTTCTCCCAACTGCGCATGCGCAGCAGGATTTTGCGCAGCAGCGATACGTGATGCCAGTGCTCAGTATAGATCGCGACCTGCGCCGCTGCGCCGAGCGGAATCTGGTAGCCCGACGTGTCATCCACGATGTCGATGACAGCAAGCGCCCGTCCGCCTTCTGCCCGCGCACCGAAATCCACGAGCGCTCCCGTCGCCTGCAGCTGCCCCGCGGCGACCGCGTCCACGACGAGGCTCACCTTGGCTTTAAACACGCGGCCGGGCACGGCGTCGAAGGCNNCTCGGCCTCGTCGCCGGCCTTGACCCGTTGCAGAGAGTTCTGCTGGAAAGCTGCCCCGAGCACCTTGTCCTTCTTCTCCGTGTTGACGAAAACCATTGCCGGGCGCAGGGGCGCCGGAACGACGTACATACCCGGCCGCAAGCCGACCTGGGTGACGAACCCGGCGCCCGGCGCCCGCGTCACGGTCTGATCGAGATCGTATTGCGCTTCGGCCAGCTCGGCTCGCAGGCGAGCGACGGTCGTGTTCACGCCGTTGATCTGCGACTGGGCAGCAATGCGGGACTGCTCGGCGCGCGCTTCGGCCGTCTGCAGCGCGGCTTCGGCGCCGAGGTAAACACCGCGCCGGTTTTCGACCTCGAGTTCGGAGTACGGTCCGGCGCCACCGCCGCGCCGCGCGTTGTCGTTGCCCGCGGCATAGCGGTCGAAGGCCTGCTTGGTGCGGTCGCGCGAAGCGGTAGCCTCCTTGACGGCAGCAAGCGCTGCGTCATAGGCAGACTTGAGTTGATCGACATTCTGCTCGGCTTCCGCCAGCATGGCCCTCTTCTGGTCGACAACATATTGATATGGTTTTGGATCGATCCTGAACAGCACAGCTCCTTCTTTGAGCGGAGTATTGGTCACTACCGGCACCTCGATCACGCGGCCCTTTACTCCCGGCAACACCGCGGTTACCGCGAAGTAGATGCGGGCGTTGCTGGTGAACGGGTGGTTGTAGTTCATGATCAGCAGCAGCAGAGTGATGCCGATGATCCCACCTAACGCCGAGGTCGCCAGCGACCATTGGTTGACCGGTATCTTGAAGACCTTGAAGACGGTGTAGCAGATCGAAACGTAGATCAGGATCAGCAGGATTTCCATTAGCCGCGCCCCGTCCCGATTTTGTCCTCAAGCTCAGTGATGCGGCGCTGCAATTCTTCGATCTCGTTCGATACGAGTGCCGGTTGACCGCCTGCCAGGCCGGATGAAAATCCCCAGCCGCGATCGGGGCGGTATGTCATCGCCCAGATCCAGAGAAACGGCCACAGCACATGCAGCGTGAACAGACTCACCCAACCGGCGGCGTGGATCGCGTCCTGGTGCGGATGCTGGCGCGACTTCGCGATCATGTATGGAACGTCGTGGATGGCGATGATGCCGTAGAACATCACCACCACCACGAAGAACAATAGAAATAGCGCGAAGTAGTTCAGAAACGGATCGCCCATGTGGTTGCCTCGCGGATGCGCCTACCATAAAGCAAGGGGAAAGCTAGGACACTTTGATAAGAATCAAGGTCCACTGGTTATTTCGTCGATACGCAAGCGTATTCGAGGACAATTAGTCCATGGCGGGGAGGGATTCAAATGCTCGATAGGATCGCCGATTGGTTCTTGAAAATCGTTACTGCTGTGCCGGCCTGGATCATCGACGAGGACACGCCGAACTTCGTGCTCTTCCGGGTGATGTTGGGATTTATAGTGGTCCTTTTCGTCGCCTATCTGTTCGCTATTCGCAGAAAATAACGCAGACGATCGAAACTACGGTCGAGCCGACAACTCATCCTTCAGGTTCAAACGTCCCATGCATTCAGGTTCTTCGTCGGGCGCAGTGACGAAGGCCATTTCCGCCTGAACACTCGACCGAGGAACAGGAAAGAACAATGAAATGACAGGCAAGAAATCGAACGTCGTGCGACTGGTCTATTTATCGGCGTTGCTCGACGGGTTGCATGTGACCTGGCCCGTCCTTTCCGCATTGCTGGCCTTCAAGGCCGGCCTCGGCGCGATTGTCGGCGTGGTCGAAGGGTGGGGTGTCGGGCAGGGGATCTATTTCGCGTTCGTCACGGGACTAACGATCGGCTACGGCGACCTCGTGCCACGGCAAACGCTGACGCAGGTTCTTGCGGTCATCATCGGATTCTCCGGCATCGTCCTGACGGGTCTGGTCGCGGCACTGGCCGTGCGAGCCTTGCAAGCGACATCGGTCGCTCAGAAAGAGCCAAGAGAAGGGACGCGCGACCTTTCCCGCTAGCACCGGCGTCAGCGCGCCACTTTGCCGATCTCGGCGAGCCGCTTGTCGTCGAGGATGATGATCGAGTCGCTCTCGATCAGGGCAATGACATTGCGCTTCTTTAGCTTTCCGAAGGACCGGCTGACCGTTTCGATCGTGAGACCGAGATAGTCGCCGATCTCGCTGCGCGTTATGTGGAGGGTCAAGGGCCTGGTCGGCACGCGCCTCTGGCGGTAGAGCGCAACGATCTCGGACAGAAAGTTCGCCACACGCTCGGTCGACTTGAGCTGGCCCATGACCAGCATGTTCTGGCCCGTCTGCTTGAGGGCGCCCGAGAGCGTATCGGCCAAGGCGGCCGCGAGGTCGGGATGATGCTGGACGAACACGTCGAACTTGCGACGATCGAACGCGCAGGCCTCCACGTCGGTCAGTGCTTCGCCCTGGAACGCATAGTTGCCGTCGGTCTCCAGGTAGCCCACGCAGTCGCCCGGCGCGCGCAGGGCAACGATCTGGCGACGCCCATCTTCCAGGGTGCGCGAGACGGCGACAATCCCCTGGGTGATCTTGAAGAACGACCCCATCGAGTCGCCTTCCCGAAACATGACTTCGCGCCTGTTCCAGCGCCTCTGGCCTCCGAGAGCGAGCAACTGTGCGAGCCGCGTGTCATCGAGCGGCTTGCACAGATTCAGCGACCGGCCAACACAGGTCTCGCACGGTGTCTTGGCCGCTGACCTCAGAGCCGGCGCCGTACCTCGCTGATCGCGAGCGCGGAATCCGTCGGGCGCCACGCGACGACGCTATCATTCGTTTGTCGCATGTCGCATTGTATTTTTCGTACCATTGGTTGTAAATGTGTCGAAGCCCTTACCAATATATAGACGACGCTAGATCGACGGTTGACTACCGCTTGGGGAGCTTGACGATCTCTGCGAGGATGGCGCGGTCAATCACCGTGAACAGGTAGGCGTCTGGCGCGAGTGTGCAGCCGCCGCGTACTAGGAAGGCGAGCTGTGCGCCCCTCTCGTCGTCGGGAACCGTGACGCCTCGATATCTCGCGGCATGCTCGGCGAGATAGACCGCAAGCGTCCTGCGCACGCCAGATTCCATCGCCTGCGCTTCCTTGCAGGTGATGTAGACGGCCTTTTCGAAGAAGTTCGACGCGTTCTGGGCGTGGGCCGCTGGTGGAATGATGAACAGTGCACCGGCGGCGAGGAAGATCCTGGCGTTCATGGGATAAGTCCTTCTCACTTGTTGCCGATTGCGCTGCCGCCGAGATAACCGACCGCACCGCCGATCAGGCCGGCGCCGACGACCTGGCCGAAACTTCCGCCTGCCACCATGCCGATGCCGCTACCCAGTGCAGCGCCGGTCAATGTACCTTTTTGGGCAGTCGTCATGTTCTCGCATCCCCCGACAAAGCCGGCCATGACCAGAAGTAATAGTGCAGTTCGCATCTTTCCCTACGTTTCCTTTTCAGCTTTTCTTTTTCACGCAATCAGTGGCGGCGCCTTCGCCCAGTCGTAGCCGCGCAGCGCGCGCTGGTAGCAATAGTCGAACAAGGCGCGCATGTATTGCGGATCGAATGGTGTCGGCAGGGGGACGTTGAAGTCCCGGCTTATATACGCCAGATTGTAGCCGATACCGTCGCGCCGCGTATTGTCGTAGATGCGAACGACATCGTTGAAGCCCGCCAAGGTGATCATCGTCGCAATGGCGCGGCCAGCGATGCCGAGCGTGCGGAGCTCCACCGCGGCCCACTCCGGGTCNNAAAGGAAATGCTGGTCTGTGGCCATGAGCCTGCGCCTCTGTACCATCATGGCGGTCGGATAAAGATAAGGTCTGGGAAAAGGCACCGCCGATGGCGAGCTGGAGAGCTCTTCGGCGTGATGGTGCAGAGTCGGAAGTCGCCGCCCCCCGCTCGTCCGGTTGCGCCACGTCGTCAGCCCCAGGTCAGGGTGATGGCGATGTCGCCCGGCATGCCGCCCGGATAATCGATGATCTGGTAGCGGATGTGATAGCCGAGCGGCCGCAGCCGGCGCTTCCAGAACTCGTAGATCTCCTTGGGAATACCGGCGAGGGTCTGTTCCCAACCCTCTTCGAGCTGGTTGATGGCCCGTCCGCCGTCGGTGCAGATGTGGTTAGGGAATCGCAGCACCTGGACGGCGGTCTGACCGTTCTCGACGGCGCGGGTGATGATAATCGCGGCTTTTTCGCTCACCTCGTCATCGGTCAGTCCCGACGGGTTGGTCAGCCGGTCGATAAGAGCTTTCTTCTCGGCGTCCGCTGCCGCGAGCGCCTTCATAGCGGCGGACGCCTTCATCCCTTCCGCTTCGGAGATCTTGGCCTGCAGATCCTTGACACTCATCAACTTCATCATCGTGTACCTCCACAAACAAAGTGACTGGTGTTGCCCGGCGCGCGGGTTCGCCTAGCCGGACCGACCTTCGACACACTGGTCGATGGTCTGGTGCGCGGCAATCGTCCCAAGATCGGCTTCGGCGCCCAGGCGACGAAGTGAGTCGGCCACGTCGTCGCGCAGCTCCGCGAGTTGCAGGGCGATTCCCCTTCGCTTCAGCGCCTGGGCGAACGCGCGCAAGCTGCCCAGCGCCGTAACGTCGATCGCCGGGACCATAGAGCAGTCGACCACGACCGTCCTCACCGGGACCTCTGCTTGCGACACCAGCTCGAGGAACTGCCGGCGGATCTGCTCGGCGTTGAAATAGACCCATGCCCCAGCGCTGCGTAGCACCAGCACCGACGGGGTGCTGCTCGCAGTAGCGTGCCTGTCGTGGTCGACGTAGCGGCCGCTCGCCGGATCGCGCGCCAGAACGGCGATGGTGGGCCGCGAGGCGCGCGCCACCAGCATGACGAGCGCGCCGACGGCCGCCAGCAACAACCCGTTCAGCGGACCAAATGTCAGCACACCAATCAGGGCTGTCAGGGCGATCAGGAATTCCACGCCGGATGCCTCCTTCAGTGCGCGCAGCTCATCGAGTTTTATCAGGTGCTTTGCGGCCATCAGGATGATCGCCCCCAGTACCGGTTCCGGCAGGTTCCTGAAAAGGCCGGTGAAGAACATCAAGGTCAGCGCCACCGCAGCCGACGCCACAACGAGAGACGCGGGCGAAGTGGCGCCGTTCATGTCGTTGACCGCGGTCTGCGACATCCCGCCCGATACCGGAAAGCCGCGGGTCAGCGACGTTGCCACATTGGCGACGCCGAGCGCGGTGAGTTCCTGTTGCGGGTCGATCTCGTAACCGTACTTCTGGGCAAAGCTTCTCGCCACGGAAATCGCCTCGCTGTAGGCGAGCAGCAAGCAGGCGAATGCCGTGGGCACGAGTGCACCGAGATCCGTCGCCGAGATGGCGGGCAGCGTCGGTACCGGCAGGCCCTGGGGCAGCTCGCCCACCAGCTTCAAGCCAGTCCTGCCGAGATCGAGAAGCGCAGTCGCCGCGATCGCGATTCCCACGACGATGAGGGTGGTCGGCCGCCCCGGCGCCAGCCGTTCGAAACCGAGGAACAGCACGATCGCGGCCGCGCCGATAATCAGGGCGGGTAGGGAGGCCTGGGGTAGGAGTCCCGCCACCTCGATCACGCGCTCGAAGAAGTTACCGGCATGGCCGTCGACCCCCAGAAGCTTCGGAAGCTGCGTCGAGGCGATGTAGAAAGCCGCTCCCGTCTTGAAGCCGGTCAGCACTGAGTCGGAGAAGAAGTAGGCCAGGTTGGCAAGGCCCAGGAAGCGGCCGCCGATCGCGATCACGCCGACCATCAGGGCGATGCCCGCGCCCAGCGCCGCCGCCCGTGCCGGATCTCCCGCGTCGAGGAGCGCAATGCCGGCCGCCACGGCCAAGGCCAACGCCGAGGTCGGCCCGACGGCGAGTTGCCGGCTGGTGCCGAAGGCGGCGTAGGCAAGGCCAGCGGCGAGGTAGCAGTAGAGGCCGGACACCGGCGGAAGACCCGCCAGCGTGGCGTAGGCCAGTGACTCGGGGATGACGAAAGCGGCCAGCGACAGACCCGCGATCGCATCCGGCCCGAGGCGGCTGAACGAGTAGCCGCTGATCCAGGCGGCGATGGGCAGTTTCGATGGCAGGCGCATCGGGGAGGTTCGCCGTGCCTAGTATTTTTGCGCCACGAGGCGACGGCCGGCGATCGATGCCTTGTCGTCATACTTCCGCTTTTCGGAGCGCGACGGCAGCTTCACTTTGGCGCGATCGACCTTTTTGTAGGGTATCTGCGAAAGGATGTGCGAAATCACGTTCAACCGCGCACGCTTCTTGTCGTCCGAGTGGACGATGTGCCAAGGCGCGTGCTCGGAGTCGGAGTACTCGAACATCAGGTCGCGCGCCCTGGAATAGTCGTACCAGCGCGAGTAGGACTCGACGTCCATCGGACTCAGCTTCCACTGGCGGATCGGATCGTCGATCCGCGCCTTGAAACGTCTCTCCTGCTCCTCCTGCCCCACCTCGAGCCAGATCTTGATCAGCCGCATTCCCCCGTCGATCGCGAATTTCTCGACGAGGGGACAGAGCTCGAGGAAGCGCTGATGCTGCTCGGGAGTGCAGAAGCCCATCACGTATTCGACGCCGGCCCGGTTGTACCAGCTGCGATCGAAGATCACGATCTCGCCGCCGGCCGGAAACTTCTCGACGTAGCGCTGGATGTACATCTGCGTCTTCTCGCGGTCGGACGGCGCGGGCAGCGCTACGACGCGAAATACCCGAGGACTGACTCGTTCGGTGATGGCCTTGATCGTGCCGCCCTTGCCCGCCNNTCGCGACCCTCGAGCACGACGATCACGCGTTCGCCGGTCACCTTGATCCAGTCCTGCAGGCGACAAAGCTCGACCTGGAGCTCCCCGAGCTCCTTTTCGTAGATCTTGCGTTTGAGTTTTTCCGTGCCGTTTTTTTTGGACATGGTGCCCCTTGGTGGTCGTGAAACGGACAGGCTAGCCGCGATCCGGCGATCGACCTTTGATTTTGGTCAATCATCACGACGCCCTGTCATCACCGGTGATGAAGCAATGTCAATCACCGTCATCGTACTAGCCGCCAAGG